>CANQBN010000020.1 GCA_947588855.1 uncultured Lachnospiraceae bacterium
GTTCACATACTGTACATCCTTACAGGAGATAAATGTAGAGGAAGGCAACACTGCATTTGTCGTCGTAGATGGCGTCCTGTTTTCTAGTGATATGAAGACATTGATCTCTTATCCGGCACAGAGGGAAGGAAGTGTATATGAGATACCGGCATCAGTGGAAAATATTCTGACAGGTGCCTTCTATGGAAGCGTTTATCTTGAACGTATTGAGGTTGCGGCTGATAATGTCATTTTTAGTGCACAGGATGGAGCACTAATAAATACGCGGACTCAGACGATTCTTGCATATCCTTCGGGAAAAGGGGATCCCGAGTACACAATTCCTGAAGGAATCATTGCAATCGCAGATAATGCGTTTGGGTATGTTCCTGAGCTTATGAAGGTTCATGCATCCCCAGATTTAACTACCCTAGGAATAGGATCCTTCAGGGAGTGCATGAATCTCAAAGATGTCAACGGACTTATAAATGTGCAGGAACTTGTCTCAGGAATGGGTCGATATGAAGATAATTCGTTTATTGATTGCCCTGAGATGGTCACTGTATACGGGGGTGATGGGACATTGAAATACAGTGTATATGATGATTATGCTGACTGCAGTGAGATTACGGGGAAAATGCCTGCTCTGGAGTCCCTTTCAATAGTGGCCTCAGATATAAGGAACGTTGATGCGTTACAGGAGCTTCAACAACTCACACAGTTACATATTGTTTTTGGAGGAATGTCTGATTATAATGAATTTACTCGTGACGAGGCTGATGCAATAATCGAAGCCTTGAGCCAGATACCCAATCTAACCACATTAAGTGTGTCGGGTTTAGTAGATGATTATAGTAGTGACAAACGGCGGAAAGAGATAGAAGAGAAGTTTGTTAAAGCTTATCCCAACTGCGATATCTCTGTATATTGATTTGCCATGTTACGAAGTTTACAAGAATGGTTTGACATATTATATAATGACGGTCCCTATCCTGTGTTCTTCACGCTGACGTTCCTGTTAGGCGGTGTTACGGGCAATGTGATGCTTGGAGTAACAGCCTTATTTTATACAGTATATTTGCTCTGCAACTTGAGAGACAAAGGTTATATAGTTCTTCCAGACAAGAAAGAGATAGAGATCTGGATATTATTTTTCCTTGGTGCATCATTCACAATGGTTTGGGGAATCGACAAGGGGGAGTCCTTTATTGGACTTCTCCATGTATGCTCTATGTTCCTTTTCCGGTTGACATATCTGCAGCTACCCGATAGATGCAGGTGTAAGGTGATCGAATTACTGCCGGATATCGGAGTGGCCATGACATTGCTTGCAGCCCTGTTGTCGCTTGTGCCAGCCTGCAAAGATTTGTTTATTGAGGGAGGCAGGTTGGCAGGAACTTTCCAGTATGCAAATACGTATGGGCTATTTATACTCCTTGGGATTGGGGTGTTGCACCATGTAGCAAAAGGACGGCAGACATTTATATACTATCTGATTCTGGCAATGGGACTTTACCTATCCGGTTCCAGAACAATATGGTTATTGTACATATGCATGGAAGTGTGGTTCCTTCTGACTGGATACCACTTTGACATACGGGTGATTCTCTGTGCAGTGTTGCTCCCAGCTGCCATTGTGATAACCTCTGTATACATAGGGTTAGATAGCCCGGCTGGGCGCTTCATGACAATCGGTGCTATGGAGAGCACCTTTCTGGGACGGCTTCTTTATGTTGCTGACGCGATACCAATGCTTTCGCGATATCCGCTTGGTATGGGTTACATGGGATATTTCTATCTGCAGCAAGCCATGCAGACGGGGGTATACCGTGTCCGATTCGTCCACAATGATATATTGCAGATAGGGCTTGATTTTGGAATTCCCATACTTGTGATTTTTCTGGGCTGTATTACGAAAGCTTTTTTGGACAAGGGTAAGCCTAAAATCGAGAAGGAATTACTGGCGGTTATCTTGATGGGAAGCCTGTTCGATTTCCATCTACAGTACCAGTCGCTTATGTGGCTACTTATAATGCTTTTATGCGATGGAGGCGGAAAGAAGATCCACATACGTATGGCCTCCCCCAAAGGAATCTTTGCATTATTTGCTGGCATCCTAACAAGTCTAGTATTCCTATTGAATGCTGCCGGTCAGGCTGCTTACCTCGCCGGGGAGTACGATACCGCTTGCCGGATTGCCTTTTGGAACTCAGATGCCCAATTATACCGGATGCTATCACAGAATACACTGGATGAATCGGCTGCGTGCGCGGAGAAAATTGTAATGGATAATCCTTACCAAAAAGAAGCGCACCAGATTTTAGCATACTATTACATGATGGAGAAGGATTATCTGAAGATGGCAGATGAGTATGAAAAGGTGCTGTCGCTTGATCATTATAATGAATCTGCATATGATGAATACAGTTGGTTGCTCATTGATGCCGAGACACAATGCAGGGAAGAAGGGCGGGATTCGGAAGGACTAGTTATGATGGACAAACTATCAAAGATAAATGATATGAAAGAGGATGCCATCAGGAATACCAGTTATCTGGCATACCTGATAGATGATAAGCCCAAACTTTGCATTTTAGAAGAAGATAATTGACTACAGCATCTCAGTCATCAAAAAAAGGAGAACTGTCATGAAGAAAAGATTGTTATTTCTGTCGGTATGTATTCTTGCTATTTGCATTATTAGTGCCTGCTCAAAGAGCATAGAGGCACAAGTGTCCGAACAGTTGGAATTAGGGCAAAAGTACATGACCAAATTAAACTACGAGCAGGCGATCATTTCATTTAAAAAGGCGATAGGATTAGACCCGAAGAATACCGGCGCCTATATTAGTTTGGCAGATGCCTATGTCGCTACCGGGCAGTATGAAGATGCTTTGGCAGTGCTTCAGAATATCCCGGAAAATGTAGGAGATGTGTCGGCAATAACTGATAAGATTGAGGAAATAAAGAAACTGCTCGTAGTGGATGAAACTTTAGTTAAAGAATCATCCGAACAACAGAACGAACCCTTAGCGAGTGAGACTCTGGTAGTTGAAACAGAGACAGAACCTTTGGATGAAACTGAACGCAAGGCCCAGGAGATTAGAGATCTTTTTAATGATTATGACAATATCGAAAGCTATTTGAAACCTGACGAGTTAACCTTTTACGGACACCCGTTGGTTGGCATGGATATATATGGTATTATGGATGTCATGAAGGAACACGGTTTGATCGATGTAGACGAATCATTTGAGGGAAAGACTACGTATTATTGGGTTCACGGAAAAAGCTCAGATGATTGGGATGTTCCGGAAGTTTCAGCCATACAAGAAAAAAGTAATCCTCAGGATTTTCTAATTCATTTTGACTTTGGAGATTCATTGTCGGAAGGAGAGATAGCACCTTCATATGATGTTGGAATCCGCGGCATATGTCTGGGAGACAGCCTACAAACGGTCTTTGATAAGCTGGGATATAATGAAACTGCAAAAATGTCTGAATTGGTTTATGATTGTATGGATAAAGCAAGACCAGAATCTGTTGATATCAGTGCTAAATTTTGCTGTTTGATAATTGGAGAAAGCGAAAACTACTTGAGATACTCATACATGGTATGGTATGGTAGTGATTACCCATTTGATATTGAATTGCGATTTAGATATGACCAGTTGGAAGAATTGTCAATATCATTTGTTAATGAATGGATAGGATCAGGCATGTACGAAGAGTACATAAAATATTGTGAAGAGTTGGATAATAGATCAAATAGTCTCAGTGGTATTCATTAGGTTATGGAAGCTCAGCACACAAGGAAGCATATAAATAGGCAGAAATGAAATACTATGAAATGCAGCAAATCCTAGTGTTTGCAGAAATAGGGGTATATATTAGTATTTATGTTGAATAGCTAGAGTAGTGGTTAATTACATATATATAAATAACTTCGTAATATTTTGTGCCCCAACGTATGAGGCGGAATGGAGATTAATATGATGAGAAAACAACACACTTTGATTTTGCTGTTTGTAATAACGATAACTTGTGCCATTAACATGAGTTGCGGTAAATCAAATGATGAAACTGCGAGTAATTCGCTGACTGCAGATTACGAATATGTTTTTTTGGAAGTTGGCGAACAGAAGTTTATTCAGCCAGCAGAACAATTTGCCGGCGGTGCTGGCACTGAGGAAGATCCATACAAGATATCTAATGCTGCAGAATTGGCACTGTTAGGGCAGATTTATGAAATTGAAGCAGAAACTGACCCTGGCGACGAACGTGTTGCACCGTATTATAAGGCATATTATATCCTGACGGATGACATTGTGATCAATGAAGTTGCTGATGGCGAGGATTGGTCGGATATAACGCCAGAGTATGCTTGGCTCCCTATTGGTTTTCATTCTGGATTCCATGGGGTTTTCGATGGTGACGGCCACACTGTGAGTGGATTGTACATCTACACTAACTATTCCGAAAGAAATGATACAAGTACCGGGAATTCATATGGTTTGTTCGGCATAAATTACGGTACAATTAAAAATATTAATCTCGATAAAGCATATATATGTGTTGGAGGCTACAGTTCTGACGTTGGCGGAATAGCGGGCACAAGCTCTCTGGCCGATAATTCTATTGTAAATTGTAATGTTAACGCCGATATATATTGCTATAATGCGGAATGTGGTGGCGTTGTTGGAACAAACAAAGGCATAGTTAGTGATTGCTCGTTTTCGGGAACTGTGAACGCTCTGCAAGAGCAATGGATACACAGTACTGGCGGTATAGTGGGTTATAACACCGGCTCCATAAGTAGATGCACAAATAACGGTGTCATTACCTGCGTTTCTGCTAATGGCTCAGTAGGTGGAATCGCCGGCACCCATAATGATAATGAAATCAGAGAATGTAAAAATAATGGCATATGTTCCGGGGGTGATGATGTAGGAGGAATAGTAGGAGATGTATTTTTGAGTTCTATTGGAGGTGAGTTCATGTCCAAACGGGCAGATATCATCGATTGCATTAATAGCGCTTTTGTTTCCACAAATGGCTCAAATGCGGGTGGCATTACGGGAAACTGTATGCTGGATGACAGCGAATATAAAATTACGATATCCGGCTGCAATAATTCCGGTATCATTATGGCTACAGGAAAGACTGGCGGAATAATTGGATTAGTTTCACTTTGTGGAAAAGGCGGTGTGACAATTTCCAATTGTAATAACAGCGCAGATCTTGGCGGAGAAGTTAGTAGCGGCATTATTGGAACTGCTAATGATATGTTTGGGACAATGATTATTTCGGACTGTTATAACAGTGGTCAGATTACAGCTGAATTATACGGAGCCGGTATAGTTGCAGAGAATAATTTGATGGCTTGGAACGATGACAAAGAGGATCCTCTTAATGTGACAATATCTGGTTGTAAGAACACTGGAACAGTAACTACAATGCGGGGTGGGGGCGTCGCTGGGGTGTTTGTTAGCACAATCCCGGCAGAATATGGAAATCGAGTCACTGTTATTCTGGAAAATGATGTTAATAATGCAGATATCCATTGTACAAGTGACAATGGCTTTGTAGGAGGAATTGCAGGGAATTTGGGCGTCATGAATGGTAATATCCTAGTAAAAGACTCCTATGCGTCCGGAGTTATTTCATATCCAGAACTCAATATCGATGAGGAAACAGTCGGCATTACAGTTAAAGAGATTCGCCCGGAGTTGAGCCGCATTGGCGGTGGCATTTTGGGTATGGTGGACACAGGCATTTTCTTTTCAACTAATAACGATGGCATGGATGAATCACAGGTCAACAATCCTGACGCAAAAACCATAATCACAGGATGTCACAGTGATATGTCCTTTATTGCTCCGGAAGAAAATGAATATGTTTATACAGATGACGGTACTCCTGTCTATATGAATTATTTTGGTGGCATCATTGGTTTTTACTCTGATAAAACGGGGCTCGCGTTCCTTGTAGAGGACAGTACATATTCAGGGTGTAACCGTGGCCTAGGGAAAACTTCTTTGCCAGATGTAGGCATGAGACAGTAATCATATGTGATTTAAGGCGCTGAAAGAATTATATACATTTCATCATGTAAAAGAAGTTTACAATATTAATGATATTGAACTAGGCAAATTAATGAAGTAACTAGGAGAGTTTAGGATGAAAACAAAGCATATTGTCATAGCTGTAATTACATTTCTTGTATCTATCTGTATTGTCGCGGCGGGGTTAATGCTGTATGGATACAATAATGTAGATAGACAGATTCAGGAACAACTGAGATTAGGACAGAAATATCTGTCGGAGATGAAGTATGAGGAAGCAATTGTAGCGTTTCATAAAGCTATTACGTTAGATCCTAAGAACACTGAGGCATATTTAAATCTCGCCGACGCTTATGCAGCGAACGGGCGATTGGAAGAGGCGCTGAAAGTGTTGGAGAATGCACCAACTGATATAGCTGATTCGGATGAGATTGAAGCGAAGTTGGAAAAGATCCAAAAGCTAGTGTACGAGCAGCAACAGGAGAATGTGGAGGAAGATTCAGCGGCAATTGCAAATGCAGAAGGGAATCCGGATGAACGATTAATCAGTGAAGATGCGGAGACAGAAGAAACTCAGAAATTAATGAATGTAGAAACATCAACTGCTACTGAGAAGCACGTATCAGGAGCCGCGTCTTGGAAAGAAGCCGGGTTAGAAGATCATCCTATGAACTGGAAAGATGAGGCATTGGGATCACGGATGAGAGAGATTACACTAATACGAAGTCGGAGAATTAGGCTGAGTGATGTTTGGTGGAGAGTCGATCTTGATTTAAGTTCGTTCGATCGCGGTGACAAAATTGAAACAATCGATGCGTTAGCAGAATTAACAAATTTGACAAAACTGCAATTACAATGGAATAACATAAAGGATATTACAGCCTTATCAAATATGACAGACTTGGAGAACCTGAATCTGTTGTCTAATCAAATTGTTGATATTACGCCTTTATCAAGTTTAACATCCTTGAGAGAACTGAGTTTAAAGGGGAATCAGATTAGCGATATCACACCTTTATCAAATTTAACATCCCTAACTCAGTTGGTTTTAGATGAAAATGAAATTGTTGATATTACACCACTGTCAAATTTGACGTCATTGACACACTTAGATTTAGATGATAATCCGATTAGTGATATAACGCCGTTATCGAACTTGAAAAATTTACAGTATTTATCTTTAAGTAATACGAACGTTACTGATCTATCTCCGTTGGCCAGCTTACCGTCATTAGTGTCGGTAGATTTGTATGGCACTCCAGTTACGGATTATTCACCGCTCGAACACATTGAAGGCCGTCATCACTAAAATTAATATTCTAAACCATGGTTGTGATATATCTTGTGAATGTAAGATATCTCATGCACCGATCAATCATATATGGTGTAGTGTAGGTCTTAAAATTAAACATATATTGACAAAGTTCTTCAATATGATAGAATAAAATGGGATTGGTGAGGCATTATAGTTTATTGCCGTCCATTATGTTATGTGGAAAATAGGGATAGAAGGGAGAACGAGATGCTTTTCCGGATATTCTATGGTGATACATATCGTGATATTGAAGCCACTGACCATATGCTGGTTACAGTAGGTAGTGGGACTGGGGATACCGTCTCCATTCCCTCCCCAAACCTAGAGTCAGCCCATGTGACATTATCTGGTGCAGGCAGCAGGTGGACTTTGATATCTAAAAAGCCAGTAAAATACCAAAGAGAAATAGTATCTTACACCCAACTGGAAACCGGAACAGTAATAGGTGTCAGCTCACTTGACCACATATCCATCTTTATCTTGCCTGATTATCCGAATGAAATCATCAGGGTCCCATTTGGTGGGGTATACGAGATTCTCTTGGGGCGAGAGGAGGGTAACCATATTCGCATTGATTCTCCATTTGTTTCACGAAAGCACCTCCGTATTATTCAACAGGGTGATTCATACCAACTGATTGATTTAGACAGCACGAATGGAACTTATGTTAATAAGAACCGTATACATAACCATACTCTACTCCCGGGTGACGAAATTGTTGCTGGAGACTTGCGGATGGCGTTTAATAATGATGCCCTTGAGATATCTTACGACGATAATAAGGTGCATGTTTCCGAGCTGGTTGCGACTAAACTTTCTGGTGGGATATCAAAAAATACCGATGGAAGTCCCAAGGAAGAGTTCATATACTATAAGCGTTCCCCAAGGCTACGTAAGGAGTTGCCGGCCAAAACGATAGAGTTAGAAGGCCCACCTGCCAAAGGTAATAAACCAGAGATCAACTGGCTTTCAACATTAGTGCCTGCCCTGACTACGGTCGGCATATCTGTCATGATCACACTGATATCAAAGAATCCTATGATGATGATGTATACGCTTCCAATGACATTCATCGGTGTGATTCTTTCTCTTGTCAATTACCGCAAAGGTACCAAGAAGTATATAAAACTGACCGAACAGCGCGAACAAAAATATGCCATCTACCTTCAAAATGCCGAGATGGATATACAGGCTTGCCAGGCGGATCAGAAATCCGCACTCAACCAGATTGACCCCAGCGTGACCGATTGTGTGAAGATCGCATTGGTTCGGGACGGGAGGCTTTGGCAGCGTAGGCCGGATGATGAAGATTTTGCCAGTGTCCGCCTTGGTACAGGACCGGCACCTTCATCTGTCGAAATACGCATCCCTAAGGTTAACCTTTCCTTGGAAGAAGATGAGCTTCGGCAACGCCCGCAGGAACTGTATGATCGCTATCATATGGTCAACGGGATACCTGTTATTTGCAAACTGATGCAGGCACAGGTGTGCGGCATAGTTGGTACACATGGGAATGCCTTAAAACTTCTCTCCAACATGCTTGTTGGCCTTATGTCCCAGCATAGTTATACGGAGCTAAAAATAGTGCTTATTCATGATGGCGGTACCGAGAAAAATGGCCTTAGTAATGTCCCGGGAACTGATAGCTTGTTCCTTTCCTGGGTAGGACGGTTGCCCCACATCTATGATGAAGACAGGAAGGGCCGGTTTATCGCTAGCACCAAGAAAGAGACTGTAGAACTTACAAAGCAGTTTTCAGAAGTACTGAAAGCAAGGAAAATGGAGAGAAGTACCGATGATAGTTACGGGCGTAAGCAGATACTTTTGCCATTTTACCTGTTCGTATTCCTTGAACCTTCTTATCTCGACAAGAGTAATCCAATAAATGAATATCTTTTCAGGACAAATGATCTTTCAGTCGGTACTATTATGGTGGTTGACAATGTCGCACAGCTCCCGCCTGAGTGTGGTGAAATATTGGAGATTGAGCAGGGCAAGGGACAGCGATATAATAAAAACAATACGTCAAATAGACAAACTTTTATCCTTGACCCATGTACTGATAACGAATATACAGTATTCGCGGATGCTCTGGAGTACGTGAAGTGTGAAGAACCGGGGCAAAAGAATGCACTGCCGAAAAATTATACATTTTATGAAATGTTAGGCATTTCAGTTGCCAGGGAATGGGATTTAGATACGCATTGGTCTTCCTCGGATACTACCAGATCCCTCTCAGCCCCGATTGGTATTTTGGGGGATGGCGACATTATCTCTCTGGATCTACACGAGAACGGGCATGGCCCCCATGGTCTTGTTGCCGGAACCACAGGCTCAGGAAAAAGCGAGGTGCTGCAGTCATTTATCCTGTCGCTGGCCCTGCATTACCATCCCCATGACCTGGGATTCGTTATTATAGATTTTAAGGGTGGCGGCATGGCAAGCCAATTTACAGGGCTTCCACACCTGATTGGTGCGATTACCAATATAGAAGGACGAGAGATCAACCGCTCCTTGCTTTCCATTCAGGCTGAGCTTCTAAAACGCCAACGAGAGTTCGAGCACTGCGGGGTAAACAACATTAGTCGTTATCAGGAGAAGTACCATGCCGGTGAGGTTAAGCTTCCACTTCCCCATCTGGTTATTATTGTAGATGAGTTTGCTGAGTTAAAGGCCCAGCAGCCTGAATTCATGGATCAGTTGATTTCTGCTGCACGTATCGGACGAAGCCTGGGTGTACATCTGGTCTTGGCGACGCAAAAGCCTTCTGGGCAGGTCAACGAGCAGATCTGGAGTAATTCAAGGTTTCGGTTATGCCTGAAAGTCGCTACCGCTGAGGACAGCAACGAAGTCCTCAAGGTGCCACTGGCATTTTTTATAAGGGAACCAGGGCGTGCGTACCTTCAGGTGGGCAGTAACGAGGTGTTTGAACTCTTCCAGTCTGGGTACAGCGGTGGACGTATTGATGGCGATAAAACGCAGCTGGATGTCCTCGTCAGCCATATTAAAAGTTATTGTGAGGATAAGAGGATACCGAAATTAACGCCTATTTGCTTGCCCGCTCTGCCTGACTGCCTTCCTTATCCAAATGACCTCCTTTCTGGAACTAAGGCTAAAAGTCAGTTGGGGTTCTGTGAAATGTGCCTTGGTATGTTTGATGACCCAGCCAACCAGAAACAAGGCATTGCAACCATTAACCTGTCACGAAGTAATACGATTATTGTAGGCGCATCGCAGACAGGGAAGACATACTTGCTGCAAAGCATGGTATATCAACTGGCCCAACGGTATACCCCAGAAGACATCAATATCTATCTGGTGGATCTAGGTTCCAGAGCTATGGGGGTTTTTGCTCCGCTGAGGGTTGTCGGCGGTTTTGTAACAGACACGGATCAGGAAAAGATGAAGAACCTCTGGAAGATGCTGTCTGAGGAGATTGACAGCAGGAAACGCCTGTTTGCACGTGATGGTTTCGATTCCTTTTTGACCTACCGGGAGGCCGGAGAACATGGCCTTGCCCAGATAATCGTATTTATAGATGGTTTCAGTGTCTTCAGAGAGGTATTTGGTGACGATTTAGACGATGCCTTCATGCGTTTCTTGCGGGAAGGGTTGACATACGGTATTTCGTTTATATTGACTAGTTCGCAGACCGCTAATCTCAGTCATAGGTATATGTCGTCCATTGCCACAAGAGTGGCGTTCAGTTGTAATGACTCAGGAGATTACAGGCTGGTCTTCGACCGCTGTCGAATGGAGCCTAAGAACATACCGGGACGGATGCTTTGGTCTTATGACAAAAGTATATATGAGGTACAGTCCTACCTTGTCTTTGGAGGTCATCAGGGGGCCGCACGCTCAAAGGCCATCCAATCGTATGTGGCAGGACGGAACGAAGACTATGGTAATTCTCGTGCAAAGAGGATACCCGTTGTACCTGAAAGGGTTACCTCCGCTTATTTTACTGAGAATCATCCTGAGATCCATCCTGAAGTGGAAATCCCGATTGCGGTGGATTATAGCAATGTGTCATGTAGGACGGTTAACTGTTATGATCAGTTTCTACTTGCACTGACGGGTAAAAACACGGTAGCTAAGGATGGATTTGTAAAAGCGCTAATTGAGAACCTCAAAGACAATTATTACAAGCGCCCTGTAAAGCTCTTCATCGTGGATAGTTTTGAACGTAAGTTTGAGGCTTACAAGGAATTGCCCTTTGTAGAAAAATACTCTACGTCTTCTTCTTATTTATGTGAGATGCTCACGGAGATAAAGTATGAGGCTGAGTCACGGATGGAACTAATGGAGGATGGAGGTTCTTTAGAACATACGCCCTTACTCGTGGCAATCGTTGGCTCTAAGCAGGCGCTGGATGTATTGGCAGATGATAATGGCGCTCAGGATGCCTTCAATGATATATATAAGAAGTATACGGCTATGAAGATACTGTTCCTTATAACGGAGATCAATGATGCGAGTATCGGCGCTTTATCTCCCACATTATGCCGGAAGATCCGCGATGATAAGAAACTTTTGTATTTCGGGCCCATAAAGGAAATCAAGATACTTGATGTATATGGCTCAAGTGTCCGTAGTTTGGGAGAACCAGTATCACCAGATGATGCATATTTATTCCGCGGGGAAGACGTTTCCCGTGTTAAGTCTTTGCAGGAATAAAGAAGGAGGTTATGTATGAAATTTGTTGATGATTTCTATTTGAACACTGCGAACATGGATGCTGTCATAGCGAAGGTACAGGGCATAGCTCGAATCATGGAAGATGCAAAAGAAGAATACCAGGACGCGATAACGGAGCTAACCGATGGCTGGATTGGTAAGAGCCGTGTAATGTTCGACAAGCGTTCTGCGCAGCTTTTACGAACGCTGACTGATCTGAGCCAGTCTTTCTTTGAGATCGGCGAAGAGTTGCTTACAGCCTCTGAGTCTTACATGCAGGCAGACACTGATGCAGCCAAGGCTATTGATGGCGTAAGCAGTCGGTATTAGTGGAGGATTATCATGAGTGTAGCGAGCCTTGAATGGAAACTGACTGAATTGCGAAACAAACGAAGGATACTTGAAAACCGGAAAAAGGCAGTTGAAGAAGTCATTAAGAAGGACCGGCGAAAACCTCCGGATGACTTTGATAGTTTTGTGAGACGTGTATCAGAACTGGCCCATTCTCTTGACGATGCCGTGATTGGTTCCAACCGCATACGTATGATAGAGGAAGAGTGTCTACTCAAGGCAAGGAACGGATGCGGCTTAGGAGATTTCAGTGAGCGCGATTATCTGGACAGGGAAGTAAATAGGTTAGTACAGGAAATTGATGATATAGCTCAGGAAATATTGAACACCGAGTCTCAGCTAAGCGACGCGCGCCAGGCGGAGCTTGGCAACATCTTTAATCCCGCTGCGGATGCATATTCATAGGAGGATCTACGATGGCTTTGTTTACAATAAATTACAGGAATATTGAGGATAGTATTAAAAAAGCTGATCGGACGGCCAATGCCCTTAATGAATATGAGAAAGACATCGATGAAATCGCAAGGGACTGCAATCGACTTGGCACTCCTGACCCCAGAGGATATATCAATACAGCTGCTAATCTGGCCGGTCAGAAGGCAAGACGTGCCCGGGACGAAAAGGAAAAATTCAAGACACTGTCAAGGCAGCTAGTTGAGCTTGAGTCCTTTGCTCGATCACAGGATCAGGCGGTAGCGCACGATATTGATGTTGAAGTCACTGAATTCCTAGGGAAGCGTTCATTAGGGCAGGGGGTCTGCGATTTCTTTTATGATTTGTTTGTCGGTTTCCTTGATAGGGTTGCGGGGATACCTGTTGTGGGTGAGTATATTGCTCAAGCAATTAGGAAGGCCGGAAACTGGGTGTCTGACACGTTCAGGAAGACTACTAATTATTTTAAGTACGGAGATGGTAAATATATTTGGAATGGTGTCAGGGCAATTGTTGGAGCAGTTGTCGCAATCGCAAGCGCCTTTGTTGCAGTCGTGACTTTTATGGCCGCGGCTCCTGCTGCCGCAATGTTCGCTCTTGTAGGTATGATAGCAGCAACTGCATATGCTATATTAAAGGCTGGTGATGCGACCGTTGAGGTTGATAATAACATAAAGGCTTTTAGTCTTTCTCAACAATACAAAAAGAGTACGGAGAACAAAGATAAATGGTGGGATACTAGCCGTGACCAGGGTTCCCTCTCAGCGTCGCGTTATTATGGCAGCATAAGTGGTGTCAAGGATTGGATCGATAAGACCGATTTTGGCGGAGCTGGTGTTAATAATACTATGGAAATTGCGGGCGGCATATATAGTTTTGTAGAAAACACAGCAGCTATTGTTTCATCTGCTTGCGAGATTGGCACATCCTTAGCAAATGCTCAGTATATGAAGACAGATGCTGGGGAATGGATCAAGGGTGCCGATGGGAAACCTATCATGAAAGATGGTAGCTTTGCAAATAATATTTGGACTGACATTAAGGAAAACTTGGGCATTAAGTATGAGAAAGATGCCAGTGGTTATGTAAAGGATAAAGGGAAATTGAAGATAAAGGAAGTTGATTTTGATTTCAAAGAAATGTTTATCCCTAAATTCTTCGGCGATTATGATTCTAAGTTTGATAAAGTAGGGGTCTCTCTGACTGGATTTGAAAAGAGCTGGCTTAAAACATCAAAACTGCTCAAGAATGTTATGGACTTTTCTGAGGACATTGATAATGTTTCCGGTTCGGGGGAGGATATTATTGAGAATCTGGAGGGCGCATACGGGATTGCCAGCAACTTTGGAGTTATAGATAGTATTTTCGGTAATCTTGAAAAGAACCTTAAGATCGGGAAAGATATCGGGAAAGATATAGTTGATCATTTCTTTGAACAAAAAGAAAGCTATTCGCAATATATAGACCGATTAGCATTCGCAGGTGTTAACAGCATGGGCGGGCGCTAAGCTGTATTCATGTGCATTATAATGAAGTAATCAAAATTGTACTTACGAGGAGGAACGAAAATGAATCAGGAAGAGATTTTGGATCTAATCAATCAGGGCGTTACCTTTATGAAACTGGAGAAATACGAGGATGCAAAAGAGTTATTCAGAAAAGCTGTTGATTCAGAACCCAAGTGTATAGACGCCTATATGCACCTTGGAAATTCCCTTGTAAACCTTGGGGAAATGGATGAGGCAATTAATGCTTTCAAAAATGTCCTTATCATTGACAACGGGAACGGAGAGGCTTTTTTCAGCATTGCCAATGTCTATTACCTAAAGGACGAGAGGAAGGATGCCGTTAAGTATTATGTGAAGGCAGAGAACGCCGGGTATCATACAGCCGACATGTACCTGATCATGGCAAACATCTTTTATGATACTGGGGATACAGTTGGGGCCCTAAGGTATATCAGTAAGGCATTAAAGGAGCAGCCGTTATCGGGCGAGCTGTGGCGCCAGAAAGTGCTTCTCGAACTTGAACTGGGAAATGTGGATGAAGCCATGGACTCGCTCGACGAGTTTGAAAGCCTGCTACCAGATGCGCTGGATGTCCATGAGCTCCGTACTCGTATTCTGACCGAAAGGGGGGAATATGACAAGGCAAGGGAACATCTGGAGCGTGCTTTAGCCATGTTCCCGGAAGACATACGATTACTTCTACTAAGCATCCATCTCGACGTGGTTTCGGGAAAACATGACGATGCCAAGACTAAAATCGCTGTGGCAAAGGGACTTCAGATTGATGCGGCCAGTAAAAAGAGAATTGCCTTGGAGGAATCAGGCATATATGTAAAGGAGAGAAATGTAGATAAGATCATCGAAAGTATAAAATGGGGCCTTGAAGCAGTGTCCGATGACGCTGATCTGCTATTTATCATGCTACAGACCTACATTGCTTCTTTGGATTATGAACACATCATTGAATTTGCCGATCAGCTTTTAAATCTTGAACATGTGGATCCTTCGGTAACTGCGTGTGCAGAGTTTTACCGAGCGCTTTCTCTTAGGGAAACGGGCAAGAAGGAGGAAGCTACAGTATTGTTCAGGGGGCTGACAAAGAGCCTACGGAAAATGACGATTGATAACCCGGAGAGCTTGGATATTTTCATGTATCGGCTCCTCGCCCACACTGCATTAGGAGAGTACGACAAGGCGTTTGAATTAGCAGATTATCTCGGAAAAGTATCTCCGAACCCGTCTGATGTCCATGCGATGCGTTCCCTCATCTATCGTGGTATGGGTAATGAGGAAAAGGCGCGCGAGGAACTGACAGCTGCGCATAAGGCAGATGGTTCGGTTTGGGGGTGAGCATTATGTTTGCTTCAGATAGTAAACTCGCTTTCGACTTGGATCAACTAAAAAAACTGAGGGATAAAACTGAATCTATAAAAATAACGATAAATGAGCAGCGGAATAGCCTGATAACAGGTTTGATACATTTGAGAAAGGATTGGCGCACACCGGCCGGCGACTATTTCTTTCGTAGCCTTGATGCTGACTGGGAGAATAATATTGATAAGTTTTTGGAAACAATGGAGAGATTCAATGTTGTCCTTAATAATGCTATAACCGAATTTGAAAAGGTTGTGGACAAAGCCAACTCCATAAACCATATTTAGTGATTTCAATTTGTTATTGGATCTTGCCATGCAGGATATCACCAATAAATAAAAAAAGAAAGGAGTTAAGGTATGTTATATCTTGACAGGCCGAGCGCCGAAGATGTAATCGGCAAAGTAACAGTGAAGATTCAGGAGATGAAGGATGTTGCGGGGCAGATTGATCGTCTGATAGTACAAGAACTTCCTGAATACTGGAAAGGAGTTTCCTCCGACAAGGCTCAATCCACTTATGCGGAAGAGTACAAGGATTTCCTTCAGAAAAAGGTCCCGGACATGGTGAGTTCACTCAACGAATACATGCAGGGCTGTGTAAAAAGCATTTCCGAAGTGGACGAGCAGCTTGCGGGTAAATAATGTTATTATCGCGTATATCAGAAGGGCATGTGGCATCTACACCGCAGCCCTTCTGATTACGTCCTTTCCCGAGTATGATATGTTGCAAAAAGGTAACATCGGATCAGAATTGATTGTGAAAAATATGGGATTTGGCCTTTGCCAAACCCTTTAGTTAATAGAGCAATAGTAGAAAGAGGTCTGGTTATGAGGATAAAGCATGTAAAGTACATATCGGCACTTTCGGTATTCATCTGCCTTTCAGGCTCAGTTCTGGCGTCATATGCGGATAACAGGATGGAAACACCGTTGCATGAGGAACTGCAAGACCAACAGGTCATACTGTATGTGGATGACCTTGGTGATTCACCTCAGGCAGAAGGTCAGGTTGGCATCCATTCATGCAGTTCCATTGACATGGTGCCAATTAAGGATCAGGATGTTCCCATTGAGACTGTATTCCTTATCGACAATTCGCTGTCTACCGCTGAAGATTACCGTCCGATGATTAGTAATATATGTATCGAGGCCACGGCAAGCCGTATGGACAGGGAAACATTCACGGTCATAACCTTTTCGGATCATGCAGAGTACCTTCTTCAGGGGAGCAACGACTATTCGCAGGTAAAAAAGGCAATCGAGTCCGTTTCATACCAGTATCAGGATACATACCTTACTGATGTACTGTACGGACTCTTGGAAGACTTTGCCGAAGGGCCGGGTGGATTGAAAAGGATCCTTGTTTTCACAGACGGACTGGACAATAACCCGACTGGAATCACTGAAAACGAATTGTATGACAGGCTTGAAAACATATCCTATCCGATCTATACAATAGGTTTCACTTCAGCTGACAATGAGGATGGCCCCAAGAAACTGGCGGCGCTTTCTAGAAGGACAGGCGGTACTTCATGGCAGCTTGATGAGGTCGAGGATCCTATGGATGTGGTAGCTGGTGTAACGGAGTGTAACGATGCTTGGAAGATTACACTCAGCCCAGAGCCGGAGGACTGTGATGGAACAACCAAAGGCGTAAATTTAAAAATCACTTCAGGGGCTGACGTTGTGACGGTCGAGACAGAAGTGAAAATGCCTTTCGGGGAAGCAGTCGAAGCGTCGTCAGATGAAGAGAAGAATGATCAACCCACCGAAACTGAGTCGCCCAGCATACCAGATAGTGGTACTGGTGACCTTAACCCGGTCATTATCACACAGCCGAGGATACCGATTGAACTGATCATAGGAGCCACTGCCATATTGGCAGTTATTCTGATTCTTGTTATAGTCCTATTGGTTTTCAGAAAAAAGAAGCACCGCCGTGCCGGTAAGTCTGGCGGTGGAAGGGTCACCAGTTTAGTCGGGAAAAATAAACGAAAAACGGAATTACTCGGGAAGAAAGCTTCAACTTATAATGTATGGGAGCGTAAGGTACGGCTTACTGACCCAAATGATCCTGCCACGAGCTATGAGGCCGCAATGCGCGCCGATGGAATAACGATTGGATATGACAGTGACTGCCAGATACGCATTGACAATAAGTTCGTTTCCGGGCATCAGTGCCGAATCTTCACTTCCGGTAACCAGTATTATGTTTCCAACCTGAGCCATTCCAATGTGACGGTACTTGATGGTGTGGAGGTCTCAGGGGATATGCCGATATCAAACGGTTCCATCCTGACGCTTGGCGACAGGAACTACAAAGTGGAGATCTGACATGGCATATAATGTTCTCGGGTTTTCGGAACAAGGTAGAGTACGCGAAAGCAATCAGGACAGCATTTTTTATGCTGTGGATGGGGAACGGGCCATAGCCCTGGTTGCTGATGGTATGGGAGGCTATGAAGGTGGAGAACGGGCTAGTAATACAGTTATGGAACACGTCAAACGCTGGTGGAGGCTCTACCATTCGCGCACACCTTTACCTGGTTTCTGGAAATCGGTAAATGAACTGCAATTTGTTCTTTATGAGGCCCATGCTGCTATTCGGGAAGAAAACGGGCCTGATTCCATGGCAGGGACAACAGCCGTCATTTTATGGGCGGAACAGGGAATGTGGGCGGTAATTTCTGTCGGCGACAGCCGCTGTTATCAGGCAAGCCGGCCATTCCTGAAAGTCAGGATAAACCAGTTGACTGTTGATGATGTATGGGAGAACCAGGAGAGTGTCCGAAATAAATATACCGATGAAGAGATTGAGTGTCATGAGGATTACGGGAAACTTACAAAGGCAGTAGGCGTGCATGAAATAGCCCCCTGCTCTGTATATTCAGGACGTTTCCGTAAAAATGTTGTTTACCTGCTCTGCAGTGACGGCACATACAGGTATTGTAGTGATGAAGCGTTCTGGGATGCCTGCGGACTGTTTATTGACGGGGAAATGGAAACCGGTATGGCACTGGTAAAGAAAAGCATATACCAAAACGGGGCGCCGGATAACCTTTCGCTGGTTTTGGTATGGGATGACAATACATAATTTGATGGAGGAGACTGGCGATGCTGGCAGAAGGTACAGTCCTTGGAGGCACTTACAGGCTGATAGAGGAGATTGGTGCAGGCGGCGGAGGGGTCGTCTATAAGGCATATCATGAGAACTTGAGGAAATACGTTGTAGTTAAGCAGATAAGGGATGTGGCCAAAGGCGTCATTAACAGCCGTGGTGAGGCCGATATTCTAAAGAACCTACGTAATTCCTACCTGCCTCAGGTTTATGATTTCCTGACTGAGGGTAATGAAATATATACAGTCATTGATTATATCGAAGGGGAATCATTGGGAAATGCCCTTGAAAGGGAAGGCCATTTCAGCCAGAAGTATGTTCTTAAATGGGCCAGGCAGCTGGCTGACGCCTTGGATTATCTGCACAGGCAGAACCCACCCATCATCCATAGTGACATCAAGCCCGACAATATTATGCTTACACCGGCAGGTGACATCTGCCTGATTGACTTCAACATTTCACTCGCTTTCGACCGTACGAAAAGGCTTTCGGCGGGTATCAGTAAGGGATATTCCCCGCCGGAGCAGTACCATACGCCCGAAATGTACCGGTCATTCATTGTGGATTCATCATCGCAGTCCACAGAGCAGGCATTCGGCTACTCGGGGAACAGAATCACGGAAAAGCTTATCGGTCGTGGAATAGATGAACGATCAGATATATATAGTCTGGGTGCCACGTTATACCATCTGCTTACCGGTATAGCCCCGAGCACTGATTTCGGTCAGATTGTGCCGCTGGAAGAATATCAGGGGATTGCCAGCAGCGGAATGGTCCGTATCATTGAGAAGATGATGCAGCTCCAACCCGAGGATCGGTTCAAAAACGGCACGGAACTGAAGAAGGCATTGGATAATATCAAAAAGTATGACAGCACGCAACGCAGCTACCGCGCGTTCTGTGCAGTTTCAACCACAGCCTTGCTACTCACTTATATAGCGGGCGCTGGGCTTATTGCAGGTGGATTGAACCTTCGTAATAGGGAGAGGAGTAATGCATATTATCAGGAACTGGAGACGGCCTCGCAGTTAATGGAGAGCGGCGAATTCGACAGTGCCGAATCTCATATATCTGCAGCAATGGAAAGTATCCCGACCCGGATCGATGCCTACGCAAAACAGGTACTCCTCCTGTATGACCGGGGGGATTATGAGGGGTGCACGAGTTATGGACGCGATACCGTTAACAGTCCAGAGTATTATGTTCAGACAGACAGTGATCGAAAAAACCTGGGAGATATCCTTTATGTCATGGGAAATTCCTATTTTGAAATGAAGGCCTTTGCAGATGCCGTGAACTGTCTTGAATTGGCAATAAATTATAATACCGGGAACAGTGCATATTACAGGGATCTGGGAATAGCTTTGGCTAGAGCGGGCGATACTGGGAAGGCGGAGGATGTACTATCCCAGGCGGAAACCTATGGTCTGGCGGAAGAATCCATATCCATGTTGCGTGGAGAGATTGCCCTTGCTGAGGCCCATGCCGAAGAGGCAGTGGGACATTTCGAGAAGGCGCTGAACCTTCTACAGGATGGGAACCTGCGTGTCAGGTGTGTTCTACTCTGCGCAGAGGCATATGACCGTCTTGGTGAGACTTATCGCGAAAAGGAAATTGCTTTTCTGGAAAAGTGGAACGGTATCTTTGGAATGTCTGGTAGCCTCCAGCTGGATGAAAAACTTGCCGAACTCTACGCATCCACCGGGGATTATGCGAAGGCGTTGGATCTTTTCATGGAAATCAAAGACAGCGGATTTGCTTCTTACAGGCTTATGGAGAATATAGCGATACTGCAGCAGGAAATGGCCCAGACTGATGCGGCAGAGGCCAGCCTGCAGGAGATGGTGCAGATGTATCCTGACCGGTACGAAGCATATAAGCGTCTGGCATTCCTTGAGGCAGACCGTCAGCAGCATCTTCCAAATGAGTCCCGTAATTATGCTGCAATGAAAGAATACTATGATAAGGCATGCAGCTTGTACGACAGTCAGAAATCGTTTGATGGTGAGATGCAGCAAATGCAGCAGATGATGGATGAGCTCGAAGCTGGCGGTTGGTTTGAGCAATAATAGATATCATTGGTTATGGGGCTTTGGGGATTTCCTGGCGATTTATTTAGTAATTGTTTGGGAATGAGTATAATATCATTTTGAAAGCCATTCAACGTTATTTGTATTCCTTATGAGGAGGAGATTTGACATGGCAACAAGTACAGTATTTCTTTTCAGTGGCGCAGCTGTTCTGGCAGCTGCCGTGATTGCTACTATTATATGTCTGGTAGTCAGACATGGAAAGCGTAAAAAACTTAAGAACTACCTTGAGGATTGGTATTGATGCATAAGGATAAACGGAATGATAATTGTTTGTTCGCAGAGGTTTACTGTATCGTATATTCCTTCTATAACCGTTGGCATGGATTTATTAGTAGGCAGTCTGTAACAGTTCAACCACAACTTGGTTATTATATTGATCAATACAGAAGAAAGGTTGTTTCGTATGGATAGATATTTATTTCGCAATTTCAGTTTTATACTTCGTGAAGTAATAATATACTTTGCATGCATTGTATTGATAAGTGCATGCAGTAAAAGCATTGAACAACAAATAATGGGTAAATAATGTAGCAATTGGAATTGGGACAGAAGTATCTGACCGAATTGAAATACGAGGATGCAATATTTGCTTTTCAAAAAGTGATTGAAATGGATCCGAAGAATGAGATTGTTTACATAAATTCATATAATGTTTATGTTGACTTAAATGATACAGAGAATGCGGTTGTTATATTGGAACAAGGGTATCGACAGACAAATAGTGAACAAATAGCTGATTTGTTGGAGTTTGTGGCTATACGGATCTTCGCTCCGGTATGAACCGGCTTGCGGCGCTTGTCGAAGCGCAGACCGGGAACCGCCCTTATTTTTTGGATACTACCCTTTACCTTTTCTGCGGCCGGCGCGCAGACCGTATCAAGGAGCTCGTGTGGGAGGGGGACGGCTGGCTTCTATTATATAAAAGGCTCTCGGAAAGCAGGTTCCAGTAGCCCCGCAGCTAGGAGGAAGTGCTATCCCTGACGCCGCAGCAGTTCCGGTGGCTGATGGAAGGGCTGACGATCACGCCGAAAAAGTCCGTCAAGCCGGTGGAGCCGCCGGAATTTATGGGGTGATTTTGTGCAAAACAGAGAAATTTTCCAGTTGTTTTCAGGGGCTGCGGGCCGCATGTCCGGGTGACATGGAGAATGTCCTGTATACGCCCTGGAGGGGGTTTGGCCGTCCCAACGATGAAATGGTGTTTCCGGGCGGGGTTTTCCGGCCAAACGGCATGGAGGAAGGATTTGATTATTAGCGAATCAAAGCGTTTGAAGTGGGTCTTGCTAGAACTGGATTGACTAGTTAAGGATGAGCATTCACTCTCTGGTGAGGAATTGGTAGCATTGTGCCAAAAAAGTTTATATTGGCTGAAGAATTATTTTAACGAAGTAAATGAATTCATCGAAGATTTAAAAAGGCTTATCACGCCTTGTGGTGGAGGTCATTTTGAATCTTTAGATTTAGATGTTGAAAAAGTAGAATAATCATGAGATGATACTACTCCTAAAAGATAGTGGAACATTGTAGAAATGTAAGCGTAGTAGCTTTGATGTTATGCTTAAGTACCGTTAACCTATCAGCAGAACATAATCGTAAACTTTTACACTTATTTGGAAAACCCTGATATATGCAGGATTGCTATAATCAATGTTATGATAACCCTACCTTAGGGTACGTAGCGTGTGATTTGATTTTTGATAAGGAAAGCGAGGGTTATTATGAAGCGGTATATATGGATGTTATTAGCTGCTGTGTTTATATTGTCATCCTGTGGTCGCAAGGATGATATGCTGACCTGGCAGGAACAATATGACCTTGGTGTTAAGTATCTGTTCGAAGAGAACTATGAGGCAGCCATCATTGCCTTTACATCGTCGATTGAAATTGATGCAAAGCAGGTGGCCGCATACATAGGTCTGGGTGATGCTTATATTGGGGCAGGGGATTATGCCAAGGCAGAGGAGACTATTACACGGGCAAAAGAAACCTGTAGTGAGAGCCTTGCCCTGGAGCGTGTTATTGACAGTTTGGATTTCCTTAAGTCTGAGGAAGTCGGCATAAAAATCACATCATGCTATTTTGACGCTGGATCATATCAGTCTGGAAGCGAGACGGATTTCCTCGTCTCAGTAACTTATATCTGTCCTGAAAGTGAGGATGGTGTCATTATGTTTGGTGCAAACACATCAACACCGGATTCATTTACTATGTTGGATGAAGGGCAGCGGGTCACGGGGAGCGGAAGATACCAGTACCTTATGCGTATGACACCAGTCCAGTGGGAAGATGCTCCCTTTGGAATCTATGCGGCTCTGCTGCCTGTCGGTTCTTCAGACGATTTGCCTGAGTTCACATATGACATTTTGTATCTGGATCCTACGGGCAGTAGGGCAGGTTCATCGGAATCAGCCCCATCAGGGTCAGATGATGTTCAGAATATGAGGAATATTGACTCCTATGGTGCAGAAAATGAGGCCAATGGTAGCTCGGAACATCAGACGCTCCTTTCAAAGGCCTTAACTGATAATATGCTTCAGTTTGATGAAATCAACTTCCTTGGGCATAGTATAATAGGGCTTGATATTGAAACAATGAAGACGTCTGTGCTGGAAAACGGGTTTGATTTAAACTATTATTTTGGGGATGAATCGGTGGAAGGGGATCATTTATCTTTATGGGCAGATTTCGGAAATAATTCGCATATTTATGCAATGCAATTGAAAGATGAAAGCCATGTGGATTTATTCCAATATGAATGTTATGACAGTAACCATGAAGATCGATTGCCAATAGGTATTAGAGATATCTATACTTATGATTCAATCACTGATGTGTTAACAAAGCTTGGCTTTACTGATGTTCAGGTATTAGCTGATTACATCCAAGAAATACAGTCTATAGAATATGCATCAATTGATAAACAACGTGATTCTTATAACGAGTTAACATGTAAAACTGATGATGCAGAGTTCTCTATTTATAATATAACGGATAATGTAAAGCAGGTAGTTCATGGACTGCTTTTGTTGATCGAGTTTTATGATCATCCCGATATGCTATTTTCCCTTCAGTTCCAATATTGTGAAGATCAACCCGACTATCATACCAATAATTGCTATTATTTAGACTATTATCAGGTATCATATAATAACTGGAAGAATACAGGAGATAAGGAATAGACTCACAGGACTGATTCGCATAATGGCTGTGTAAAAACCTCTACAATTAACAGAAAAGATTAGTTCGTATTACTATTTCATATTGGAATGGGAGGTTCAGTTTGAAACACTATATTGGAGTATTGTTTGCCGTCATCATTTTATTGTTATCTTCATGTGGACATAAAAAAGATATGCTTACTTGGCAGGAACAATATGACCTTGGTGTTAAGTACCTGTTCGAAGAGAACTATGAGGCAGCCATCATTGCCTTTACATCATCGATTGAAATTGATGCAAAGCAGGTGGCCGCATACATAGGTCTGGGTGATGCTTATATTGGGGCAGGGGATTATGCCAAGGCAGAGGAGACTATTACACGGGCAAAAGAAACCTGTAGTGAGAGCCTTGCCCTGGAGCGTGTTATTGACAGTTTGGATTTCCTTAAGTCTGAGGAAGTCGGCATAAAAATCACATCATGCTATTTTGACGCTGGATCATATCAGTCTGGAAGCGAGACGGATTTCCTCGTCTCAGTAACTTATATCTGTCCTGAAAGTGAGGATGGT
>CANQBN010000021.1 GCA_947588855.1 uncultured Lachnospiraceae bacterium
ACGAGGGTATCTGCGCTCTGGCCGGAAACGGAGCTTTCACTCCCGCAGGCATTATCCCTTCAGGCTTCTTGGGATACGCAGGTGAGAGCACGGTGACCAGGGATGTTGAGAAGGCGAAATCCCTTTTGGCGGAAGCCGGATATCCGGACGGTTTCACCTTCGACTGCGGCGTGATTCCGGATATGGCCCCCGACGGCGTATCCTTCATGATGAACGCGGAGAAGATTCAGTCTGACCTGGCAGAGGTCGGCGTGACCATGAACATTGATTCCCAGGAAGTTTCCGTATATCTGGAAAGCTATCGCGACGGCACGGAGCAGGCGGTTATCGGACAGTGGGGTCCTGACTACTACGATTCCAACAACCAGCTGGCTTTCCTGCCCGGCAATACGGTAGGTCTTCGCGCTGGCTGGACGGAGGACATGGCTCCGGAGCTTGCGGCCCTTGGCGCAGAGGCGGCTCAGGAGACGGACGATACCGTTCGTGAACAGCAGTTCTTGGATATTCAGAAAATGATGGATGAGGCTGACGCTCCCTATATCGTATATCTGCAGGCCGGCCGTACCTGGGCCGTAAACAGCAGAGTACAGAATATCGTTCCCAGCGCGGCTTTTGTACTGGAATTTGCTGATCTGAAAGTAGCTCAGTAAAGGATACGCGGCGCTGTGCTCGGCGCCGGATAAAAAGTCGAAGCGGGGTCTGTGATACAGCCCCGCTTCCGGCGTTACGTCAGTATGCAAAGAGAGCTGTTGCAGAATTGCTGCAGTGAATATTTGATATCCGTTGTGCGCGCGGTTCTCTGACATCTGTCCGTCAGTGTCGGATAAAATCCGCCCCTGAACGGACATCTGTCTCGAAAGCGCGCACACTTGGATATTCAAAATTTCACTGTAATATTTCTGCAATAGCCCCTTCGTATTACGGCAGAAAGGATATTGACCATGAACATGCTAAAATATATTGGCCGAAGGCTGATTCTGATGCTGGTGGTCATGTTTGGAATTTCCATCATCACCTTCTGCATCTCCCATCTGGTTCCCGGCGATCCCCTGGCGGCCAATCTGGGCCAGACTGCCATGAGCGATCCTGAGATCGTGGCGGCTTATGAGGCGAAATGGGGACTGGACCAGCCTCTGCATGTCCAGTATATCAATTATATGAAAAACCTGTTCCACGGCGATATGGGAACCTCCATCCGGACCAAACAGCCGGTACTGTCGGATCTGGCCCAGTATATTCCGGCCACCTTTGAGATGGCGACCATCGCCACGATTTTCAGTATCCTGTTCGGCCTTTTGTTCGGGCTGCTTAGCGCGGCCAGGCACAATAAGCTGCCGGACCATATCCTGAGGGTGTTTTCTCTCATGGGGATTTCCATACCGGCTTTCTGGCTGTCCATTCTGCTTTTGTATGTGTTTTATCTGAGGCTGGGCGTCGTTCCCGGCTCCGGAAGAGTGGGCTCGGACTGGCTGGGCGCCAAATTCCCTACGGGATTTCTGATTTTTGACGCTATTACTTACGGGGAGCCGGATCTTTTGCGGGACGCTCTGGGACATCTGATCCTGCCGTCCTTCGTTCTGGCGGCTTCCACCATGGGAATCCTGACCAGGACAGTCCGTTCCAGTATGCTTGAGGTCATGCAGCAGGATTACCTGCGGACGGCCAAAGCCAAAGGCTTGTCTGAGGGACGGATCCTGCGGTGTCACGTTTTAAAGAACGGTTTGATTCCCTCTGTGACTATGTTTGGTTTAAGCTACGGTTCCCTTCTGGGAGGCACCGTGCTGGTGGAGACGATCTTCTCTTACCCGGGCGTGGGCCTTTACGCTTACAAGGCGGCGACTACCCTGGATTTCCCGGCTATCATGGGAACTACGCTTTTCATAGCGGCGGTCAACGTCCTGATGAATTTTCTGGTGGATATTATCTATGCGGTGATTGACCCGCGGATTCGCTATTGAGGAGGGAGCTTATGAAACGTTCAGTGCAAAAATTCATTCGCAAAAATCCTCTGGCGGCGTTGGGGATCGTGATCTGGGCAGTGTTTATCCTGTGCGCGGTCCTGGCGCCGGTAATAGCTCCCTATGACCCTGCGGTTCAGGATCTGGCCAGCCGTTTTCAGGCGCCCGGGAGCGCCCACTGGTTTGGAACGGATTCCTTTGGACGTGATATTTTCAGCCGCGTTATTTACGGAGCGCAGATCTCCATTCCATCCGGCATTCTGGTAGTGATCCTGTCATGCGCTTTCGGAAGCCTTTACGGGGCGGTGGCAGGATATTTCGGGAAAGTGGTAGATGAGGTTCTGATGCGTATCGCCGACATTATCCTTTCCTTCCCTGCGATTCTTCTGGCTATGGCTTTGGCGGCGGCCCTGGGGAAAAGCGTTCTCAACGCTATCCTGGCCATCGCGGTGGTGGCCTGGCCTAAATACGCCCGTATGATGAGGGGACTGGTTCTGACGGTCCGGGAATCGGAGTATGTGACCAGTGAAAGGGTCATCGGACAGAACCGGCTGACGATTCTTTTAAAGACGATCATTCCCAACTGTATGTCTTCGGTGCTTGTGTTGGCGTCCACGGATGTGGGAACCGCCATTCTGACCTTCGCCGGGCTGAGTTTTCTGGGAATGGGCGTGTCCCCGCCTACGGCGGAATGGGGCTATATGGTATCTGACGGCGTGGCGATCCTGGAATATTGGTGGATCAGCTTCTTCCCGGGAGCGGCCATATTCCTGGTATCCATTGGCGCCAACTTTATCGGCGACGCGATCCGGGATATTCTGGATCCGAGAATGAAAACAGAGGTCTGATCAGGAGGATTATATATGGATTACGGAAAAAGAATTGAGACGCTGCGGGCCAGAATGGAAAAAGCCGGAGTGGACGGCGCTTTCATTGCCAATGACGCCTCTTGGGAATATATGACCGGCCTGCCTAGGGCAGGACACGGCAACACGAAAAACAGGCAGAACAGCCTGGAATTTGCCAGCCTTTTGGTGACGCAGAAGGCGGTGACTGTTTTTTGTCCGAGACTGTCTGCCCTGGGATTTTCTTTCCGCATGGAACAGTTCCCCCAGGTAGACAAGCTGGTGGAGTTCCCCGATGTGGATATTTACGGGGAAGCCTTTGATAAGGAAGTGACGGCCCAGGGGCTGGACGGAAAGACTCTGGGGGTGACCAGGGACATTTCTTCCATGCTGACGCTGCGGCTTTTGGATCGCCATGACGCGAAAGTAAAGGATATCTCGGCGGAGCTGGACGCCATGCGGGCGATTAAGGATGAGGATGAGATTGCCCTGATGCGCCATGCCAGCCAGGTGGCCGACCAGATTTATTATGATGTGCTGCCCATGCTGAAGCCGGGCACGCCCATCCGCGATATCGAGCATGAGATTGAGCGTCTGCTGGAGACTTATGACTGCTCTTACAGTTCTTTCCCCGCGGAGGTTTTAAATTACGGCCCTCTGGCAGGAAACCGGATCGGCGAGCCTTACGGGATCCTGAGGGAAGACCATGTGATTGCTTTTGATTACGGAGTGGTTTACAAAGGTTATTGCTCTGATTTCGGAAGGACTGTATTTCTCCGGGAGCCGTCGGCGGAGCTTCGCCGCTGCCATGAGCTGGTGATGAAGGCGCAGAAGGCCGCTTTGGACGCCGCGGTGATCGGCGTATCTGCCTGCAAAGATTTGAACCGCGCCTGCCATCAGGTGATGAAGGACGCGGGAATGGACGAGCATTTCATTCACCGGATGGGTCACTGTATCGGTATGGACGTCCATGAGCGTCCCTTTATGGCTGAGGGAGAAGATACCATTGTGCAGCCCGGCATGTGCTTTACCGACGAGCCAAGCCTGTTTCTGCCGGGAAAGGGCCTGACGAGAGTGGAGGATGTGGTTTTGGTAACTCCGACCGGTTTTGAATATCTGAACAAGGTGACGAAGGACCTGGTGATTCTGGGATAGAAGAGGAGTTTGTCTTATGAGCGAGACATTGTTGGAAGTCAAAAATCTGAGCACTCATTTCTTTACGGAGCGCGGCGTGGCCCCTGCGGTAGACGGGGTCAGCTTCCGCCTGGAAAAAGGAAAGACCCTGGGGATCGTCGGGGAATCCGGTTCGGGAAAAAGCGTCACGTCCCTGTCGATCATGAGGCTTTTGCAGGAGCCGGCAGGCCGGATCGTGGACGGTCAGATCCTGTTTAACGGCCGGGACCTGGTAAAGCTGACGGAAAAGGAAATGCAGGAGATCCGAGGCGCTCATATTTCCATGATTTTCCAGGAGCCTATGACGGCTTTAAATCCGGTTTACACGGTGGGAACCCAGATCGCGGAGGTTTTCATTGTCCGGCAGAAAATGAAGAAGAAGGAAGCCAGGCAGAAGGCCATCGAGATGCTTCGGATGGTAGGGATTCCCAGCCCGGAGACCAGGGTAGACAATTACCCTCACCAGCTGTCCGGCGGTATGCGCCAGCGAGTGGTCATCGCTATAGCCCTGGCCTGCAATCCGGAGCTTCTGATTGCCGACGAGCCTACGACGGCTCTGGATGTGACCATTCAGGCCCAGATCCTGGAGCTGATGAAGAATCTGCAGAAGCAGCTTCACACATCCCTGATCATGATCACCCACGACCTGGGGATCATATCGGAGATGGCTGACGATGTGGTGGTCATGTACTGCGGCCAGATCGTGGAATCCGGGACGATGAAGGAAGTATTTCACCATATGAGCCACCCTTATACGGAGGGGCTTCTGAATTCCATCCCCCGGCTTTCGGAGGAAGTGGAGGAGCTGACCGCCATTGAAGGGATGGTGCCCAGCCTTTATGATATTCCGAAAGGCTGCCGTTTCCACCCCAGATGCCCCTATGCCAGGGAAATCTGCCGAAGCCAGGCGCCTGAGCTTCTGGAAGTGGGCCCCGGACACTGCAGCCGGTGCCACCGGTATTCAAAAGCGTGGGAGGAGTAAGCGATGGGACAGGAACAAGTTTTGATACAGGTAAAAGACCTGAAAAAATATTTCCCCGTAGGCGGTTTCGGAAGCAAAAAAGCGGCCAAGGCCCTGGACGGCATCACTTTTGACATCTATCAGGGGGAGACCCTGGGCCTGGTGGGAGAGAGCGGCTGCGGCAAGACAACCATGGGCCGGGTCATTCTGGGGCTTACGCCTGCCACAGAGGGAGAAGTATGGTTTGACGGTCAGAATATCACCCATTACACAGAGAAGCAGATGCGTCCTCTACGCTCTGAAATGCAGATCATCTTTCAGGACCCTTACGGGTGCCTGGATCCCAGAAAGACCGTGTTTGAGCTGATTGCCGCGCCTCTTAAGGTTCACGGCATGAAGGACAGGGAGCAGCTTAAGAAGAGGGTTCTGGAGCTGATGGAAGAGGTAGGCCTAAGGGCCGACTATATCGACCGGTTCCCTCATGAGTTTTCCGGCGGCCAGCGTCAGAGGATCGGGATTGCTCGGGCGATTGCCATCAATCCCCGTTTTATCGTGTGCGACGAGCCGGTGTCCGCCCTGGATGTGTCGGTTCAGGCCCAGGTGGTGAACCTGATACGCAAGCTGCAGAAGGAGCATGGGCCGACTTATCTGTTTATTTCCCATGACCTGAGGGTGGTAAAACATCTCTGCGACCGGATTGTGGTCATGTATCTGGGGGTGGTAGTGGAGTCCGGGTGCAAAAAGGATATCTATGAAAATCCGGTTCACCCCTACACCCGCGCCCTTCTTTCGGCTGTGCCTGAAGTGGGAAATGACGCCGTAGAACACAGGACAATCCTGGAGGGCGACATTCCCAGCCCCATCGACCCGCCGTCAGGCTGCCGTTTCCATACCCGCTGCCCGCAGGCTCAGCCTGTCTGCAGTCAGCAGGCGCCGCCTCAGGTAGATCTGGGAAACGGGCATATGTGCTGCTGCCATTTTTGCGGCGGTGAGTAAATGATCTATGGCAGGGAGCCGGATACGGCCTGCAAAAGAAGTATGATATTTCTTGCGCCGTTTTAAAGCGGACGGCCGGATTTTGCAAATAATGTGTTGGATTATGCAATTGAAAGAAGGATGGATTGCGCGGAATCCATTATAATAATATCAGCAAGTGACAAAGTCTTACTTCTAGGAGGATATGCATGAAAAAGTTGAATGCTGATGTTGTTATTGTGGCGTGCGGGCCGGCAGGACTTGCCGCCGCGATTTCCGCCGCTGAGGCAGGCCTTTCTGTCATCGCGCTGGAAAAATCTAAAAGGACCGGCGGAGCGGCCAACGCAGGTATGGGCCCGCTTGGCCTGAATACGGATGTGCAGCGCAGGGATCTGGCTACGGTTTCCGTGGAAAAAGCTTTTGAAATGTTTATGAATTACACCCACTGGCGTGTGGACGCGAACCTGGTCAAGACCTATTTTGAAAAGTCTGCCGATACTATTCGCTGGCTGGAAAGCATGGGTGTGGAGTTTTATAAGGCGTCCCGTTATTTTCCCGGCTCTGAAGCCACCTGGCATATCGTTATGCCGGAAAACGGAAAGCCCGGCCCAGGCGCCGGCCGTACTATGACTCTGCGGATGACAGAACGGGCAGAAGCCCTGGGCGTACAGTTTCTGATGGAAACGCCGGGCCAGAGTATTGTAATGGAAAATGGTAAAGTAGCCGGTGTCATTGCCAGAACCAAGGATGGCGAGACTGTGGAGATCAGCTGCAAGGCTGCCGTTATCGCCACAGGCGGCTTTGGAGGGGACGCCGAGATGGTCCGGGAACAGACCGGCTATGTTTATAATAAGGATTTCTTCGGGTTCCAGCTTCCCGGCCTGGTAGGCGACGGTATCCGCATGGCCAAAGAAGCCGGCGCGGCCTCTACCGACATTCAGATGGAACTGATGGTCATGCTGCCCACCAAATATCTTAACGATACGGTCCGGGCCGCTTTTCATCAGCCTAATCTGCTGGTCAACCTGCAGGGAGAGCGTTTCTTTAACGAGGACCTTTTTGAGAACAGCACCTATGCCGCCAACGCCATCAATATACAGAAAGGCCGCTGCGGCGTGATGGTTTTCGACGACGCGGCAAAGCAGCTTTACGTGGAGCGGGGCGTGGACGTGCAGAGTATGGTGCTGAATGTCAGCCGTCTTGAGGGCTTTGACGAGGCCCTTGAGAAAGGAATTACCTCCGGCAGCCAGTATGTATTTAAGGCGGATACCCTGGAAGAGCTGGCGGAAAAGGCCGGTATCCGGGTTGACGCTTTCCTGAATACGGTGGAACAGTACAACCATTACTGCGACACTTATGACGCTCAGTTTGGCAAGCGGCAGGACTATATGAAACCTGTCCGTAAGGGGCCTTTCTACGCGGGAAAATTCTTTCCCGGCGCCTACGGCACCCTGGGCGGCATTAAGATCAACCACCGCACGGAAGTGCTGACTCCGGACTTTGAGCCGATCCCGGGGCTTTACGCAGCCGGAACCGACACCTGCACCATTTACGGGGACAGCTATATGTTCCTGTTGCCCGGAAATTCCATGGGGTACTGCCTGAATACCGGACGGATGGCGGGAGAGAACATCGCCGCTTATCTCGGTGCTGAGAAGGGCTGACTGGCGTTTTCGGGATTGGGAAAGCTGTAAATAGGAAATGCCGGATTGTTTATGTAAATATTTTAGTTGACGAAGGTAAGTCAAAGGGATTGTTGCGGAAATGCAAACAGAGCGCCACCGGCGCTTTGCCGCAGCAATCCCTTTACGTATAGTCCCCAATATGGGCTGTTCTCATAAAATGAAGACTTGATTGCGGCATTAAAAAAAGATATACTATTATTAAAGTTTTCAAAATGAAGAGGACGTCGTATGGAACATAATGAGGAACGCTCTAAAATCCCCTGCCATATTCCTCAAAGAGTTGTAGAGGATATTATTACTTTTTCTCGAAAAAACGGGATTTGCAGGGTTATTCTGTTTGGCTCCCGCGCAAGAGGAACGAATACTGAGCGGAGTGATATTGATATCGCTGTGAGCGGCGGCAACTTTGAAGCGTTTTACTGGGATATAAATGAGCTTGTTCATTCGCTCCTGACCTTTGATGTAGTTGATTTAGATTCAGGAATTTCGGATGAGTTAAAGATGGAAATTGAAAGGGACGGGATAACGATTTATGAAAAAACTTGATAATTTTTCCAGATGCCTGGATGTACTGAGACACGCGAATTTTGGGACTGCGGACAATGATGAGATTTATAGAACCGGCGTAATCGGACAGTTCAGCCTGACCTTTGAACTTGCCTGGAAAGCGTTGCAGACGGTATTGAGAGTACATGGAGCAAACGGCGCTGAGACAGGTTCTCCCAGAGAAATTTTCCAGCTGGGATACAAGATGGGTTTCATCGACGATTCCGCCGTGTGGCTTGCTATGCTGAAAAAGCGCAACAGTCTGACGCATATCTATGATGAGGATGAGGCAGACGAGACTCTCCTTCTCATCCGCGACAGTTTTATCCCGGCATTTCTGGCATTGGAAAAAGTACTGAAAGAAAAACTCCAGGAAGCCGGGGAAGATTGGGTGTGAGCAGAAGGGACATATGGAGCTTCATTTGAATGGAAATCAAGGGGCTGTTGCAGAATTGATGCAGTGAATATTTGATATCCGTTGTATGCGCGGTTCTCTGACATCTGTCCGTCAGTGTCGGATAAAATCCGCCCCTGAGCGGACATCTGTCTCGAAAGCGCATACATTCGGATATTCAAAATTTCACTGTAATATTTCTGCAACGACCCCTTATACGCTGATCACACATCTGCCTTTATGGCGACGCGTATCAGGTTGGCGGCGTTAAACTGCAGGTCCGCCAGGGTGAGAACGTATCCGTCAATCTCTTTTCCGGTCGTTACCGCTTCCACGATATCGTTCACATTTTTCTGACAGCCGGGCATCTGGACATCGTTTCCGGCAAATATACAGCCGGTGGAGGCCGAAATGGGATAAAGAACTTTCGCGTTTCCGGTCAGGTCTGGCTGACTCTGAGAGGTAAACCAGTCTGTCATGACAAATCCGCCGAATCCCCATTCGTCTCGGGCTACAGCCTGAATCAGGTCATAGCAGTTGGCCGTATGGACGCCGTTAAGCAGGTTATAAGACGTCATGATAGACAGCGGTTTTCCTTCTTTTACGGCAATCTCAAAGCCCTTCAGATAGATTTCCCGTATAGCGCGTTCGCTGATGTGAGAGTTGGTGAAATATCGGTTATCCTCCTGATTGTTGGCGGCAAAGTGTTTGATGGTGGTGCCTTTGCCGGGATGGGACTGGACGCCCCTGGTGATGGCAGCGGCGGCCTTTCCGCTGATCAGCGGGTCTTCCGAGTAATACTCAAAGTTTCGTCCGCACAGAGGATTGCGATGAATATTCAGGGCCGGCGCCAGCCACAGATCTACGCCAAATTCCGTCATTTCTTCTCCTACCATGGAGCCTATCTGCTCCAGCAAATCCATATTCCAGCTTTGCGCCAGCGACCAGCCGATGGGGATAGCTGTGCAGTACTGATAGTAGGTATCAGAGTTTTCATCCGTATATTTGGGATCGAAAGGCTCCATGATATCTCCCAGGATGGAGCCGCCCGGAAGCAAGTTTCCTTCCTTGTCTGTCTTAAAGACAGGCTGGAGACGCAGACCTGCTGGGCCGTCCGCCAGGATCAGGTTTTTGATTCCGCGGGATTCCTTTACGACGGAGCTGGTGTCGCCGGCGGCGCCGGGAACCGTGTAGGAAGCATTGCCGACCAGAGAACCGCCCTCGGCCCGGAGAGTACCTACGCACAACTGGGCCATTTCCTCCACGGAAAGCTGGGATACCAGTTCTTCCACGGTACAGCGGCCTGCTTTCACGTCAGACGCCGTAAGGGGGAAGGACTTTTCTGTGGTATAAGGCCGGCGCTTTCCCTGGTAGACGGCTTGATTGGTTTGGATGGAAGCGGCATCAATCGTGAAATGGGGAACAGAACTGTCTGCCGGAGCTGTTCCGGGAGCCGTTCCATCAGTTGCTTCTGGGGCTGTTCCGGGGGCCGCGGTCTCGCTGACCGGATCCGCGTCGGCGAAAAGATTTTCAGAAGTTCTGTCTTAACTGTTCTTTCCAGCGTCAGTACGGCCGCAATCTGCGTATCCCGGGAGTGGCGGCCTGCGCGTATCACATAATCTCCGGCTTCCAAAACCCAGGCGGCGCAGGATTCGCAGTAGGAGGCCATATCCCTGACCGGGAAGGCAATTTCCAGAGTTTCTTCTTCGCCCGGAGCCAGAAGCCTGGTCTTTGCAAAGCCGGCCAGTTCCTGGTAAGGCTTTGGCAGATTTCCCTGCGAGCAAAGCGCCTGTGACGTTCTGCTTGTATTACCGCCAGGGGCAGAATAGTAGACCTGGACGACTTCTTTTCCGGAAAATGGGCCTTTGTTGGCGACGGAAACGGTAACCTTAACCTGTCCGTTTTCAAGGGTTACAGCCTCTGGGTTAACCTGGAAATCCGTGTAAGACATTCCGTATCCGAAGGGATACAGTGGTTCCTTGCAGAAGGTATCAAAATACCGGTAACCTACATAGATTCCTTCCGTGTAATACTCGTCATCGATATTCCCGTCGTTGTGGCTGAAGGTTTCGGAGGAAGGATAATCCCCGTACTTTTTGGTCCAGGTATCGGTCAATTTGCCGGATGGGTTTACTTTGCCAAGCAGGACGTCGGCAAGAACTTCGCCGCCGATGTTGCCCAGCTGCCCCATGAGAAGCAGAGCGCTGATACCGGGAATGGCTTTCAGCTGGGACAGGTCGATAAGTCCGCCTATGTTCAGCACAACGATCACTTTGTCATAGGCTCGGCCCAGAAGTTCCAGCTGAGCTTTTTCTTCTTCGTAGAGCCGGTAATCTCCGGCCTTGTCAAAGCGGTCGGCGCCCTCTCCAGCAGTGCGGGAAATGACGTAGACGGCCGTATCGGTTTCGGAGCCGGCGATATCGGAGCCGGTGATCTCCGCCGGGGCGATAACCTGGAAGGGATGGGAAAAGGTAACCAGAAATTCAGAGATTCCCTGTTCCTTCGCGTAACGGGGAATCCATTCCAGATAATCTTTTCGCGCCTGAGCATATTTGGCGTCCTGCCTGTCCAGCCATGATTTGGTGGAAATTTGGAATCCGGCTTTTTCCAGGCCTTTTTCGATATTCACGTCGCTTCGGGTATTGACGTCGCCGGAGCCGCTGCCGCCCCGGATGGTCTGACGGGCGCCGCTGCCGTAGAGCGCCAGCCGGCATGGACCGGCCAAGGGCAGGGTTTTATCATTTTCCAGAAGGACAACACATTCTCCGGCCAGAGAGCGGGAGAGGGCCATATGATCCAGTTCCCTCTGGGTAATCTCAGGGCTTTTGGCTGCGAATATTTTGGGCATGGTAATCACTCCTTTTCAAGATTCAAATATGGTGATACCCCGCGAAGCGGGGCATCAAAGATCGATGAAAACATTGGCAATCCGCTCATTTTTCTGCGAAAAACGGCTTCTTGCTTATGCTTTGTGGGATTCATATCATGAAAGCGGGCTGTCGCTTTCCGGATTGCCGCCATAAAGATGGTTTTTCCGGTATTGCAGCGGCGTGACCTGATACCGTTTTCTGAAGGCATTGATCAGGCTTCTGTCGTCATGAAAACCGCAGTCCAGGGCGATGTCGCTGATCCGCCGGTCTGTGTGAAGCAGCTCCTGCTTGGCCTGATAGGTCCGGTAGGCCGTCAGATGCTCTATAAAAGTAATGCCGGTACACTGCTTAAAATAACGGGAAAAATACTGGGGCGTGAAGTAAAATTTTCTTGCGATATCGGCCTGTGTGAGAGGTTCGCGGAAATGCTCTTCCACATACTGCAGGATTTCCTTCAGCGTCTGGACCTGTTCATGCTGCCGTATGCTGGTGATGTTTGTCCGGCTTACAGTTCCTTCCTGGAACAGGTAGTAGAGCAGCTGAAGCAGCAGGCCCCGCATGTACAGGTGTTCATAAGGCGCATGCTCGGTTTTCCGGCCGTAGTCGGAAAACCGGAGCATGATGTCCCGGATTTCGGGACGGGCCTGCGGTTTGTCATTGGTGAACCAGAAATCCCGGTATTCCGGGAAGTTCTCCTCGATAAATCGATTGTGTATGAGCAGAACGATGGTATGAGTCTCTCCTGGGATAATATTCCGGTCCTGAGGAACGAGAATATGATGGACGCTTTCGCAGTTGGTCACGATCAGCCGCCCCGGCACAGCATGGATGGGTTCGCCGTCGATATAGTGATAGTAGTCTCCCCGGACCACGTAGTCAATCTCCAGTTCCTCATGCCAGTGGCTGTTTTTTACATAAACGTCATTGGCTGCGGATTCCGTGGCGTTGCTTGTGTGAAAAGGTTCGTTCCTCTGGTACTTTACGATCTCATGTCTGACCAGTGATTCCCGCATGGCGTCCTCCTTTCTATTTGGGGATGAACGGTTCATTTCGCTTAAATCATAACACAGAAACGGTCTCGTTAACAGTCGGCTGCAGGTTTATAGAAAAGTTCTGCTGAAGGAAAGTTCCGCAGATTTGCAGAAAAGTTCTGCTGAAGGAAAGTTTCGCAGGTTTACAGGAAGGTGCGGAAGAAAGCGCATTCCTCGTCGTTGCACAGCTTGGCGTCCGCGGAACGGACATTTAAATGGAACACATGGCCCAGGCTGTGCTCCTTGTCCCCGTAGAAACGGAACAGGTGAGGAACCTCCACCTCAGCCAGTTTGGCTGCCAGAAGAGGGGCCTGATCCTTCAGAAAATCGCCGGTGCAGGTCATAAAAAAGGTAGGAGGATAAGCGGGGGTGATATGATTTACCACGCTGATCAGTTCCAGTTCCTCGTCTGTACCTTGGTTGGGCAGAAGATCCTTCATAAGAAGCTGGGTCAGATCGTCCGACCCATCGGGCCCCGGGCTCATGGCGATCACGTACGCGCCGCAGTTTAAGGCGATAGCGGTGGGGACGAAGTCTTTTGGCGGCCGGAAATCATAGTTGGCCGCGTATTCCGGGTTAGTGCAGATGGAAGCGTACAATCCCAGGTTATGAGCGCCGGCAGAGTCTCCTACGGCAAAAATGTGTTCCCGGTCAAATCCGTACTGCTCCGCGTTGTCCAATACCCAGGTAAACACGCTGTTGGTGTCCTCCAAGGAGGCGGGGAACTGGTTTTCCGGGGCCAGCCGGTAGGTGAAATTTACTACGGCAAAACCTCTCTGCGCCAGGTTCATGCAGTAATACTGATAGCGCTCCTTGTCGCCGTACACCCAGCCGCCGCCGTGGATGCTGACGATGACAGGCAGCGTCTGTCCTTCCGCCTGCCTGGGGCGGTAGACGTCCAGGGACTGTTCTTTGGGGCTGTCGCCGTAAACAATATTGTCAAACCGGATGATGTCCGCCGGTGTGGTCAGGCCGGCGTCCCGGATGTCGTCTCCTTCTTTGAAGGTTTTTCGGACCATATCGCTAGCTTGAGACATATCTGAACTCCTTTCCGAATCGTTGATTTATGAGTTTACTATGAATTTACGCGTTATGCTTTGCTTCCAGGTCGGCCTGAATCTGCTTGATATATTTGTCAATATTCATCATGATGACTAAGACAAGGCAGATGGCAGCGATGATGGCGCCCAGATAACCGATCTCAAATTTGATGGCGCTGATGGCGGAGGCAGGCTGCATATCGGGCGCGGTCCCTTCCAGATAGCCGCCCAATGCCAGGATGCCCGTACCTACGGCAGAGCCAAGGCCGATGCCGACCTTCATGCCGAAGGAGGTGCAGGAGTTGATCAGGCCCTCGGAGCGGACGCCGGTTTTCCATTCGCCGTAGTCCACAACGTCAGCAGTCATAGCAAAGATACCGGACATGATGGGGCCCTGGCCAAGACCACGGATGGCGATACCGATTACGATCATAGGGATCGTTGTTCCGGAAAGTCCGACCACGCAGCTTCCGATGATCATCAGAATCGCGCCGGCCATCATGGTTTTTCTCTTGCCGAACTGCTTCACCAGGGACGGATTGGCAAAGTTTGAGAAGATGGCGGGGATTGTCTGGGCCGCGCTGAGAACGCCGATCAGGTTGGGGTTCTGAAGGACTACGTTGCAGAAGTACGCGGAGGACATGCCTGCGGCTACCACATAAATGTAGAGGAACAAAAACATAAGAGCCTGCATGTAGAAATACTGGTTTCTCAGCACGCTGGGGAGGGCAACTTTCAGGGGAACATTTTCAACCTTGACAGTTCCGGCGGAGGCGTCCTCGCCGATATGCTCTTTACAGAAAAGGAAGCAGATCAGGAGCATGACGATCTCGACAATGCCGTAGATCACGGAGGTTACGGTCCAGCCGAACATTCCCACTAACGGCATGGTAACCGCGTTCATAACCAGAGTTGTGATCTGGGTCATGACAAACCGGATGGACGCTGTGGTGGTACGGTCCTGAACATTTAAGGTCATGCGGGAAAGCAGGGCGTTGTAAGGCAGGTTGTTGGCCGTATACACCAGGCAGTTCATAAAGATATAGGATATGTAAGCATAGGCCAGTTTTCCGCCTGAGCTGAAACCGGAAGGAACAGTAAACAATAGGATCAGGCCGATGCACATAAAGGGGGCGGACCAGAGAACCCAGGGACGGGCTTTTCCGTATTTGCTCTTTGTCTTGTCTACGATGGCTCCCATGACCAGGTCTGTCGCGCCGTCAAAGATACGGGCAATCAGCATCATGGTTCCGACCGCTGCCGCTGCCAGGCCTACGGTGTCCGTGTAATAGGCGGTCAGGAACGTACCAGCTACCGCGACGTACACGTTAGCCGCGCAGTCGCCAAAACCATAGGAAATTTTTTCGCTTAGACTTAAGCGCTGTTCTTTTGTTGCTTCTGACATGTTTTTTACCTCTTTCTTTATGAATTTTGATACTTATAATGTGGCTGCCGGCTCCACTTGATGTTTTTATTATATAAAATACACATGAAAAATGCCTTTCATTTGTTGGACAAAAATTGCGTTTTTTTATCTTTTTGTACTGTGGGAGAAGAAGGGAAAATGTGAGAAAAGGCGGCTGGAAGGAACGAATGAAAAAGAAATATTCCGGGATTTCAGCCCTGCGGGCAGGCGGGCGGGATAGAGCTGCGTCCCGCCCGGAGCTGTGATTTGCGAAAAATGGCAGAGGAATTTCCGGTCTGCCGGATTCAGCCCGATTCAGCGGACGATCCGTTTTTCCAGGATGGAGATCAGCTGGTACAATATCGTAGACAGCAGGCACAGGATCACGATAGACATGACCAGCAGATCCATCCTGAATACCTGGCTGGCGTAGATGATCAGATATCCCAGCCCGGCCCGGGCCGACAGAAATTCTCCGATGATGACGCCCACCAGGCACAGTCCTACGTTGACCTTCATGTTGCTGATGATCAGCGGGATGGAAGACGGGATCAGGACCTTGGTCAGAATGTGGAAGCGGTTTCCTCCCAGGGAAGTGATCAGCTTGATCTTGTCCGGGTCTGTCTGCGCGAATCCTGTGTGTAGGGTCATGATAGAACCGAAGACGGCCACGGAGACTGCCGCTACGATTATGGTCCGCATGCTGTTGCCCAGCCATACCAGAAGCAGGGGCGCCATGGCGGATTTGGGCAGGCTGTTGAGCATGACCAGGTACGGCTCCAGGATCTCTGACAGACTGCGGCTGGCCCACAGGAGCACGGCCGCCGCCACGGCGATGATTACGGTGAGAACGAAGCTGATAACGGTTTCCAGCAGTGTGACGCCGATATGGAGGAAAATGCTGCCGTCCCCGGCCATCTGGAGAAAGCAGCGGATCATGCGGGAGGGGCTGCTGAAAATGAAAGCGTCGATTACGTCAAAGCCAGCCAGAAGTTCCCACAATGCCAGCAGGAGGACCAGGACCATGGCGCGGACGGTGCGGACCTTGTGGCGATGAAACTGTTCCATTTCCAGAAACCGCTGCTGGTTGGCGGAAACCGGTTCGGCTGGAACTGATTCGACTGACGGGGCCTCAGGCGTTGGCTTGTCGGTCATGCCGCTATTTTTTATCAAAAAAATATTATGTTTCATCGGATTTCATCTCCTTCCATAACCGATTAAAATAGGCGGAAAATTCCGGGGCGTTCCGCCTGGTCAGGGGCCTGTCATATTCAGGAGCAAAGGTTACGTCTATGATGGACTTTACCTGACCGGGACGGCTGGTCAGAACCAGGATTCGATCCGCGGTGGCAATGGCTTCCGATAGGTCGTGAGTGATGAGAATGGCGGTGGTTTTGCTGGTGCGGATGATGGAGCTGATATCGTCGCTGACTTCCAGGCGTGTCTGGTAGTCCAGGGCGGAAAATGGCTCATCCAGCAGCAGAATATCCGGCTTCAGGGCAAGGGTGCGGATCAGGGCGGCGCGCTGGCGCATACCGCCGGACAGCTGTCCCGGTCTGGCGTCAGAAAAGGCCCCTAATCCGTAGGCGTCCAACATTTTGCGCAGCTCTTTGAGGGCTTGTTCGTCCAAACGGTTCTGAATCTCCAGTCCCAGGGATACATTGGAGAGAATGGTCCTCCACTCAAACAGGTGGTCTCTCTGCAGCATATATCCGATGACGGCCGGGCTGTCCGCCTGAGGGATGCCGTCGATGAGGATGGAGCCGTCCTCCGGTTTCAGCAGTCCGCACAGGAGAGAGAGCAGAGTGGATTTGCCGCAGCCGGAAGGCCCGACAACCGCCATAAACTCTCCGTTTTTTACATCAAAGGATATATGAGAAAGAGCCGGAGTTTCACCTGTCAGCTGATGGTAGGAATAACTGAGGTCTTTCACTTCCAGCTTTGAATTCATAGATAATACCTCCTCAACTATATTTCTATAATATGAAGCGTCCATGAAAGAGTGCGGGAGGTTCGGAACTGCCGTGGCAGTCGGCAGCAATATAAACTGCGCAGGATATTTTTGAAAACCATCGGCCTCAATTGGAAAGCTCAGTGGAAAGTCTAATTGGAAAGCTCAATTGAAAAGCTTCAAAAACAGTTGACTCAGGGAGGCAAAACGGATATAATAATTAGGTAATCGTTGGCAGAAGCCGCGGAGAGGCATGGAAGAGCCGTGCCGTGTAATATGATTTTGTAAGCTGTAAGTATGTGCATAGGATAGTGATATTGCCAGGAAGGTAGTTTCACCTCTCAGAGGTGAGCTTGTTTCTGGCATTTTTTTGTCAGAAGGCAGAACTATGTCAGATAAGAAAAGCATATTCAGATGAATGAAAGAGAGTGTGAGTTATGGAAGCAGTGAAAACAACAACGATGAAAAAACAGTCAGGCGTGTCCTCATCCACCGTCAATATGGTGTTGGCGGCGTTTTTCCTGGCGCTGTGTATGGTATTGCCTTTTCTGACCGGACAGGTACCGGCCATTGGAAGCAAGATCAGCCCTATGCATATTCCGGTGCTGATCTGCGGATTTGTATGCGGATGGCAGTGGGGACTTGCGGTAGGATTTGTGGCCCCCATTCTCCGGAGCATGATCTTCGGGATGCCGCCCATGATGCCCACAGCTGTGGCCATGGCCTTTGAGATGGCGGCTTATGGCGCCGCGTGCGGCCTGCTTTACGCCAGGCTGCCCAAAAGCAACGGATCGATCTATGTGAGCCTGATCGGCGCCATGCTGATCGGACGTCTGGTCTGGGGACTGGTAAGCCTGATTCTCTATGGGATCATGGGCAACACATTTACCATGCAGGCGTTTCTGGCAGGCGCATTTCTTAACGCAGTGCCGGCTATCATCCTGCATATTGCGCTGATACCTGTTATTATTATAGCGTTACGGAATGCAAAGGTTATGAAGTAATCCATGAAAGAGATATTGTTAAGACACCTGGCGCGCTATCCCCGTATGCAGGTGCAGGATGCAGTGAAGCTTCTGTACCAGAGTGAATTTGGCGGCGGACACATGATCGCGGATCCGGCGGAGAGTCTCCGGCGCCTGCGCGGAGAGTGGGTGTCTGTGAGAGAATCCGGCGGTGAAAGCCGCGGACTGCAGGAAGAAGCTCTGCAGGAGCCGTCCTTCGAGAAAATCGGGGACGGCCTTTGTCGTATGAATCTTTCTGTGCTGGATGAGGGTTTGTCCCCGGAAACGCTGAACCGGATGTTTGTCGTAACAGCCGGCAGAACGGCAGGAACGGTAAGAGGGTTTGAAGAGAAGCTGGACATGCTGCGCCGGTGCTGCGGCCGGGGAGAGACGCCGTTTTCTCTGGAGGAGTTGGACAGATATCTGTCTGAATACAGAGACCGGGGATATCCGGCAGTCAGCCACAGTGAGATTTACCGGCAGAATTATCACCCCGCTTACCGGGTGGTTGATGAGAATGATACCAGGTATCTGCAGGCATTTATAGAGATTGACCGATTGATGGCGTCTGCAAAGAAATGTGAAGAAGCGTATGAGGATGAGACCGGGGTGGTGAAGAATCCTCATGAGACGGCAGGCAGGAAGACATATCTGGCCGCCATAGACGGCATGTGCGGAAGCGGCAAAAGCACCATGGCACGGATTCTGCAGGAAATCTATGACTGCCGCCTGTTTCATATGGACGATTATTTCCTCAGGCCGGAGCAGCGGACAGAAGAACGGTATGCTCAGCCAGGCGGCAATGTGGATTACGAGCGTTTTAAAGAAGAGATCTTGGATCACATTGGGGACAAGGATGGTCTGAGATACCGGCCTTTTGACTGCAGGACATTTTCTCTGCAGTGGGATATAGAGGCGCGATGGCATTCTCTGAACATAGTCGAAGGAAGCTACAGTCAGCATCCATATTTTGGTGATGTATATGATCTGCGGTTTTTCTGTCGTGTATCTCCGGAGGAGCAGCGCAGGCGGATCCGGCTTCGCAGCGGCGAAGAAATGTTGAAAAAATTTGAAAAAATATGGATACCCATGGAAGATACATATTTTAAGGCCTGTGGGATTCAGGAGAAAAGTATCCAGGTGTCAGGGGAGTCCTGACACCTGAATTATGAACTGCGTTATTGTTAAATTACAGCATGGAATCTACTTTTTCGCACACCAGGCGGATGTACTCGCTCAGACTGGATTCCCTGATGCCTGCGATGTAATGATTGCACCGGTTTATGGGAATCAGGATTTTATATGCCCTGCTGGAGCCTACTGCGGCAGCGATGGCCGGAGTGATCTCTCCAAGCAGAGAGTCAGCAAGGACAATACCGATGGGGCCGATGATGATATCGGCATCTTTCGAATTGACGACACAGGGATTTTCACCGGTCGCCCCGTAGTCTGCGCCGGATTTTAGCATGGCGGCGGTGGCGATGCTGTTGGTTCCGATTGCGTAGATTTCCTGCTCCGGATGGGATTTCTTCAGCTGCTCAATGACAGATTTTCCCATTCTGCCGCCCTGTCCGTCGATAACAACGATTTTCATGAGGAATCATTCCTTTCTTTCTGTGGAATACTGCTGGATAGAGCATACCGTTTATTTTTCTGGCTGTCAAGTATTTACATTTTTGTCGAAAAATGATACTATTTATTCGAAAATGAAAATACGTTTCAGGAGGAATGGTAGAATGGGGAAAATGCATGATACAATTGAAGAATTTAAAAAATTTATTTTCCGCGGCAATGTCATTGACATGGCAGTCGGCGTTGTTGTCGGCGGCGCGTTCAGCACGATCGTCACTTCGCTGGTGAATGATATTATAATGCCGATCGTTGGGGCAATCGCAGGTTCTACTACGTTCACCAATTATAAACTGGTGATTCATCCGGCAGTTCTGGATGAAAGCGGAGCGGTCATCACTGAGGAGGCGGCTATTCTGTATGGCAGCTTCATTCAGAATATTGTGAATTTCCTGATTATTGCGGCGTGCGTATTTTTTGCCATCAAGGTGATCAATACAATTACAGACCAGTTTAAGGCAAAGGAAGAAGAGGAAGCGGCTGCGGAGCCTGCCGGTCCCACCAGCGAGGAGCTGCTTGCCGAGATTCGGGACCTGCTGAAGGAAAAGAACGGCTGATCAGGAAGAATAACAGGGCACGGAACTACGGGAAATCGGATTCTGATGAAGCAGAGCCTGGTTTCCCGTTTCGTACAGCATGAGAGAGTAATATTTTTGGGTGAAAATGCAAAGATAAGAGTATAGACGGCATGACGAACAGCAGCTGTCTGCAGAATAATGTTTGAGGAAATGAGGTAGGAAGTCCCATGGGCGATAATGAGATGAGGGAGCCTGAGACCGAGGGAATTGAAAAGAAAGAAGTATCTGACGGAATAGAGATCACAGAGGACACAGAGGTTTCTGCCGTTGCGGAACCGGATGTCGAGGTCGGCGGCGCGTACGGGTCTGCGGAAAATTCGGAGCAGGCTGTGTCTGCGGGGATTGATGCTGATGCGGCAGAAGGCAATGCAGCAGAGAGCACTGCTGTGGAAGACGATACTGTGAAAGAAAACGTCACAGAAGAAGGTGCGGCTGGAGAAGGCAGCTCAGAAGGAGATCGTGCCGGAGAAGGCAGCGCAGAGGAAGCCGGAGAAAGTATTTCAGAGGAAGCCGGAGCCGACGAAAGCAGTTCAGAAGATGCCCTGGAAGAACGGAAGAGAACTCCGTTTTCTGTATCAAAGAAGAAGCTGATTTTGGGTACAGCCGCAGCGGTCGTATTGGTGGCGGCAGCCGGAGCTGGTTTTTATACCTATGAGGCTCAGCAGTACAAAAGGGCATTTTTCCCCAATACAGTGGTGAACGGAGTGGATGTTTCCGGTAAGACGATAGAGCAGGTGAAAGAACTGGTGTCAGAGGATGTTGAAAACTACGTCCTGAATATCAGTGGCCGGGGGGGATTAACGGATACGATCACCAATGATGAGATTGAACTTCATATGGTGTTCGATAACAGTCTTGACCGATATCTGGCTGCCCAGAAGCCTATGGAATGGTGGAAGCATAGAAGTACAGTTGCGAATTATCAGGTGAATACAGCACTTTCTCTGGATGAACAATTGCTGTCGGACCGCATCGATGGACTGGTATTCTTCGATGAGAGCCGGATTCAGCCGCCCCAGGACGCGTATCTGTCGGACTACATAGTCGGAGAAGGGTACAAAGTGGTGCCGGAGGAACAGGGAAACAAGGCTGATAAGGCTGCGGTATCGGCGGCGGTTGCCGAGGCTATCCAGGGTCTGAAGCCGGAGCTGGCGCTGGAAAAACTGGATGTGTATGATAAACCGGAGATTACGTTGGATGATGCCGATTTAAACGCGCAGGCAGAGAGTCTCAATAAATTTGTAAAGTCTGTTATTACCTATCAGTTTGGCAGTCAGGAAGAAGTCCTGAACGGTGATACTATTGTGAACTGGATGATTACCGGTGAAGACGGCGTCGTGACGATAGATCCGGAGCAGGTATCGGCCTATGTTGCAGGCCTGGCTGAGAAATACAATACTGCGGGCAAGCCTAAAGCGCTCAAGACTACTTCCGGCGAGGTGGTTACCATTTCTAAGGGGACCTACGGCTGGAAGATCGATCAGAAGAAAGAGGCTGATCAGCTTTATGAGCTTGTTATGGCGGGAGAAAGTCAGACGAGGGAGCCGGTCTATTCTCAGACAGCCAACAGCCGGGGTGATAATGATTACGGGAACACGTATGTGGAAGTGAATCTGTCAGCGCAGCATTTGTATTATTATAAGGATGGAAAGCTTGTGATAGAGTCAGACTTTGTGTCCGGCAATCATTCCAGAGGGTATGACACTCCGTCGGGAGCGTATTTTGTGGCATATAAACAGCGGAACCGGGTCCTGAGAGGAGAGCGCAGACCGGACGGCAGCTATGAGTATGAGAGTCCGGTCAGCTACTGGATGCCGTTTAACGGCGGAATCGGGCTTCATGACGCCACGTGGAGAGGCGCTTTTGGCGGTAAGATCTATCTGACCAACGGTTCTCACGGCTGTGTGAATCTGCCAAAATCCGTTGCGAAAACCATTTATGAGAATATTGCTGCGGGAACTCCTGTGTTATGTTATCAGACCGGCGGTTCTTCCGGTACGGCCGCGGCCAGTGCCGGCTCATCCGGCAGTAAGACGACTTCTGCCGCAAAACCGGCCGCCGCGACTGTGAAACCTGCGGCTCCATCGGCGCCGACAGCCGCACAGCCGGCAGTTCCTGAAACCGCTGCGCCGGCGCCCCAGACTGTTCCTGAGGAAACGTCCGGAGCAGAGGCCGGTCCCGGGGTATCCGCAGGAGAACCCGGTCCGGGCGCGGAATCTCAGGCGCCTGCCGGTCCCGGAGAAGTTGGAAATGTTCCCGATGAGGGCAGTCAGGAGGTAGGCCCCGGCGTTTCAAATGGAGGCGGGAGCGCACCTGCTCCTGAAATGCCGGCTCCCGAATCGGCACCTGCCCCTGAGCCGACGCCGGTTTCTGAACCGACGCCTGCACCCGCCGCGCCTGCACCGGAGGCACCGGCTCCGGGCGTGGAAGCCCAGGCACCTGCCGGTCCGGGACAATAAATGGATTGATTTACAGGGGCTGTAATATTTGCAACAGCCCCTGCTTTTTATGAGAAAACCGAACAAATGTTTGCAAACGGGAACGGTTTGTGATATGATGTTGAAAGACGCCGGTGAAGCAGCCGGCTATACAGTCAGTTTAACAGAGCGAATATAAATACCGTTCAGGTAATTTTCATAAACAGAAGGAGTTTTTGGTATGGCAAAGCAGTATATTAAGATTCGCGGAGCCAGCGAACACAATCTGAAGAATATTGATATCAATATTCCCAGAGATCAGCTGGTGGTGCTGACAGGCTTGAGCGGTTCCGGAAAATCATCATTGGCTTTTGATACGATTTACGCGGAAGGACAGAGGCGTTATATGGAGTCTCTGTCCTCTTATGCCAGACAGTTTTTGGGACAGATGGAGAAGCCGGAGGTGGAGAGCATAGAGGGACTTTCGCCGGCCATCTCCATTGATCAGAAGTCTACCAACCGGAATCCCCGTTCCACCGTGGGGACGGTGACGGAGATCTACGATTATATGCGTCTGCTCTATGCCAGGATTGGTACTCCCCACTGCCCCAAGTGCGGCAGGGAGATCCGCAAACAGAGCGTGGACCAGATGGTGGATCAGATCCTGGCGCTGCCGGAGCGCACCAGGATCCAGCTTCTGGCTCCCGTGGTGAGAGGGCGCAAGGGCGAGCATGTGAAGGTGCTGGAACAGGCCAGAAAAAGCGGCTACGTCCGCGTGCGGGTGGACGGAAACCAGTACGAGCTTACGGAAGAGATCAAGCTGGATAAGAATGTTAAGCATAATATTGAGATCATTGTAGACCGGCTTTCGGTCCGTGCGGGGATTGAGAAGCGGTTGACGGATTCCATCGAGACATCCATGAATCTGGGCAGCGGTCTGATGATGGTAGACGTGGTGGACGGAGAGACTATGAATTTCAGCCAGAACTTCGCCTGTCCTGACTGCGGCATCAGCATAGAGGAGGTGGAGCCCAGAAGCTTTTCCTTCAACAACCCGTTCGGCGCCTGTCCCGACTGCCTGGGCCTGGGCTACAAGATGGAATTTGACGAGGATCTGATGATTCCGGATAAATCCATGAGTATTGCCGAGGGGGCCATCACGGTGATGGGCTGGCAGTCCTGCGTGGACAAGGGCAGCTTTACCAGAGCCGTTCTTGACGCATTGGCGAAGGAATATGATTTCAGTCTGGACACGCCTTTTGAGGAGTATCCGAAGAAGATTCACGACGTGCTGATCTATGGCACCGGCGGCCATGAGGTGAAAGTTCATTACCAGGGTCAGCGGGGTGTAGGCGTCTATGACGTGGCCTTTGAGGGACTGATCAAGAATGTGGAGCGGCGGTACCGGGAGACCTTTTCCGAGACCAGCAAGGCGGAGTATGAGACCTTCATGCGGATCACCCCCTGTTCCCGGTGCAAGGGGAAGAGGCTGAAGCAGTCCTCCCTTGCGGTTACGGTAGGAAATCTGAATATTTATGACGCCACGGATATGTCCGTGGTGAAATTTCGTGAGTTTCTGGATGGGCTGCAGCTGACGAAGATGCAGC
>CANQBN010000022.1 GCA_947588855.1 uncultured Lachnospiraceae bacterium
CAGGGTACCCTTCCGGCGAATCTGAGCGGAGGCTACATAGTTGGCCGCGTCCGCCAGGGCAGGAATATTCTTCTGCACCACCTCAGAGGTCTGGATATCGAATAGTTTGGTCAGGGCGCCGACCGTCATTTTCTCGCCCTCCACAAACTCGATGCCTTCGAGACCTTCGATGTCCTTCAGATCAATCACGGTGTCTACATGGATCACCCGGTCCTTCAGAAGCAGGATGACGTCGGTGCCCCCTGCCATGAGCACTCCCTTGTCGCCCTTCACCTTGGCGATCCTGGAAGCCTCTTCGAGATTTTTTGCTTTGACATAATCAAATGCTGGTAAACTCATGACTTTCCTCCTTTATTGATATTTAGCAGCAAAGTTTTACGGTAATTTTATGATATAACAAAAAATTGTCAGTATTCTGTAGCGCAAACTACAACTCCTGCAGGAATTAAGAAAAATTATGTCTTTGAAACATATCCCCTGCGATATCCCGCAGGCAACTTATTAAAGCGCTAAATTACCTGAGTCTATGTAAAGAAAAAGCACTTAAGATTTCTCTTCTTAGCTATTCACTGCAGGATAGCGTAAAACACACTTCCACTTAAAAAAGAACTAAAAATAAGAGTACCAGCCATTCCTGATGGATAAGCTGATACTCTTATTTTTCAAACATCCGTTCCTGTGGCAATTGGCGTCAAGTTGGCGTCATTGGCGTCAACCGTCCCCCCGCACAAATACTGGATTCTTTACGATAAACTTTTCAGAGTGGGGAAGAAGATCACGTCCCTTATGGCCGGCGAATCTGTCAAAAGCATCACCAGGCGGTCAATGCCGTATCCGATGCCTCCTGTAGGCGGCATACCGATCTCCAGGGCGTTTAAGAAGTCCTCATCTGTGTGGTTAGCCTCCTCGTCTCCCGCCGCGAAGGCCTCTTCCTGGGCCGCGAAGCGGGCCCTCTGGTCGATGGGATCGTTCAGCTCAGAATAGGCGTTGCACATCTCACGGGCATAGATAAACAGCTCGAACCGCTCCACCAGCTCCGGTTTGTCAGGCTTACGCTTGGTAAGGGGGCTGACCTCAACCGGGTGGTCCATGATGAAGGTAGGCTGAATCAGATGCTCCTCCACAAACTCCTCGAAGAACAAGTTGATGATATCGCCCCGGACATGGCGGGCCTCATAGTGAACGCCTTTCTCGTCAGCCAGCTTCTTTGCCTCTTCCGTAGTCTTTATCTCTTCAAAATCAATGCCGGTATATTTTTTGATGGCATCGATCATGGTAAGCCGCTCAAAAGGTTTGCCCAGGTCAATCTCTATGCCGGAATAGGTAATGGTTGTGGTTCCGCAGACTTCCTGGGCTACATGACGGAACATGTTCTCCGTCAGATCCATCATTCCGTAATAATCCGTGTAAGCCTGGTACAGCTCCATCAGGGTGAATTCCGGATTGTGCCGGGTATCCAGGCCCTCGTTGCGGAACACCCTTCCGATCTCATAGACACGCTCCATGCCGCCTACGATCAGACGCTTTAAGTACAACTCTAGGGAGATACGTAGCTTCACATCCTCATCCAGAGCATTGTAATGGGTCTCAAAAGGCCTTGCCGCGGCGCCGCCTGCGTTGGCCACCAGCATGGGCGTCTCTACTTCCAAAAATCCCTGGCCATCCAGATAACGGCGGATGCTGCTGATGATCCGGGAACGCATGACAAAGGTCTTTCTCACGTCCTCATTCATGATCAGATCCACATACCTCTGGCGGTAGCGCATATCCGTGTTGGTCAGTCCGTGGTATTTCTCAGGCAGAATCTGAAGGCTCTTGGACAAAAGCACCATGGATTTGGCATGGACGGAAATCTCCCCCATCTTGGTAGTGAACACAATTCCCTTCACGCCTACGATATCGCCGATGTCCATCCGCTTAAAATCCTTATAGGCCTCTTCTCCCAGGTCGTCCCTGGCCACATAGCACTGGATGTTGCCCTTCAGGTCCTGGACATTGCAGAAGGAGGCCTTGCCCATAACGCGCTTGGACATCATGCGGCCGGCGATGGAAACTTCTTTTCCCTCCCACGCCTCATAATTATCCTTCACATCGGTGCTGTGAACGGTCACGTCATATTTGGTGATTGTAAAGGGATCCTTGCCTGCGGCCTGAAGCTCTGCCAGCTTCTCGCGGCGCACCTTCAGAAGCTGGTTGATATCCTGCTGAGGCTGATTTCCGCTGTTGTTTTTATTTTGATTCTGCTCTGACACGTCATTCTCTCCTTTATACTCGCGAATTCTAAGGCAATGTTACTTCTCCGACTATTTTATAGGGTGAACCTGAAAACGTCAAGGATTTTATTGCCGTTCCCCCAAAAGCCCTGTTCTCCAAAAAGAGGCCAGCCCCTTTTCCGGGCTGGCCGTCGGCATCTCATTCTGTTTTGCTCTTATACTCTCTGAATTTCAAGCACTTTATACTGAATAACGCCCACCTGTGTGTGTACATCCACGATATCTCCTACTTTCTTCCCGATCAGGGCCTTACCCACAGGCGACTCATTGGAAATCTTGTTCTCCAGACTGTTAGCCTCTGTAGAACCCACCAGACGGAACTCTGTCTCCTCGTCAAATTCCATCTCATAGACTCTCACTTTGCAGCCAACGCTGATTTTGTCCAGATCCACCTCGTCCTCTACAACGACTTCGGCATTCTTAAGCAGCTTTTCCAGTTCCTCAATCCGCAGTTCAATATCCCTCTGCTCATCCTTGGCAGCGTCGTACTCGGCATTCTCTGATAAGTCACCCTGCTCGCGGGCCTCTTTTATCTTCTGGGCCACCTCTCTTCTGCGGACAACTTTCAGATTGTGAAGCTCATCTTCATATTTTTTTAATCCTGCATACGTTAAAATGTTCTTCTTCTCTGCCATAATACTGTTACCTTCCTTATATTGTTCTAACACTGCAAACAGGGTTAAACTAATTTGCATTCTCCGTATTATATCTCAACTGCGAAATCTTGTCAAGACATACTGTCCCAAATCAGTTTTTCCAGCTGTGGGAGCGTTTCCGCCTGGTTCACATCATTTCTCAACGCCGCCGAATGCGGAAGTCCGCCGGTATACCACCCTATATGCTTTCGCAGTTCCTTCACGGCCGCGTATTCTCCCTTGCACTCCGCGAGAAGTCCGGCATGACGCAGCATCATACTGCGAATCTCGGTTTTGTCCGGAGCGGGCGGTGCCTGACCTGTTTCCAGATAATGAAGAGTCCTTGAAAAAATCCAGGGATTTCCCCTGGCTCCCCGCGCGATCATGATACCGTCGCAGCCTGTCTCTTCAAACATCCGGCCGACAGATTCCGGCGTAAATACGTCTCCGCTTCCGATGACCGGAATCTTCACAGCCTCTTTTACCCGCCTGATGATATCCCAATCCGCCTGTCCGGAATAAAACTGCCGTCTGGTCCGCCCATGAACCGCTACAGCGGCAGCGCCGCAGCCTTCGGCAATCCTGGCAAATTCTACCGCGTCCGGATAATTTTCATCAAAACTCTTTCGAAATTTGACGGTCACCGGTTTTTTCACTTTCTTTACCATGGCAGTCAGAATCCGCTCCACTTTCCCGGGATCCTTCATCAGGGCAGAGCCCTCGCCGTTATTGACGATCTTTGGAACCGGACAGCCCATGTTCACGTCAATCCAGGCAAAAGGACCTTCTTCCATCCGGGCGGCTATGTCAGCCATCAGCTGCGGCTCGCTTCCAAAAAGCTGCAGGGCCACGGGACCTTCATCCCCACCGACCTCCATCAGCTCAAATGTTTTTTTATTATTATAAAAAATGGCCTTGGCGCTGACCATCTCCGTATATGCCGCGCCGCAGCCCTGCTCTCTGCAGAGCATCCGGAACGGCATATCCGTCACACCCGCCATAGGCCCTAATATCAGGCTGTTTTCAAGCTCTACTGAGCCAATCTTTAATTTTCGTCTCTCCATGGATTCTCTTTCATGAAAAACACACGGTAAAACAGCTCCAGCGATTCCAGAAGCTCTCTTTTCTCCGTCTGATACTGCTTTATCTTCAGGGCGCTGCCAATCTCGTCAAACAGATAATCGTTATCCGCCGCCGTCACCTTAAATTCCAGATTTCCTTCCTCATTAAACTCCATGGTAAGAATTCCGCCTACATCCTCCGTATAGAGAACGCACATAATCTGGAGCTCCTGGCGAACGCTCTCCGGCAGCGCCTGAAAATCCTTATTGAAATAATATTTCTCCTCATAGGAATTGGCTCCGCAGAGCACTACTCCTGCCATAGTCAGTCCCTCTCACCTCAATCCGTAACAGTCTGGCAGCATTTATCTGGTCAGACGTCTGCTGATCTCATACTGATCTTCCGGAATATCCTTCTTCATGGCCAGAGCTTCTGCCAGGTCAAAATCCGTGAACTCGCCGTTCTTATAAGCGACCACGCGGTTGCTGTGACCGTTGTCCAGAAGTTCCACTGCCTTGGCGCCCATGATGGAGGCATACACCCTGTCCTTACAGGTGGGAGTGCCGCCCCGCTGCATGTATCCCAGAATCGTAGCCCTGGTCTCAATGCCGGTTGCCGCCTCAATCCGCCTTGCCATGGAAGTGGAATGACCGATGCCCTCCGCGTTAATAATGATATGATGCTTCTTACCGATCTTGCGGTTCTCGATGATACGGTTGATCAGCACCTGCTCATTGCCGTCGTATCTCTCCGGAAGCAGGATATCCTCGGCTCCGTTGGCAATACCGCACCACAAAGCAATATATCCGGCGTGCCGCCCCATGACCTCGATGATACTGCAGCGCTCATGGGATGTGGACGTATCGCGGACCTTATCGATGGCGTCCATAGCCGTGTTCACGGCCGTGTCAAATCCAATGGTGTAATCGGTACAGGCAATATCCAGATCGATGGTCCCCGGAACTCCGATGGTATTGATTCCCATGGCTGACAGCTTGCCCGCTCCCCGGTAGGAACCGTCGCCGCCGATCACCACCATACCGTCGATGCCATGCTTCCTGCAGATCTCAGCGCCCTTCTTCTGTCCTTCCGGTGTCATAAACTCCATACATCTGGCCGTATAGAGAATCGTTCCGCCTCTATTGATAATCTCGGACACACTGGTGGTCTTCATATCGATGATCTCTTCCTGAAGCAGGCCTGCGTATCCTCTCATAATTCCCTTTACTTTCAATCCGCGGCTGATTGCGCAGCGGACCACGGCACGAATCGCCGCGTTCATACCGGGAGCATCCCCTCCGCTTGTCAGTACACCGATTGTCTTAACTGCTTTAGCCATACCGATAACCTCCGCTTGTAAACGTATTTCAATACAATTGTATTTATATCCATACAAACCATATTTTAATTCATTTTGCTAATTCTTTCAATGTTTTTTTGCACGACTTTGACGTTTTCTTCGCCCAATAATTGGTAAAGCTGCTGAAGAAGCTCATCATCGCATGTCACGTTCCAGTTGGCAGGCATATTCTTCCTGGCACGCTCCTCCCGAAGATATATGGTTACTCCGTCATATCCATCGGATTGCTTCAGGCAGTCCATGACCGCGCCCATACGGCTGTCATAGGCCGACTTGTTTTCAAACTGAAGCCACAGCTGCTTCGGGAGACTCGAAAACGGAATGATCCGTTCACAGACCAGCTTGCCCACCGGATCGTCCCCGACAGAAACTCTGCCCTGCACGAAGATCTTCTCATCGTCAATCAGAATGTCCCTGTTTTTCTCATAATCCTTTGGAAATACGATGACTTCCACGGAGCCGACCAGATCCTCCACATCCACGAACGCCATCATCTGGCCGTTTTTCGTGGTCTTCACCGTCTTTCCAGCGATCATGCCGCCTATCGTGACCCGGCTGTTGTCTTCCACCGCCGCTTTCTCCGTCTCCTCATCCACGATGAAATCCGTAGAGACAGCAGTAACATTGGCCCTCCAGGCGCTTTCGTAGGCTTCGAGAGGATGACCGCTGATATAGATTCCCAGCATCTCCTTTTCAAACGCCAGAAGCTCCTCCCTCGTAAATTCCTCTACATCCGGCAGCGATATCTGGAAATTTTTCTTATCCCCGTCATCCGCGAAATCAAAAAGGGACATCTGGCCTTCCATGACATTCTTCTTGTCCCTGTTCTTCTGTTCCAAAATATCCGGAGCGGCCATACATTTCTGCTTCCGGTTTCCGGGAAGAGAATCAAGGGCTCCCGCCTTGATAAAGCTTTCCAGAGTCCTTTTATTGACCTCCTTATTGCTCATCCTTTCCACGAACTCATCCATCGTACGGAAGGGTCCGTTGGCCTCCCGCTCCGCCACAATGGTCTGCACCACAGACCTTCCTATGCTTTTGATGGCGGCCAGTCCGTAGCGGATAGATTGGCCGGATACGGTAAAGCCGGCCTCCCCTTCGTTGATGTCAGGAGGAAGGATTCCGATACCCATCTGACGGCACACAAGGATATACTCCGATACCTTTCCGGTATTCTCCATAACGGACGTCATGAGCGCGGCCATAAACTCCCGGGGATAATAGTATTTTAAATACGCCGTCTGATAGGCTACCACCGCGTAGCAGGCGGCATGGGACTTGTTGAAAGCATAGCTGGCAAAGGCCGTCATCTCGTCAAAAATAGTATTGGCGGTTTTCTCGTCGATTCCGTTGCGAATGCAGCCTTTTACGCCTTCCTCGTCATTGCCGTAGACGAAATTCTGCCTCTCTTTGGCCATGACAGAAGCTTTTTTCTTGGACATGGCCCGGCGGACCAGATCGCTCCGGCCCATGGTATACCCGGCAAGATCGCGCACGATCTGCATGACCTGTTCCTGATAGACGATACAGCCGTAGGTAGGTTCCAGAATGGGCTCCAGCTGAGGGCAGTCATAAGTTATATCTCCCTGCCCGTTCTTTCCCTTCAGATACTTGGGAATAAAATCCATGGGGCCCGGGCGGTACAGGGCGATACCGGCTATAACATCCTCTAAGCTTTTCGGCTGCAGCTCCTTCATAAAGCTCTTCATGCCGCCGCTTTCAAGTTGGAATATTCCCTCATCCTTTCCGCTTCCTATCAGTTCATAGACCGCCGGATCATCATAATCGATGGCGCTCATATCCAGCCGGACACCGTAATTTTTCGCCACCTGCTCCACAGCGTTCTGGATTACCGTCAGAGTCCGGAGTCCTAGGAAATCCATTTTAAGAAGTCCCAGCTCCTCCAGCGTCGTCATGGTAAACTGAGTCGTAAGGGTTCCATCCGCCGCCCTGGACAGAGGCACGTAATTATCCACGGAGGTACGGCTGATCACCACGCCGGCCGCGTGCATGGAAGTATGCCTGGGCAATCCCTCCAGCCGCATGGACATATCAATCAGATACTTCACATCCTCGTCTTCGTTGTAGGCCTTTTTCAGGTCAGGACTGATCTTAAGAGCTTTCTCCAGCGTGATGCCCAGATCCCTCGGTATCATCTTGGCGATGGCGTCGCAGCGGTTGTAGGGCATATCAAGCACTCTTCCCACATCGCGGACCACGCCCTTGGCCGCCAGGGTTCCGAAGGTGATGATCTGCACCACCTGGTCCTTGCCGTATTTTTCAACTACATAATCGATAACCTCCTGCCGTCTCTCGAAGCAGAAGTCAATATCAATATCCGGCATGGATACTCTCTCCGGATTCAGAAAGCGCTCAAACAGCAGATTATAGCGGATCGGATCAATATCCGTGATTTCCAGGCAGTAAGCCACGACAGAACCGGCCGCCGAACCGCGGCCCGGGCCGACGCTGATCCCGTGGGATTTCGCGAAATGGATGAAGTCCCATACGATCAGAAAATAATCCACATATCCCATGTTCCTGATGACGCCCAGCTCATAATCCAGCCGCTTCCGCAGGGTTCCGTCATCATCAGGATACCGTTTCTCCATGCCCTCACTGCAGAGATGATTGAGATAACTCCAGGAATCATACCCTTCCGGCACCTCAAATTTGGGCAGCTTGGTAACCCCGAATTCAATCTCCACGTTGCACCGCTTCGCGATCTCATACGTATTGTCCAGAGCCTCCTGTGCATAGGGGAACAACGCCCGCATCTCTTCTTCGGACTTACAGTAATACTGCCCGCCCTCATAGCGCATCCGATTTTCATCGGTCACTTTCTTGCCGGTCTGAATGCACAGGAGAATATCATGGGGAACCGCGTCCTCCGCATAAATATAATGGATATCATTGGTAGCCGCCAGTTTGATATTCAAATCCCGGCTAAGTCTCATAAGAGCCTGGTTCACCGTCTTCTGAGCAGGAATTCCATGGTCCTGCAGCTCCAGAAAGAAATTGCCCTTTCCGAAGATATCCTCATACCGGAGAGCGGCCTCTCTTCCCTGCTGATAAAGCCCTCTCTCCAGATAACGCTGAACCTCTCCGGCCAGGCAGGCGCTTAAACAGATAATGCCCTCATGATACTGTCGCAGCACTTCGTAATCTACCCGCGGTTTATAGTAAAATCCGTCCACAAATCCCTTGGACACAATCTTCATCAGGTTGCTGTAGCCTTTGTTATTCTCCGCCAGAAGGATCAGATGGTAATATCTGTCCTCGCCCCGGCTCGTTTCACGGTCAAAGCGGGAGCCCGGCGCCACATACACTTCGCAGCCCAGAATCGGTTTGATTCCCGCCTCCCTGGCCGCCTTATAGAAATCAATAACTCCGTACATGACTCCATGATCCGTAATCGCCATGCTGTCCATTCCCAGTTCCTTTGCCCGGGCAACCAGTTCTTTAATTTTGCTTGAACCGTCCAGCAGACTGTATTCCGTATGAACATGCAGATGCGTAAACGCCATGGTCCCACCGCCTTTCAAAAAAAGGAGTCTGCTCCCGGCAAACTCCTCATTGATCAAACCGAGCCCCTTACTCAGCCCTCAGTCAGATATTTCTCAATTCCTTCAATCGCTTTTTCTTCATCGGTGCCATCAGCAGAAACGATCAGCTGCTCGCCCGGCACCAGTCCCAGAGTCATCATTCCCATGATGCTCTTGGCATTGACCTTTTTGGATTCACATTCCACATAGATGCTGCTGTCATACTGGCTTGCCACCTGCACCAGCATTGCCACGGGTCTCGCCTCAAGCCCCGTCTCCAATTCGATTCTGATAGCCTTTTTCGTCATAATTCATCCTCCTCATTCCCTTGAATGGCCTGGCTTCTATTCCGATATACTACTTTTCTCCCTCAGCTCTTCAGCCAGGTTACTCAGTTTTCTAAGTCGGTGATTAACCCCGGATTTGCCTATAGGCGGGTCCAGAGATTCGCCCAATTCCCTCAAAGTAGCATCCGGTCTGTCCAGTCTGGCCCTTGCAATCTCCGCAAGATTCTCGGGCAGACAGTCAAAACCGACTGCGTCGCGAATATATGCAATATCGTCCAGCTGTCTTACAGCGGCGTTCACAGTCTTGTTGATATTGGCCGTCTCGCAGTTAACCTGCCTGTTGACACTGCCTCTCATCTCCTTCAGGATGCGGATGTTCTCCAGCTCCATAAGGGACTGAGGCGCCTCCATCACATTCAGAATATCCACAATCTGGCTGCCTTCCTTGACATACACCACATGATACTTTTTTCGAATCACGATTCTGGCGTCAATGTCAAAAGCGGCAATCACATCCCTGATCTGAACAGCCTTCGCCCTGGTCGGACAGGCGATCTCAAAATGGTAAAACCTTTCCGGATCACTGATGGAGCCGGCCGCTAAGAAGGAGCCACGGATGAACGCTCTCCGGCAGCAGGTGTTCTGAATCAGACGGTTCTTTACCACTGAGAGAACCTCCTCCACCTGGCCGTTTTTGTCAAGCAATTTAGACGCCATCAGCACACGTCTGGCATCCTGATCATCCGAAATAACAACCTGATAAGACTTGCCGCGCCGCAGATAAGCATTCTGGCGGATCACAACATCCGTACTTATATTAAATGTTTTTTTTAATAATGTAAAGTACTTTCTTGCAACAGCCTCATTTTCTGTTGAAATTTTTACGCGGAAACAGTCATCTTCATCAATCTGAATCCGACCGCACAAGCTGATAATGGCCGCGATTTCCGCGATCTGACAATGCCGGGCCGGGCTGAACTGCTTCGCGAGTTCCTCTTTCACCTGAGAAGAAAACGACATGACTCATACCTCACATAGTTATCTGCTGTTCCTGTCCATATCCCTGTGCTCCAGTTTCAGACCCAGCTGTCTGGAGACCTGAAGATGCTGGTACAAGGCCCCCGCCATAGTCACGGAACGGTGTCTTCCTCCGGTGCATCCGACGGCGATGACCAGCTGATTCTTCCCCTCCTTCACATAATTGGGGATCAGGAAATCAATCATATCATACAGTTTTGTCAGAAACTGATATCCGGTTCCGCCTCTCATGACATACTCCTGAACCGCCCGGTTCTCTCCGGTCTTATCCTTCAGTTCATCCACGTAATACGGATTGGGAAGAAAGCGCACGTCAAAAACCAGATCCGCGTCGGCGGGAATCCCATATTTAAAACCAAAGGACAGTACCGTTATGAACAGATTATCGAAATTCTGATTTTCCAAAAACAGCTTCTCAATTTCCTGCCGCAGATCCTTTGTCAGGAGCTTGCTCGTGTCAATAATATAATCCGCTTCTTCCTTCAGGAATGCCAGCTTCTCCCGCTCCTTCAGGATTCCCTGGTCGATTCTGTTCATACCGGCCAGAGGATGACTTCTTCTGGTTTCCTTATAACGCTTGATCAGCATCTCGTCGCTGGAGTCCAGAAAAAGGATCCGGCAGTCGATTCCCTGCCTGCGCCAGTCCTTTAATATATCGTTAAACAGGGGCAGGTCCTGACCGCTTCGGATGTCAATACCCAGAGCGACTCTGTCGGAATTTCTCTCTGAATTGCCTTCCAAAAGTGACGCGAATTCTCTCATCAGAAGGATCGGAAGATTATCCACACAGTAATACCCCACGTCTTCCAGCATCTTCAAGGCCACGGTCTTACCCGCTCCTGACATTCCCGTCACAATCACCAGTTTCATCACGTCAGTTCCTCCTGAAATCCTATCGTTCCGTACGCCGCCATCGCTCTATCCAAGATATTTTACTTCTCTCTCAAGCTCTACGCCGAATTTGTCCTTCACAATCCCCGCCACCTGCCTGCACAGCTCAAGCACGTCCCCGGCGGTAGCGTCTCCTCTGTTGATCACAAAACCGCAGTGTTTCTCCGAAATCCGGGCCCCGCCGACCGAAAAGCCGCGCAGTCCCGCGTCATCGATCAGCTTCCCCGCAAAATACCCTTCCGGCCGCTTAAACATGCTTCCGGCGCTGGGATACTCCAGAGGCTGCTTCAGACGGCGCCGGGCCGCAAGCTCATCCATGCGGGCCTGTATCTGCTCCTTCTCTCCCGCAGTCAGCTTCATCTCCGCCCCAAGAACAATATACTTCTTTTCTGGGATGCAGCTGGCGCGATAACCCAGCTTCAGTTCCTCAAGACCCAATCTATGTACCATTCCGTCTGTGTCAAGGACCTCTGCCCCTGTCAGCACAGCCTTCATCTCTGAGCCGTAAGCTCCGGCGTTCATCACCACCGCTCCGCCTAAAGTCCCGGGGATTCCGGCCGCAAACTCCAGGCCGGCAAGAGATTCCTCACAGGCCCTTCGGGCGAGCCTGGCCAGGGAAATACCGGCTTCGGCCTTTACGGTCATTCCTTCTATCAGGCACCGGCACAGGTTTTCCGTTGAGATCACGACTCCCCGCCAGCCCTCATCGCTGACCAGAAGATTGCTGCCCTTACCCAGGATACAGTAAGGGACTTCCCCACGGCGGCACAAAGCCACAGTCTCCTTAAGCCCACGCATATCCCCGGGAACCGCGTATACATCCGCCGGACCGCCGATCCGAAACGTGGTATGAAGCTTCATAGGTTCGTTGGCCGTCACCGACCCTTCTCCTAAAAGCTCTGTTAATTCTTTCAAAAAGGACTCTTTCATAAAAGGTCAACCTCCGGCCGCTTCTATCTGCCTCTGGCAAGATTGGCCTGCACACGATTATATAATTCCTTGGCCGCGTTGTAACCCATGGCCTTCTGACGGTGATTGATGGCAGCCGCCTCCACGATCAGCGCCAGATTCCTGCCGGGACGAATCGGTATGTTATAGCATACTACCTGATTGCCCAAATATTCCGTATATTGGTCTTCAAGCCCAAGCCGGTCGTACTCCCGATCCTTATCCCAGTCCTCCAGTTTGATGACCATATTGATATTCTGGGTGTCCTCCACGCTCTCAACGCCAAACAGGCTTTTCACGTCAATGATTCCAATGCCCCGCAGTTCAATAAAATGCTTGGTGATATCCGGGGCTCTGCCGATCAGCGTCTCATCGCTGACCTTGCGTATCTCCACCACATCGTCTGTCACCAGCCGGTGGCCTCTCTTGATCAGTTCCAGGGCAGTCTCGCTCTTTCCTATTCCGCTTTCGCCTGTAATAAGAACGCCCTCGCCGAACACGTCTACCAGTACGCCGTGAATCGTGATGCACGGGGCCAGCTTCACCTTCAGCCACCGGAATATCTCCGCCATCAGGTCGGAAGTCGCTTTATCGGACATCAGGCACGGAACTCCATAATAGTTGCACAGTTCCAGCATATCCCTGTCCGGTTCCAGATTCCGGCAGTACACCATGCATGGAATCTTCTCGGCCAACAGCCTCTCATATCTTGTGCGCTTTGTGGCCCAGTCCATCTGCTTAATATATTCCTGCTCCACAAAACCAATCAGCTGCACTCTGTCCTTATCAAAATGCTCAAAAAATCCTGCCAGCTGCAGCGCGGGCCGGTTCACATCCGCATGAGTCAGGACCACTTTTTCCGCGTCAATCTCCGGCGTCATATTCTTCAGTTTCAGTTTATCGATCAGTTCCTGTATCGTAACTCCGTACATCCCTGCATTCTCCTTTTCGCCTGCCGTCCGGGCTTTCAGTCTCCGTAGGCCGGATACACGATTACTATGTTATCACAAAACATTATCCTTGTCCAGAAGCAGAAACCTCGGTCCCTCCCATCAATGGAAGAAACGGTATACGCTTTCCGCCGCCCTGCTGTTCATCCCCGGAACCGCCTCCAGCTCCTCAACTGTCGCCGCTTTCACGGCCTCCAGCGATTTAAACGCCTTCATCAGCGCTTTTCTTCTGGTTGGACCGATGTTATCTATATCATCCAGGACAGACTTCACCTGATCCTTCCCGCGCAGGCTTCTGTGATACTCAATGGCAAACCTGTGGGCCTCATCCTGAATTCTTGTAATCAGCCGGAACCCTTCCGAATGACTGTCAATAGGCACCTCCACGTTGTGGTAATACAGTCCTCTCGTCCTGTGATGATCGTCCTTGACCATACCGCATACCGGTATCTCAAGTCCCAGCTCTCCAAGAACCTCCAGGGCAATGTTCACCTGCCCCCGGCCGCCGTCCATCATCAGCAGATCCGGGAAACGGGTAAAACTTCCCATGGATTTATCCATCCCCTGATCTTCCATGTCTTTGGACTCCTTAAGACCATGGCTGAATCTTCTCGTCAGCACTTCTCTCATGGAGGCGTAATCATTAGGCCCCTTCACCGTCTGTATTCTGAATTTCCGATAATCGCTCCGTTTGGGCCGTCCATCCTCGTAGACGATCATGGAGCCCACGGACTCCAGACCGCTGGTGTTGGAAATATCGTAGGCCTCTACCCGCCGGATTCCTTCAAGGCCCAGAAGCGCTCCTATCTGATTCATGGCCCCAATGGTCCGAAGCTCTTCCCGCTTAATCTTCTCCTTGTCCTGGGCCAGAACCATTGCGGCGTTTCGCTCAGCCAGTTCCACCAGACGCTCCTTCTGGCCCTTCTGAGGCACCACCAGCTTTACCTTCTGGCCCCGCTTCATCTCAAGCCATTTCATGATAATATCCGCTTCCTCCGGTTCCTCCTGGACCCACAGCTCCCTGGGGATAAAAGGCGTTCCCGAATAGAACTGTTTCACAAAGCTGGTAAGGATCTGCTTTCGGTTCTCCGCCGTAGCGATGTTGACATGAAAGTGATCGCGTCCGATCAGCTTCCCCTCCCGGACAAAAAACACCTGGACTACGGCATCCGTCTCATCCTTCGCCATGGCGATTATATCCCGGTCGTCCATACTGCCGGAAGTGATTTTCTGCTTCTGGGCTACTTTTTTCACACTTCCCAAAAGCTCCCTGTATTCAATGGCCTTCTCGAAATCCAGAGCATCCGAAGCGGCCTGCATCTTTTCTTCCAGCATATTGAGGATAGATTCATAATGTCCTCCCAGAAAATCCTGGGCCTGCGCCACAGCCTTTCCGTATTCCTCCTTGCTGATATATCCCTGGCAGGGCGCGTAACACTGATGGATATGATAGTTAAGACAGGGCCGTTCCTTCCCTGTATCCCGCGGCAGATTCCGGTTACATGTGCGGATCTTATACAGCTTATGGATCAGATCCAGCGTATCCTTTACGGCCCCGGCGCTTGTAAACGGGCCAAAATATTTGCTTTTATCCTTTTTCATGGTCCTGGACATCATAACTCTGGGAAAATCTTCCGTCACCGTCACCTTGATGTATGGATAGGCCTTGTCGTCTTTCAGCATGGTATTGTAACGGGGACGATGTTCCTTGATCAGGTTGCATTCCAGCACCAGAGCTTCCAGCTCGGAATCCGTGATAATATACTCAAACCAGGCAATTCTGGACACCATCTGTTCGATTTTAGCCGTCTTGTTGCGGCTGCTCTGAAAATACTGCCTGACGCGGTTCTTAAGACTGATCGCCTTGCCCACATAGATAATCTGGTCCCGCTTATCGTGCATGATATAAACGCCGGGCTGAGCCGGCAGTTTTTTCAACTCTTCCTCAATGTTAAACATACATTCTCCTCTCGCCCGGCCTGTGTCTCCCGCGCTCTTTTTGCATACTGACGTAATACAAACAAGGCGCCACTGGCATCTTGTTTGCATGGAAACACGGAACGCGGCGCATCAGCGCAGCCGCGTTCCATCGAATTTCTTCTGCATCTTAAGATAAGATTCCACAGCCTCAGCCTGTTGGGCAACGTCCCCTGTCTTGTGGAACAAGTCCAGAATCTCATAGAGAACATCCAGTTCTTCCTGAGTCAGGCTTCCTTTCATCTTTCTGAAAATATCCAGCCGCGCTCCGTAGTCCTCTTCCTCCACAAACTCCAGCAGGAGAGGATTCAGCTTTGCCGATTCTTCTGATGAACCGGAAAGCTCCGCGCTTTCGCCTTTATCTTCCGTCTGCTTTAAAAGAACGGTCTCTCCGATTTCGGGAGACGTCCCGGAATCCGGTTCCATCTTCTCCCAGAACGCGTCCCAGGGTAAAGCGTATACCTGGTAATTTTTATTCAGACTCTGATATATCACCAATCTTTCTCCGGTTTCCGCATGCTCGGCGATCGTCACCAGCTGATACAGCGATCCGTGAGTGTCTCTGAATAATTCTCCAGGTCTCAGAATCCTTTCCATGTCGTGTCCCTCCTGGATTTGAACCTAATCAACCATTGTTCTGCGTATCTGCCTGTAAGGTACTTTCTGAACCTGCATTTTCTGCGGCCTTATCGCCTGAACTGCCTGAACCGCTATTCGTTTCCGTACCGGCGGTCTCAGACGCGGCGGTCGTCTCAGGCGCGGTCGTCTCAGGAATTGCCGCTCTGGATTCCGCTATCCTTGCAGTCTCCTCTTCCGCCTCTTCCGGAGTTCTCAGCCCTTCCCAGTGATATCTGCACGCGGCGCTCCAAAGCATCCACTCATCGTAACCCGCATCGTAAACCGCCTGAATCTGGGCCCTGACTTCCTCCTCCCCATAATTAATATAATGGGCAAGATACGATGCCGTAAAATCCTGAAGCCAGGGTCTCACTACCGCCTGATGCTCTCCGTTCCTGGAATAATTCCTGAGATCTGCCTTGGAACCCTGCAGCGCCGCTAAAATCGTATCATATGGCTGCGTATCCGGATACTGAATCCCGAAGTTTCCGTCTCCATAATGGGACGGATAAATCATGGGGCAGATATAATCCAGACTTGCCGCCATCTCTCCATAGGATTGCCCCACGGCGTCAGAATCGATTCCTCCGCCGATTATAGCTCCGAACACATCCGCGGCTACGAAAACTCCTTCCTCCGTCAGCCTCTCATAAGCATATTGTACAAATTCCGTGATGATCTGCGTCTTGCTCCGCCCCTGCGTATCCGCTTCATCATAAACCACATCATTGATTCCCCGTTCCGTACAGAAACGAATATAATCAAACTGTACCTCGTCAAAACCGGCCTGATGAGCGCCTACGCCCACTTCCACCAGATAATCCCACATTTCCTTTTTATAGGGATTCACCCAGGCCATGCCGTTCCGGTCGCGATAAAGACTTCCATCGGCCAGCTTAAGTCCCAGTTCCGGCTTCTGCTCCGGCAGATACGGATCCCTGAAAGCCACCACCCGGGCGATAGCGTAGATATTGTGCTCCTTCAGCTTTGTCATCAGCTTCTGAATGTCCGGTATAAAGCTTTTCACCGAACCATACTCATTAACCAGGGGCGTATCCATGGCAAATGTAATGCGGCCGTTATCATCCTTCACATCGATCACAACCGTATTAATCTCGGTCGCGTCAATCTGCGCGATGATATTGTCCATCATGCTCTCCGTGCCGGCAACATAGGCAGACAGGTAAATCCCCTTCACTTTCTTCGGAATCCGTTCCGGTTCAGGCTCTGCTTCCGTCGTCAATTCTATTGTCGCCGGTACTGTTGCCGGTACTGTTGTTTCTTCCGTAACTTCCCCGGCCTCATCTGACTCTCTGCCTACCACCACCGGAGCCGGCGTCGTGGACAGTTCGACCCTCTCATAGCGGCGGCATCCGCACAAAAACAGCAGACACAGCAGACATATTTCCAATCTCTTCATAAACGTTCATTCCTCTGTATATCTTTTGTAAGCTCCAGTAGGATAACATTGTAACACATTTTTTACAAATTGGAAATATATTTTCGCTATTATCCCCCACAAAAGGCCTTTTTTTATGAAAAAAATGGGATTTCAGGCCCACAGAGTCCCCTATTTGGCACTTCGCGCGTCCAAAATTGACATAATTTCCGACGGATGGGAGACAATATATGCCGGATGAAACTGCTCCAGTTCTTCTCTTTTCCTGAATCCCCAGGCAACTCCCACTGTGTCCATTCCGGCCGCAATGCCTGTCCGCATGTCCGTATTGGTGTCCCCCAAATAGAGACATTCCGATGGAAGCGCCCCTAGCGCCTCTGCCGTATAAAGCGCGCCCTGAGGGTCCGGTTTCCTCTTAAGTCCCTCCTGCTCGCCGGTTATCATATCAAAATATCCCTGTCCGAATACGGTCTCGATGTTCTCCACCGCCTGCCGCTGTCCCTTATTGGTCAGCACGGCGATCTTTATCTGTCTCTTTTTCAGAAAGGCCAAAAGATCCTTCATGCCGTCATAGGCCTCTATGCGGTAAAGGCAGTTTTCCTGAAAATTACGGTTATACACCTCATAGGCTTCCTCAAGTATCTGTCGGCTTGTCTCTCCCCGAAAAGCAAAAGCCCGGTTGACAAAATTTTTATATCCGTCCCCCACAAACACCCTGGTCTCCTCGTAACCAATCAAATCCAGACCGAAATGCGCAAGGGTCAGGTTGATGGTTCTGGTCAGGGCATAGACCGTGTTAATCAGCGTCCCGTCCAGATCAAAAATACAGCATTTATACATAAAGCTTGACCTCTTCCTGTCTTTTAAGCTAATATAATACCGTACCGCGCCATATGCAAGCATAATTATGATATTGTTTTAAAATTTCATTCCCGCAACAGGAGGTTTTTTATGCTGACCATCGGCTGTCATCTGTCTTCATCCAAAGGGTACCTGGCCATGGGTAAGACCGCCGTCTCCATAGACGCCAACACCTTTCAGTTTTTTACCAGAAATCCCCGGGGCGGAAACGCCAAAGCTATAGAGCCTCAGGATGTAACCGCCTATCTGTCCTATGCTGCAGAACACGGCATCCGACGGATCCTGGCTCATGCTCCCTATACGCTGAACGCCTGCTCCGCCGATGAGGCAGTCAGGGATTTTGCCTATCGGGCCATGAAAGAAGATCTGGAGCGTATGGAATACACTCCCGGAAACTGTTATAATTTCCACCCGGGAAGCCATGTGGGTCAGGGAACCGAGACGGGAATCACCCTGATCAGCCGGCTTCTCAACTCCATTCTGACCCCTGACCACCATACCACTGTCCTTCTGGAAACCATGGCCGGGAAAGGCAGCGAAATAGGCGGCCGGTTTGAGGAACTGCGGGAGATTCTGGACCGCGTAAAGCTGACGGACAAGATGGGCGTGTGCCTGGACACCTGCCATGTGTGGGACGGCGGCTACGATATTGTGAACCATCTGGATGAAGTCCTGACAGAATTTGACCGGATCATCGGCCTGGACAGACTGAAGGCCATCCATCTGAACGACAGCAAAAACCCTCTGGGCGCGCACAAGGACCGCCATGCCAGGATTGGCGAGGGATATATCGGGACCGAGGCCCTGGTCCGGGTGGTCACACACCCCGCCCTGAAGAACCTGCCTTTCTATCTTGAGACGCCCAATGAACTGGACGGCTATGCCAGGGAGATCGCGCTTATGCGGGAGCAGGCGAAAGACTCTGCAAATCTCTGAGGCCGCGCCGCGGGTCTTTGCAAAATCCATACAGAATATTGGAAAAGCTCACTCCAGATACCTCTGCAGGATCTGTTCCAGGCACCACCGGGGAGTGAGCTCCTCCACCGTCTCTTCCGCATAGACCGGGTAGGACTGCACCCGCATTCCTTCCAGAAAATAGTCCACCCGCCCCACTTCTGTCCCTGCGGCAACCGGAGCCTTCAGCGTGTCCGGAAGAATTACGCGGGCTTCCGCTTTCTCCCCTTCCTTCATCAGAACATTCAGATTCTTCTCTTCTTCTTTCAGGTTCAAGGTTATATTCGTCACAGCTGTTTCTGCCAGATCGCCGCTCCTGGCAATTCCATTTTCTACCGCAAGAGGCTTCAATTCCGGCTGCTGAAAGATCTCCTTCAGCTCATAATGACTGGTTCCGTAATTCAGAAGTTTTCTGGCGTCGCTCCATTTCCAGGTCTTGTGAGGCGGCCATCCGCAGCCAAGCAGGGCAATCACGTATTTCCGTCCCTCATCCTCCAGCGCCGCCACATAAGAGTACCCGGCCCCGCCGGTAAATCCTGTCTTGCCTGACAGCAGATGTTCCATAGAAGAAAACAGCGCATTGTGATTGACGCAGGAATAGCTGCCCTTTCCATCGATGTCTGTAAAATAATGGTTCTGCGTCCTGGTAATCTCAAGAAACTCCCGGCTCTTAGGCGATTCCCACACGCAGTAGCGCATAATGGCGGCCAATTCTGCGGCTGTGGTACTGTGCAGCTTCTCCGTGCCGTCCTCCAGAGTCACGGAAGCGTCCAGGCCATTGGGCGTAATAAAGTATGTATTCTCACAGCCCAGTTCCACCGCCTTCTCGTTCATCAGTTTTGCAAACATATCAGCTGTGCCGCCGATGTGTTCCGCGATCATCACCGCCGTGTCGTTGTGTGATTCCAGCATCAGAGAATACAGAAGGTCCCTCAGATAAAATCTGCGCCCGGCCGCGGCCCCCAGATGAACCTTAGGCTGACCGGCCGCATAAGAGGATACCGTCACTACGTCGTCCGAATTTCCGTATTCCAGCGCCAGAATACACGTCATGATCTTGGTAGTACTGGCCATGGGACGGACCGTGTCTCCGTTTTTTTCATAGAGAATCCTGCCTGTCTCCCCGTCCATCAGAACAGCCGACTGAGCGTTAAGGGAAATCTCCTGTCCGCTTCCATTTTCCTGAGCCAATACGGACAGCGTCCGAAAACTAATCAGCGCCGCCGTTAAAAAAGCATATATGACAAATTTCCGCAGCCGCTTCAACATATACCTCTTTACAGACGTTTGGTTATATGTATTCCTGTTTTTTTCAGGATAGACGTTCTTTGCGGAATCGCCGCCGCGGCTGAGGAGTCCCCTGCGATCGATATTTTCATTTCCCCTGAATTATGTTATGATAGCATATAGAATCTGACCGCGCAGGAGAACAATCATATGACTCAAAACCGCATTATTTTTCACATCGATGTCAACTCAGCGTTCTTAAGCTGGGAGTCGGTCTACCGGCTCTCACGGGACCCGTCCGCCCTGGACCTGCGGGAGATTCCCTCGGCCGTAGGCGGCGACCGGGCTTCCCGCCACGGTATCGTGCTGGCCAAATCCACTCCTGCCAAAAAATACGGCGTGACTACAGGGGAGCCCTTGACCCAGGCGCTGAAAAAATGTCCCCAGCTTGTTGTCGTCCCTTCACGTTTCGAATATTACCGTCAGGCTTCCCGGAATATGATACACCTTCTGGAAGAATACACGCCGGACATTGAGAAATTCAGCATCGACGAGGCGTTTCTGGACATGACCACCACCATCCACCTCTTCGGAGAACCGGTGGAAACGGCGGACCGTATCCGCGCGCGGATCCATTCGGAGCTGGGCTTCACCGTCAATGTGGGAATCGCTCCCAACAAGCTTCTGGCCAAGATGGCGTCGGATTTTCAGAAGCCGGACCGGACCCACACCCTCTGGAAGCATGAGATTCCGGAGAAAATGTGGCCTCTGCCTGTCCGGGATCTGTTCTTTGTAGGCGGTTCCGCCGAGAAGAAAATGCAGGCCATCGGTATCCGCACCATCGGCGACCTGGCCCACTGTGACTTATCGGTTCTTAAAGCCCATCTGGGAGAAAAATACGCCGTCCAGATCCACCGCTACGCCAATGGAATCGATGATGATCCGGTAGCAGAGCGGGAACCTGTGGGAAAAGGGTACGGCAACAGCACGACGCTTCCAAGAGATGTGGATGATTACGAGACCGCATGCCAGATTCTTCTGTCCCTGTGTGAGACGGTTGGGATCCGCCTGCGCCGGGACCATGTCCAGTGCGGCTGCGTCTGCGTGGAACTGCGGGACTACAATTTCCATGACCACTCCCATCAAATGACCCTGGACGCTCCCACTGACTCAACCACCATCCTGTACGAGAGTTCCTGCCGTCTTTTAAAAGAATTCTGGGATCTCACACCGGTCCGCCTGATCGGCGTCCGCGCCACCAGGATTTCCGATGAAAGCTACATGCAGATGAACCTGTTTGATACAGAGAGAAAACAGAAACTGGAGAAAATGGACAGAGCAATCGACGCCATACGCGGAAAGTACGGCGCCGACAGTATCAAACGTGCCAGTTTCTTAAACGACCATTCCATCACCGGCCATATCGCCGGGAAGGAAAAACATCTTCCTGGTATTTCCGAAGACCCTTCGGATAATGATTCTTGAGGATTATCCCTACCTGTTTTGCCCAGCCGATGGGCCAGCCGTCCGCAAGAATCAAAACCCAGCCGCTGCCGGACAGGCCTTTACTGTCAGCCGGGGCTTCTGTAATTTCCAACGTCTCTCCCCGCAGATACCGCTCCATATCAGGACCTTCTGCCGGAAGGGAATACCATCGTTTCACCTGCCCTTTTTTCAGCCAGAGGGCCAGGGCATGAGACGGTTCCAACCGGTTTTTCTTCACCGTTCCCAGATGAAGGCCGGGGCGCAGAACCTTAAGGCCGGTAAAATCAATCACCGGCTCCGGCAGAAGATATAGCTGGTCCCCGAACATCAAAAGCCTCCCGCCGTCAGCTGACGGATCCATATTCAGGTTATCCTCGCAGAATGATTTCCAGAGAGCCGAAATTTCCTTCTCTCTGGTTCCGTAACTGCCGGGCTCTCTTTTCCTGCGGGCTGCCCTTACATCGGCTGCTCCAGCCCCGCCGGATTCCAGTTCTTTCTTTCTGAGAACCGCAATGTAATGTCCTTCTCCATCCACCTTATGAGGCCAGATGCGTATGGTGTCCGCAAGGGATTCCCGGTTCTCCGGCGTCTCTCCTTCCAGCCACTCCGGCTTTCCGAAAGAAAAGCCCTCATAAACCGCATTTTCACCAGCGGACGGATTTTCTATGGAAAATTCACTGTGCCGTTTGAGAAAATTCCAGATACTCCCCTCGTTCTCCCCGGGCGCAAAGGTGCAGGTGGAATAGACCAGCCTCCCTCCGGGACGGAGCATATGCGCTGCGCAGTCCAGTATCCCTGCCTGCCGCCGGGCGCACATAGCCACATGTTCCGGACTCCACTCCTGCCTGGCAGCCTCGTCCTTCCGAAACATTCCCTCGCCGGAACAGGGCGCGTCCACCAGTACCCGGTCAAAAAATTCATGAAAAGCACCGGAAAGCCGTTCCGGCGTCTCGTTCATGGCCACCGCATTGCCGATTCCCATGCGCTCCATATTCTGAGAAAGGATTCGGGCACGCTCCGGGTGAATCTCATTGGAGATCAAAAGTCCTTTTCCGCCCATTCTGCCGGCAATCTGCGTAGATTTGCCGCCGGGGGCGGCGCACAGATCCAGAATCCGTTCTCCTGGCTGAGGACTCAGAAACTCTGCAGCGGCCATAGCGCTGGGCTCCTGGATGTAATAGAGTCCCGCCTCGTGATAGGGATGCCGCCCCGGTCTTGTCTCCGCCTCATAATAATAGCCGTCCCCTGTCCACGGAACCGGACGCAGGCCAAACCGTTCCTTCAGCTTTCTCTTTATCTCCGCTGATTCCGAATCTCCCCCTGCCAAAGCAACAGGTTCCGTTTTCCCGGCTTTTTCGCCGGAAGCCTCAAACCGAAGCAGATTCAGACGGAGGCCCTGACTCCGTTCCTTCTGATAACTTTCTATAAATATCTCGTACTCCTGGCCCAGAAGCTTCTTCATCCTCTGACAGAAGGCCTCCGGCAGCGGAATCCCGTTTTCCTTTTTATCGATCATCTCTCATCCTCAATTCATCACAGCTTCCCGATAAATCCGTCGCCTGCGCCTATCATTCCGCCTGCAAAATCGCCTCTCCGGCCTCCGCAGCATATTGAAAGCAGGATAAATCCTGTGCTATAATACGATACAGAGATGTTGGGACCGCTGCAGAATTGCTCTGCGCTTTGCACTCCCGCAATCTTAAAACACCTTAAATCCGCTTTCAGGAGCCTGCATATGAAAAAACATTCCTTTACCAACAGTCAGATTATCAACGGAGTAGCTCTCGGATTTTCCATCGCTTTCTTTCTGGCGGCCGCCGCAGCCGCTGTCTACGCCAAAGAATGGCGGCACACACTGATCGACTGGCGGCATCTTATGACGGCCCCCTGTCCTCTGATTACCGACTACATAGCCCTGGGCGGCTTGTCCAGCGCTTTCCTAAACGCGGGAGCCTGCGGACTGAGCTGCGCCCTTTTCATGATCTTCCTGAAAGGAGAATCCCGGGCCAATACCCTGGCCGGATATTTCCTGGTGGTGGGCCACTGCTTCTACGGCCTGAACTTTCTCAATATGTGGCCCTGCTTTC
>CANQBN010000023.1 GCA_947588855.1 uncultured Lachnospiraceae bacterium
TTCCTTTGTTGCACCCCTGTTTGGCAACTACCCTATATCAGTATTGCTTCGATACTGTTTTATTGGAAGTTACCCGGCGGGCGCCCCTTTCTGCATTGACAAAAACTTTCTGTTCTTTTATACTACTCCTATAATTAAAATAAAAAATCGGGGTTTTATTTTTATGAAGAAATGCGTACAATATATTCTCGGCATCATTTTTGCTTTTTGCTTAATGATTATTCTTCTCATTACTTCCGTGGAAGCTGTAGCCTACTGGACGCCGGGATATTATGAAAAAGAATATACCAAATACAATGTAACCGAAGACGTTCATATGGAGATGAAGAATCTTCTTGATGTTACCACAGAGATGATGGCGTATCTTCGCGGAAATCGGCCGGATCTTCACGTCCCCACTATTGTAGACGGGCAGCCGCGGGAATTTTTTAATGACCGTGAGATTGCCCATATGGAAGATGTCCGCGGATTGTTTATCGGCGGACTGGCACTGCGTTCTGCCTGCATTGCGGCTGCGCTCGTGTGCCTGATCCTGCTGTTGATCATGAAAACGCCTGTCAGGAGAGTTATTCCCAGAGCCGTATGCGCGGGAACAGGTTTGTTTTTTCTCATCATATGTATACTTGCTGCTGTTATCGCTTCAGATTTCAGCAAGTACTTTATCATTTTCCATCATATCTTCTTTAATAATGACCTATGGATTCTGGATCCGAGAACAGATCTGCTTATCAATATTGTGCCAGAACCATTCTTTATGGATACGGCAGCCAGAATCGGTCTGACTTACGGTGTCAGCGTCGCGGTAATTTTCATCCTTTGCCTTATATGGATTCATTTCGACAAAAAACACTAAAACGGATTCTATATAGGAGATAGCGTTTAATGAAGAAAGTCTTTTCATTTTTTCTCTGTCTTTTACTGATATTCGGGGCTTTTCCGTTCGAAGCTTATGCCGAGGGCGACTGGCCGGAAAATGTCGGTATCGAGGCGGAAGGCGGCATTCTCATGGATGCCTCCACAGGAGCTGTATTATACGAAAAAAACATTCACAATGCTTATTATCCGGCCAGTATTACCAAGATATTAACTGCTCTCATTGTTATCGAACGATGCAATCTTGACGACATGGTTACATTCTCTCACAATGCCGTCTACAACGTAGAAGCTGGCAGTACAAGCGCGGGTATGGATGAGGGGGACGTGCTCAGCGTCCGCGACTGCCTTTATGCGCTGCTTCTGAAATCTGCCAATGAAGTGGCTAACGCCCTGGCCGAGCATGTCGCCGGCAGCATAGATGATTTTGCGGAGATTATGAATGAAAAGGCCGCGTCATTAGGCTGCATGGACTCCCATTTTGCTAATCCCAGCGGTTTAAATAATCCGGATCACTATACCTCGGCTTATGATATAGCTCTGATCGGACAAGCCGCCATGCAAAATGAAATATTCATGCAGATTGATTCTACCCTTTACTACGATCTGCCTGTTACAAAACGCAATCCCGAAGGTGCCCGTATCTATCCCGGTCATCGTATGTTAAAAAGAAATACCTCCGATTATTATGAAGGCTGCCTTGGCGGCAAAACCGGTTATACATCTCTGGCCGGTAATACGCTTGTTACTTTCGCGCAGCGGGACGGATTAAAACTAATTACCGTTATATTAAATGGTCATCAGTCCCACTATCGCGACACTAAGGCTCTTCTGGACTTTGGATTTCAGAATTTCCAGACTGTCAACGCGCTGAACTTTGACTTGACATACGCATCCCTGACCAACGACATGACTATCGCAGGGCTGCCTGTTTCTACATTGTCCGGGCTTCAGCTTGATCCGTCGGGCTGTTTAACTCTGCCCAAAATGGGGGATTTTTCTTCTGTAACCTCGCAGATTTCTTATGATCTGCCTGAAACGGCACCATCAAATGCCATTGCCAGAGTTGACTACTCCTGGGACGGCCGGAATCTGGGATCTTCCTATCTGATCGTCAATACAGTCGGCTCGGATTCCGTTGCTGTGGATTCTACCACGATTGCACAGATTGCGGATATTACTCTGCCGGATGAAAGTTCTCTTCAGGAATCTCTTGCGGCAGAAACAGAAGATGCCAGAGCGCCTTTCCACGTTCCTTCGATTGTGTGGGTGATTCTCGGTGTTCTGGCAGTATTGGCTGTTATTGTAGGCATCGTTATTGCCGTCAGATCTTACCAGGAAAAGAAAGAGATGGAGGCCCGCCTTCTTCGCCGTCAAAAACGTCTGGCAAGGCTGAATGACAGCAGAATCTCCTCTCTGGAATTTGACTTGAAGATGGAACAGAAACGCAGAAGCCGGCGCTCTTCCAAAAGCCGGCGCAGGTATCGTGACAGAAACAACTACTGATCGTCAATTCTTTTTATTGTGCATCCGTTCCTTCCGCCGTTTTCTCTGTTCTTCTTTTTTTTCTATGATTTTCTGAACGCCGTTTTCATCTGCCGGCTTAAGTTTTTTTATCACATAAACGCTCTCTCCGTCCGCCTTTTTCATCCGGAGTTTTCCCCGGATATATCCATGCTCCGGACAGACCGCCAGGCAAAAATACTGCTTTTGATTCAAGGAAAACCATTGAATCTTCTTTCTCAGCATACGTCTGCACTTTCCGCAGATCATGTCTGTCACCCGTTTATCTGCCAAAGCCGCGTCACGGGACGGGAAAATCCTGGAAACATATTTAGAATAAGTGGGAAATTCCAGAAAAATCTCTTCCTTCTCATTTGACGGCATACGAAAATAATCCACGGATACGTAGGGCTTCCACTTCTCAAAGCCCATAGACCGCATGACCATTCCCGTATAGTAAGCATCATCTAAAGCTCTGTGAAATGGCCGCTCTTTGGGAATCCCCAACTCGACTATCGCATGATCCAACGCAGGCTTCTCTTTATTTGCGCCAACCTGAAAAGCATAGAGCTTTTGAATGTCATAATATAATAACGGAAATGGGAAGGGGTTCTCAAGTCCATAGTAGGCCATATTCCTCTGAAGCTCCGTCACATCCATGGAACCCCATGTACAAAACCGATAATCTTCTCCGCACCACTCCAGAAATTCCTTAACCACGATTGGAAAAGGACGTCCCACGCGCTGCAGATCTTTCATATTTAAATGTGTAACCTGTGAAATTCTGTAGTGGAGGTGCTTATAAACCTGCGGCGCGATAAGCTGGTGATATTCAGCCGCAATACGCAGCTGTTCATCCAGCTTAACCGCGCCAATCTCAATAATTTCAAAGGGAAAGCCCTCTACAGAATATTCTTTTCCGTTTGGACTCTGATTCCATTCCAGATCCATTACAATATATGTGCTCATGAAGACAGTATATCATAGAATGGCCCCTATGTATAGAAATTAATATGTAAATAACTGTGTGCAGTAAATTGTGCCGTCACCGGATTGATAGTAGCCGATTCCGATATTGACATAACTTCCGTTCATAATATTTGCCCTGTGTCCGGCGCTGTTCATCCAGGCGTTCATTACAGCCTGAGGCGTAGAATAACCGTAGGCAATATTTTCTCCGGCTCCCCGGTAAGATATACCGTTCTGCGTCAATACCGTACTGAAATGCCCTCCATTGGGTCTGGTGTGGGAAAAGCTGCTGACAATTTCCCTGGCCCGAATCGTGGCAGCTTCTGTCAGCTTTGAATCCTCTCTCACCGGAACCAAACCCGCTGCCGCTCTCTCCTGGTTAACCAGATTAATGACTCCGTTAATGTAAGCACGCATCTGGTTATCATTCTGATCAGGGAGCTGCGCATCCGGCTTCTGGGAATCTTCCGGCCACTGCGGCACAAACGTGTCTCCCTGCCACGGAAACCATCCGGGCTCGTTCCAGCCGTCTTGATAGTCCGGCTTCTCCGGTTCAGCAGCGTCTCCCTGTCCGGGGAACCACTCCGGCTCGTTCAGTCCGCCCTGCCAATCCGGTCTCTCCGGTACGGCAGCGTCTCCCTGTCCGGGGAACCACTCCGGCTCGTTCAGTCCGCCCTGCCAATCCGGTCTCTCCGGTACGGCAGCGTCTCCCTGCCCGGGGAACCATTCCGGCTCATCAGCTGTTCCGAAATCCTGTATACAACAATCATTTTTCAGGAACAACTCTTCCCAGTTTCCACAGGCGCCTCCACCGATGACATAAACTCTCATCGCCGCCGGCGTCGGCATATAGACTGCCATTGAAATCATTGCTCCGGCCAAAACCGCACATAATGCTTTCCTCTTCATAAATCCTCCTCCTGTCGTTTCATAAATTTTACAGTTCTGTTACAGATTTATGTTAACATACAGAAGTTGGGAATACTACCGGGAAAGAATGGAAGGCCTTCCAAAATCATCATGCCTGTTACCACTTTTTTACAATTTTCAGCCGGTTCATTCCGTTCCGGTACTCATACTCCATCTGATCCATAGTCTTTTTCACCAGAAAGATTCCCAGTCCCCCGATCTCCCGCTCCCCGGCAGACAACGTCACATCCGGGTCTTCCCGCTCCAGGGGATTGAAAGGACTTCCCTTGTCCATGAAAATAAGGGTCGCTGATGGAATTTTCTCATTAATCTCTACACGGACCGTGGCCTCGCCAGGTTTATCTCCATAAGCATACCTGGCGATATTGCTGAAAATCTCATCAATCGCTACATTAATCTGCATAATTACCTTAAACGGACATTCAGCTTTCTCAAGCTGAGACTCTACAAACTCCGTGACTTCCTTCACATTGTCAGTTACGGCCTCTACCGTTATTTCCTGTCCATGACCGCGGTATCTCAAGCAGAGCATGGTAATATCATCAAACTGAGAAGCATTTCCCACAAAACGGTCCACATCTTCCAGGACCGCCCTGCAAATCGTCTCTGGTTCACAGCTGTAAACTCCGTTCAGATACCGGTTCAGGCGCTCTTCACCGTAGAGTTCCTCCATCTGGTCCGTCGCCTCTGTCACGCCGTCCGTATACAGATAGAGCACATCTCCCGGTTCGAGCCGAATCTCGTTTCTTCGATAACGGATCCCTTCCATACCCGCCAAAACCAGACCAGGCCGGGATTTCAAATATTCGTAGGTGCTTCCGGCTCTGCACAAAAGCGGCGGATTATGTCCGGCATTTCCGAACGACACGATGCCGGTCTCCAGATCTAAAATGCCCATCCATGCTGTTACAAACATTCCCGCACTGTTATTGGCGCACAGCTGCTCATTGGCCTCCGTCAGCACCTGCTCCACCGGCATACCGGTCTCGGCCAAACTTTTGATCAGCGTCTTAGCCGTCATCATGAACATGGCTGCAGGGATTCCTTTACCGGACACATCTGCAATCAGAAATACCAGCTTATCCTCGCCCAACATATAGAAATCATAGAAATCGCCGCCTACCTCCTTTGCCGTCCGCATCCCTGCCCAGATGTCAAATTCTGTCCGGTTAGGGTAGGGCGGAAAAACTGAAGGAAGGGCAGACGACTGAATGGCCTTGGCCAACGCCAGCTCCTTGTCAATCCGGGCCGCTGCCTCGTCAATGTACCGTTTCAGCACATCCACGGTCGTATTGATATCATCAGACAAAGACGCGAATTCTTCATTGGACCGGACGTTCACCTTCACCTCCAGATTGCCCTCCGTAATCTGGCCCAGGGACCGGTTGATCCGGTGAATATTGTCAACGATCAAATGTTTAATTAAAATATAAATCAGGACAAACAGAAGTGTGAATATAATAACTTCCATAAAAATGGAAATGTAAACCGACACATTCCGGGTAAACACAGCTTCCGACTCCGGAATCACACCCATGATGATATATCCTTCCGTCTGCATATACATACAGCGGGAAGGAACGCCATAAATATCTGTGCGGAACGCCTGGAAATCCGGCATGCTCTCTGTATCCAGCCAGTATCCTGTCGTATTCAAATCTCTCATGTCCTGCCCCGTATGTCCGCTGGAATCACTGACAATCTGCCAGTTCTCATCGCAGATAACAATGAATCCGTTCTCGCCTACGTGACGGTTATTGGTCGCATCGGCAGCTTGATCGGCAATATCTCGCTGAAACTGCACTGCGTCATATCCCACCTGCAGAAAACCGCCGCCCTCAAGAGCTATCCCGGCATATTTGCGGGAGATGGATGGATCGAAACCGGTAGGCTGATAACTCTGAACCATCTCCTGCTCTCCCTCAAGGAGCCGCAGGAAAGCGGCAGACTGTTCCTGAGAAGCCATATCGTAGCCCTCCGCGCCTTCCAGAGTCGTAGCGGTCAAAATTCCCTGATCATTCACCAAATCCAACTCCGCCACATGAAGATACCGCCGGATTCTCCGCAGCGTTTCCGAATTTACCCTGCTTATATCCTTTGCTGTCATCTGCAGCAGCACCGCGGCTTCCCTGGTCACTTTAAGCAGATTTTCATCAGAGGCATCCAGAATATCCCGGCTCACATCTGTAATATTCAGCTTCAGTGTATTTTCAATCTGGCTGTCGGATATACCATCCTCTACCCAGAACGTAAATATGCTTGTTGCCAGAAATGCCAAAGTCACGCAAGCCAACAGCCACTTCTGAAATGTCTGGGCCAGCCCTTCACGTCCGCTCTCCGAACCTGATTCCTTTCTGGCCTTCCCGATAAACGACACCAGCATCAGCGCCAGCATCACCGCCAGTCCATTCATCAAAGCCAGCGGAAATGTTCCCAGCTCTACTGTATAAAACGCCTCCCGGACATCATTCATTCTGGTCAGCAGAAGAAGAAGCATATCCACTACTTCCGAGATAATACCCGCTGCCAGACCGTAATACCAGGCCGGCTTTTTGTCATCAAACATGAACCGGCGCATAGCCGCCCCGGAAAATCCGGCAAATATGATGGCGAGACTTCCGGCATACCGCCCGTAATACCCCGCTCCCCAGTAAGTGGCAAAGTATCGCTCCACACCGCCTATAAGACCGGAGATTACGCCGGCAGGCGCCCCAAAAATAAGCCCGGCGCACAAGGGAGCCGCCGTACTTTCATTCATAGTGATACCTCCGACGTTAGCGCCAAATTCTGTGCCGCAGATGGCCAGAACGCCGAATATTACACCATATAATACCTGGCGGAGCCTCGGCTTCCAGCTGCCAAATACGGTCTTCTTCTCAGCCAGATACAGACCGGCAGACAAAAACGCTGTGATAAGAGCTATTACAATTAAAGGAAAATAAACGTTCATTTCTCGCCTCTCTTAATCTTATTTAATCATCAATTGGAGATTATCATTGTCTATATATTTTCTCTTTCAAATTTATCATATAGATGAAGGAAAAACAATTCCTTTCCAGCAAGATATTACAGTTTTCTCAAATTACATATATCCGGACATGCAGAAAGGGGCGTCGCCGGCCCCTTTCTGCATACTGAAAAAGCAATATTTAATCGCATATGCTATCGATATAAAATATCATAATTAATGGTTTTGTAGAATCCTCTCCGCACCGCCTCATAGTCCTTTCCGTGTCTCTGCATCAAATACATCAGCTTGGTTACCGTAGCTTCCAGGGTCATATCGTAGGCCTCGATCAGGTTAAAATCCTTTTTCACCCTGTGTCCCACTTCGTAGACTTCCATATTGCTCCCCTCGTTCACCACCTGAGTCGCCATGACCGCCAGCTTGCCTCTGGAAATCCATTTCTCCATCTGCCGGTAAAATTCATCGATCATCCGTTCCGGAATCCCGCCTACGCCAAAGCTCTCAATGACCAAACAGTCATAATTCCGAAACAGATACTCCAAAAGCTCCGGCTTGCTGCCGGGAATCAACTTCAGAACCACTATGCTGTCCCGAATCCTGGGGGTAAATTCCACCGGACCCTCGAAAGACTCCGGCGGAATATAGCGCAGAATCTTCCCATCCCGGATTACGGCCAGATTGGGAAAGTTCACACTGTTAAACGCATTGTAGCTGTAGGCCCGCACCTTTTTGGCGCGGGTTCCAGCGATCACATTGCCTCCGAACACCAGGCTGACTCCCTGAGACCTCTCATCCGCCGCATAACAGATGCTGTCGGTCAGATTGGTCCTGGCGTCGGTGTTCTCCAGATTAATAGGCCTCTGGGCTCCGGTTATAACGATTGGTTTGACGGATCTCTGAATCATGTAGGACAGAGCCGCGGAAGTGTACGCCATGGTGTCCGTCCCGTGGCACACCACAAAACCGTCATAGGCCTCATAATGTGTCTGAATCGCGTCGGCCATCCGTCCCCAGTGCTCCGGCGTCATGTTGGTGCTGTCCACATTGCAGACCTGGACAGCATCAATCTCATACCGGTCCCGCAGAGAAGGCACATATGCCAGAATCTCTTCCGCTCCAATCTCGGGCGCCAGGCCATTGCCGGTCTGTTTTGACGCGATGGTGCCGCCGGTGCATACCAGAAGCACCTTTCTTTTATCGTTCATAACCTTACCCACCTTTTCCGCAGGCTGAAAATCACCTGATTAATAAGCTACCTTCCACATATAGCGGCGCGTGGTCAGGGGATGCTGACGCTCGTCCGCCAGCGCATGGTTATAGACATCATACACATTGTTGAACAGAGAATGGTTGAAATAGGAAACCACTGATGAATCGATGGTGGATAATCCCAATTCTTTCGCGTCCAATACTTCTACCCTCTTGGCGTATTGATTCAGGAAGGTCAGGGCTCTCTCATCCAGCGCTCTGGTAGGGCCTTCACTGACCTGAATCATGAACGCCGTGTTCTGATCTGTGATCTCGAAGGGACCATGGAAATACTCGCCTGTGTGAATGCTGGAGGAATTGATCCACTGCATCTCCATGAAGATGCAGATACTTTCCATGTAGGCCGCGCCATAGCCCGCTCCGCTTCCCATGGTATAAATCACACTGTCCTCCCGGTGCTCTTCCGCAAAGGTCTGCGCTCTCTTCTCCACATGTTTACGGGCCCTTTTGACAATTCCATCAATCTTGGAGACGCCGTCCAGGAACTTGTCATAATTTTCATAGCCCTCGGTCTGATTCAGAATCTCAACTGCCGCCATAAGGCCCACAATTGTCTTCTCCCCTGCGATATCCTTGCCGTCGCCAAAGGTATAACCCACTACATAATCCGATACCTTCGTAATGGGAGAATCCGGCGACCAGGTCAGAGCGATAACCGGAACGCCTGCCTCATGGGCCATTTGAGCCGCCTTTACAGTCTCCGGCGTATTGCCTCTGTGGGAGGCCGTGATCACCACCGAATTTTTGCCCAAGGCTCTGGGAGTATTATGTATAAATTCATTGCTGGTTATCCAGCCGGTGCGAATGGCGGATGCCTCCGTCTCCAGAAAAATCTTTGCCGGATAAAAGGCTCCCAGGGAACCGCCGCAGCCAACAAAATACACTTCCCGGATTCCTCCGTCTTCCTTCTTCGCCGCAATAATCTCCGCAATAATTTCCTTCATCGTCATAATGCTTCTTCTCCTTCCCGTGGAACTCCACGATCCTCATGCTTATATAACATATTATAACATCAATAATATAACTGTCAACAAATATTTGCATATTTTAATAATTCTTTGTTGACATTCATTATATAATGTTATATGATGTAATTAATAAAACTCAGGAGGTGCTACTTATGACTGTTAAAGAGATTGTCGCCGCGATCAAGGCGGAAAGACCCGAGATTGCTTCTGTCTATTTTGTTGGATGCGGTGCGTCCATGGCAGAACTTTTTCCCGGCAAGTATTTTCTGGATGGCAACGCGAAAAAGCTTCGTGTCAGCCTTTACACTGCCAATGAATTCAATTACTCCACTCCTGCTGCCGTAGATTCCTCGGCCATCGTTGTAACCTGCTCCTTAAGCGGCAATACGCCGGAGACTGTGAAGGCCTCCAAAAAGGCCATGGAACTGGGCGCAGTAGTCGTATCCGTCACCCATATCGATGGTTCTCCCCTGGCTCTTGCCTCTCATTACCAGATCATCCACGGTTTTGAGAAAAATTACGCCGCCAAGATGGAGAAGATGACCAATGTTCTGGCCTTCGCCGTAGAAGTTCTGAACGCCTACGAGGGTTATGCTCATTATGACGCAGCTCAGGAGGGCTTTGCCAAGATCTATGACCTGATCGAGAACGCCGTATCCAGCCAGCTTCCCTTCGCCAAGGCTTTCGCCGACGCCAATAAGGATTCCAAGATGCTGTATGTGATGAGCTCCGGAGCGACCCAGAAGGTAGCCTATTCCTTCTCCATGTTCTTGATGATGGAGATGCAGTGGCTTCCCTCCAGCTCCTTCCATGACGGCGAGTTTTTCCACGGTCCTTTCGAGCTAGCGGAAAAGGATGTTCCGTACCTGCTGCTGATGAACGACGGCCCCACACGCCCCATGGATGCCAGAGCCCTCACCTTCCTTCAGCGCTTCGACGCCCAGGTTACTCTGGTAGACGCCAAGGATTTCGGCCTCAGCTCCCAGATCGACAGTTCCGTGGTGGAATACTTCAATCCCATCCTGATCAGCGGTGTGCTTCGTCTTTACGCCGAGCAGCTGGCTATCGTCCGCAATCATCCGCTGACAATGAGAAGATACATGTGGAAACTGGAATACTAATATAGCTAAGAAAAGCGGCTGTTTCGGCAGCCGCCTTTTTTATTACGTCAGTATCCAAAGTTACTCTTCAAACTTTTTTCCGAACCCGAAGGAGCCTTCCCTCATGCAGTTTCTGGAAGAGAATACCGCCGCTTTATAGAGACTTGAACTCACCAGCACATCCCGATAGTCCTTTGCAGTGGTCACTCCGGCCATGTCCGGAAGCACCGGAAAATCTGTGGCGTACTTCATTCCTTCCACATAATTCACCAAAAAGCAAGTGATAAAGGAATCTCCCGCCCCCATGGTGTCCGACGCTTTCACCAGGCAGGGAGACTGACGGAAGATCTTTCCGTCTACCCACACATAGGAGCCCTTACTTCCCCGGGTCGCGATCACCACATGACGGCAGCCGTAAGATACAATGGACTCAATCCGCCGCACTACATCCTCTTCCGCGGCCTCTTCCCCGCAGGAAACGCAGGCGCAGTCCACGTAGGCGCTGTATTCCTTCAGATATTCTTCGGTACAGGAATTGGAAAAATCCATGGAAAGAAATCGGGCCGCCTCTCTCAGCTTGCCCATCTGATCTTCCAGATGGCTGAACATGCTGGTGTGAACCAGATCAAAACTGTGGATATATTCCAGATCCAGCCTGGAAAGCACCGGCGGGTACTGGCCGGACACGCCGCCCTTATTACTGCCCAGAAATACCCTGTCGCCGTCTTTAAGGGTCACCTTCGCGGCTCCGTTGGGCCCGGACAAAAAACGGCAGTGGGAGATATCCAGACCCAGCTTTTCGATGGTCTCATGGACATGCCTGGCTGCCTCATCATCACCAAAATTGCCCATATAAGCGGATTCCACTCCCATAAATTTCGCGTAAACCGCAAAATTCAGGGCATTTCCTCCTGGATACATCACCATAATGTGCATATATTTGTCTACTACATTGTCTCCCAGTCCCAGCACTTTCATTTTCTTGTCCTCTTTTCCCTGCCAATGAAATCTTTTATTTATTGTTCAGGCGGGCCGGAAGGCCCGCCCTTAGGATTAACCCTTTACCGCACCGGAGGTCAGACCGGCTACAAACTGCTTCTGCATGCACAGATACAGAATGATCATGGGGGCGGAAGCGATCAGTATTCCGGCCAGCATTACCACATAGTCCGACTTCAGGTCGCCCTGGAACGCCATCAGGCCCAGGGGAATAGTCATGATCGCCTTGTTCTCCAGAAATACGTTAGCGAACAGGAACTCATTCCACACAAAGTTCAGATTCACCACCGCGCAGGAAGCCAGCACCGGCTTGCTGATCGGTATAATGATCTTATAAAATCTCTGCAGGCTGTTGCAGCCGTCCACAATGGCCGCCTCCTCCAGCTCCTTGGGGATGGAGATGAAATAGGACCGGAGCAGGAACATGGTAAACGGAATTCGGAACGCCACGTAAGGCAGAATGATCGCCCAGTGGGTATTGTACAGATGAAGCGTCTGCAGGATCTTATACAGCGGAACCAGCGCCACCTGCTCGGACAGCGCCATGCCGCCCAGAATAATGATAAAGATAAATCCGCTGAATTTCAACTGGAATCTGGTAAGACCGTAAGCCAGAAATGAGCTTATGATCAGAATCAGAACCAGAGACACCGCGCTGACGATAATCGAGTTCTTAAAATAATTAAATAGTCCCTTATTCCAGGCCGTCACATAATTGGAGAACATCCACTGCTTGGGCAGCGCCAGCGAATCCATGAACATCTCCTGGTTGGTCTTCAGAGAGTTCAGTACCAGCCAGCAAAGCGGAAGCGCGATAACCAGGGTCAGAAAGATCAGGAAGACATGCAGCAAAATCTTCATTACAATGATTTTGGGATTCTTACTGTGTTCCATTCTGCACACTCCTTTCTATATCTCACCGGATCTGGTGATCCGAAGCTGGACAATGGACGCCGTCACCGTAATCACGAAGATCAGCACACCGGTAGCCGCCGCCATACCCATGTCTGAATGAAGGAACGCCTGTTGGTACAGGTACAGTCCCAACACCTGGGAGCTGGTACCGGGACCGCCGCTGGTAGTGGAATAAACCTCCGTAAACAGCTTGAACGCGCCGATAACCGTAATGATGGAGCAGACCAGAAGCTGCTCCTTGGCCAGCGGAAGCATAATGCTGAAGGCCCGGCGGATCGGCCCGGCGCCGTCAATGATCGCCGCTTCCACATAATCCTGAGACACGTTCTGAAAAGCCACTACCATAAGAACCGCAATGTAGCCGGTGTACTGCCACTGGCTCATGGCTATGATACAGAAAATAGCCAGCTTGGCATCGCCCAGCCAGGTCTGCTGCAGCGACTCCAGTCCAATGCTCTTAAGGAAATTATTTAAAAGTCCCAGCTGCGGAGAATAGACGAAAGTAAACATCAGGCCCACAGCCGTCAGGGAAATTAAAGACGGAATAAAATAGATATTCCGGTAAAACGTCCTGATCCTACCGGTCAGTTTGCTCTCCAGAAGAAGCGCCAGAACCGTTCCGAACCCCACCTGTACGATCAGAGAAATCACACAATAATAGATATTATTTCGTATCATGGTCGGGAACACATCGCTGGTAAAAAGTCTCCGGAAATTATCCAGGCCTACGAACTTCATATCGGCGGAATAGGCAGACAGCCGAAAAAAGCTGTAGACACAATTCATGATAATTGGAACATACACAAAAAACAATACCATAAACACGCCGGGAACCAGATACAGATACGGCGTCCAGTTGTTTTTTTTCTTCACGCAAGCTCCCCCTTCCTGCAAAAGTTTTATTTGCAAAGAGAGGCTGCGGCCCCAGATTCTCCTCGCCATTGAGCACGCAGCCTCTTTGAATATGAATCACATGGCTAAAAATCAGATTACTGCACCAGGGTCTGGGCTTCCTTCGCCACCGCCTGAATCTTCACCATGGCATCCTCGGGAGTAATATCCCCGTTGGTAATGTCAGAAATGGCCGTCAGATACGCGTCGCATACCGTAGAGTACAGGGAGCTGTCGAACCAGGGACCCATCTCTTCTGCCTCGGCAATTACATTGTAGGCATCAATCAGGGACTGATCAGTAAGACCTGCATCCGCACCCAAGGAAGCGTTGAACCAGCCAACCTCCGTGGCCTGCTGAGCGCCTACTTCCGGACCAAGGAACCACTTCAGGAACTCTACGCACTCATCCGGATACTGGGTCCGGGAAGAAATAACGAAGCCCTCGGGGGAACCGGACAGCAAATCCGGGTTGCCACTTCCTTCCACTACCGGGAAGTCAAACATACCCCAGTTCAGATCCGGGTTTTCCTGCTTCACATTGGTAATCTCAACCAGCTCGGCATACAGCATGCCGGACAGGCCCTGTGTGAAGTTCAGTCTTGCCATATCATGAGTTTGACCATTTACACCGATATTCATGTAGGGAACCAGCTGCTGGTAATAATCCAGAGCCTGCACATATCCGGGATCGGTAAACTCACCGGTAGCCGCATTGTAATCCTTGGCTCTCACGTCATCGGCAACACACATCTGATTCAGAGTGCCTACATAATGGCAGGCCGGCCACTGATCCTGGTTGCCTTCTGCGATGGGGGTGATTCCTGCTGCCTGCAGCTTCTCGCATACGTCAATCAGCTCATCCCAGGTGGTGGGAATCTCCAATCCCTGCTCCTCAAAGATATCCTTGTTATAGAAGAACAGCTTTGCGTCCAGCCGGAAGGGAACGCCGTAGATCATACCATCATCTGTGGTATACTCTACCATCTGGGACTGCATCAGGGAATTGGTCCATTCCTCATCCATATATGGCGTCAGATCCATAACCAGACCTTCACGGATGAACCTCTCTGTGAACTCGCCCCCCCCAACTGAAGAAAATGTCCGGGCACTCTTCGGAACCGACTACTACCTGAATCTTCTCCTTGTAAGGCTGGTTCTGGGCGCTGGTAATCTCAAACTGAATATCCGGATGAGAAGCCTCGTACTCTGCCAGCTTCGCCTCAATGAAAGAATTGGCCGGATCATCCGGGAAACGATGGAAGAACTTGATCACCTTTTTCTCCCCTGTAGCTGCAGGGGCTGCTGCCTCTCCCTGCTCCTGACCGGAAGCCGCCTCCGTCGCTGCTGCCGCGGGCTGTGTCTCTGTCGAGGTTGTGTTGCCATTGCAGGCGGCCAAAGAAGCAGTCATCACGCAAGCCAGTCCAAATCCGATTAGTCTGCTAAAATTCTTTTTCATAAATTTTCTCCTTTCCTTTTTTAGCTGCATAATCCCTCATCATTTGTACTGGGATGTATTATTACAACTGTAATACATTATATAACATCACATAGATATTTGCAATATGTTTTTGAATAATTTACAAAAAAATATGGTTTTCTTTTTTCATTCTATCAAAAAACGATGAAGTTACTCTGAGCATCACAGTGATGCCCAAAACTTCATCGTTAATTTGCCGGAATTTTCTGTTTTATGGATTCCTCCTGAATCAGGTAAGAATTGTCAGCTTATACCGTTCCGGATTCACTACCAGGCGGCTGAAATGAATCCTCTCTCCATCCTCATCCATCACCGTATCATACTGCAGAAGCAGCGCCTGATTCTTCCCCACATGAAGGTATTCCACTTCCTCATCCGTGGCATAACAGATTTCCACAGTCTTCACTCCGTGGGTAGGCTCCACTCCATGGCTCCTCAAGATCTCATACATGGACCCCCGCAGATCCTCTGACATCAAATAGGCATAACGGGAAGAAAAGAAGCTTTCCTCCAGCATCACGGGAACTCCGTCGCTTTTCCTGAGCCGCATCATACGCAGCACCCGGTCTCCCTCCGAAATCTGAAGCTGCTGGCTGACCAGGATTGATGCCTTGACCCACTCCATGGCAAGTACATCTGTGGAAGCTACTTTTCCGTCGTATTCGCAGATTTCCGTAAAGCTTATGGTTCGGTCCATAACCCGATTCAGTTTCTTGGCGGCCACAAAGGTCCCGATTCCCTGCTTCTTGATCACGTAGCCGTCATTGACCAGAATCTCAATCGCCTTGCGCACCGTAATCCGGCTGATCTTATAAGCATCGCTCAGCTCAAACTCCGTCATCAGCTTGTCGCCTTCCTTCAGTTCTCCATCCCTGATCTGCTGCTTGATGGTCTCCACCAGCTGCTGATACAGCGGAACGCTGGAATGCTTATTCATCTGCTCTTCCATTGTCATCCTCCGTCCTTTTCCTATTGTATGCATTCATCTTAGAATGTCTCTGTTCATTATTTTATCACACAATTTGAAAAAAACCAACCTCTTTTCCCGGGCTTTATGGATTTTTCCGCAAATATATGTTATAGTCCTCTTTAAAATCAACCATTTTCAGGGAGGAAGCAGCTGTCATGAATTTTAAAGCAGTCGTATTTGATATGGACGGAGTTATCTTCGATTCCGAACGCGCAGTCCAGGATTGCTGGAAAATCGTTGCCGGCCGGCACAAAATACCAGACATCGAAACAACATGTATGGCCTGTCTGGGGGTTAATGCCCCCGGCACAAGACGTATTATGCTGAACCGCTATGGAGAAGATTTCCCTTACGATACCTATCGGGCTGAAGTCTCTTCCATCTTTCACTCCCGGTACGGCAACGGCCGTCTGCCCATGAAGCCCGGCGTCACAGAGCTTCTGTCCGCTCTGAAAGAGCACGGTGTCCTCATCGCTCTGGCTTCCTCCACCCGGCGGGAAGCTGTGGTGGAAGAACTTACCGACGCCGGGATCATTTCTTATTTTCATAAGATCATCTGCGGCGACATGGTGCAGAAAAGCAAGCCGGCCCCGGATATCTTCCTGAAAGCCTGCGAAGAACTGCAGGTTTCTCCCGAAGACGCTTACGCTATAGAAGACTCCTACAATGGCATCCGCTCCGCCCGGGCAGCCGGTCTTCGCCCCATCATGGTACCTGACCTGTCGGTGCCGACCGAAGAGATGGAACAGCTGGCAGAGGTAATTCTTCCATCGCTCCTGAATGTGAAAAAATATCTTCTCCCTGAGTGACGCAGAAGAATCTGCGCAGGCTGCGAAAATATTTCGAATATTTCCGGACGCAGCAATGCGAAAAAAGCTGAAATTTTTCCGCATTATATTGACATTGTGTCAGAATATTGTTATACTAATTACACTGACATTGTGTCAGAACTCATTGTTACTTGCGTTTTATCCCACTCTTTCAAAAAAAGCCTACAGAAAATAAGGAGGACGCAAAATGCCAAAAGGGTCGCCGGAACTGACAGAAGCACGCAGAGATGAGATTATTAACGCCTGTGAAAAACTCTATCAAACGATGAGCTTCAAGGAGATCACCATCAAGGAAATCGGAAATGCAACCAGCTTCACACGCACATCCATTTACAACTATTTCCAGACAAAAGAGGAAATCTTTCTGGCTCTGCTGAAACGGGAGTATGAACTATGGATCGCATCATTGAAAGAGACAATGGAACAGGTCGATACGATGACCAGAGATGAATTTGCCTCTATGCTGGCCCGTTCTTTGGAGGAACGCGCCCAACTCCTGAAGATCATGTCCATGAATCATTATGACATGGAGACCGGCAGCCGTCCAGAGCATCTGAAGAATTTTAAAATCGCGTATGGCGAAGCCATCCGCACGGTGCAGACCTGTCTCCATCGGTATTTTCCCGATATGGCTGCCGAACAGGAACGGAACTTTATTTACACTTTCTTCCCTTTTATGTTCGGTATCTATCCCTACACGTACGTCACTGAAAAGCAACAGACGGCGATGGAGGAAGCAGGCATCAACTATGTATTTATGTCAATCTATGAGATTACTTATAACTGCGTGAAAAAACTGTTAGGTGAAGAAAAAGAATAGATATCGAGGAGGAAAACAAAATGGAAAAAATTACTCAGACAGCAGGCAGAAATCAATTGGGCGACTTTGCGCCGGATTTTGCCCATTTCAACGACGATGTTCTCTTTGGTGAGAACTGGAACAATCAGGACATTGACTTAAAAACCCGCTGCATCCTTACCGTAGTGGCGCTGATGAGCTCCGGGATCACGGACTCGTCCCTGACTTACCATCTGGAAAACGCCAAGGCCCACGGCGTGACACGCACGGAGATTGCTGCCATCGTGACGCATGTCGGATTTTACGTTGGCTGGCCCAAGGCATGGGCGGTATTCCGTCTGGCAAAGGACGTATGGAACGAGATGGAGACGGCAATGACAGAAAAAGACAGGTATCAAAATACCATCCTTTTCCCTATCGGCGCACCCAATGATGGTTTCGCTCAATATTTCATCGGACAGAGCTACCTTGCTCCCGTATCCAAAGAACAAGTTGGCATATTCAACGTGACCTTTGAACCGGGCTGCCGGAACAACTGGCATATCCACCATGCCGACAATGGCGGCGGGCAGATCCTGATCTGCATCGGCGGGCGCGGGTACTATCAGGAGTGGGGAAAAGATGCCGTAGAAATGAAGCCCGGCGACTGCATTAACATCCCTGCAGGCGTCAAACACTGGCATGGCGCCGCACCAGACAGCTGGTTCTCCCATCTGGCCGTTGAAGTACCGGGAGAAAACAGTTCTAACGAGTGGCTGGAGCCGGTGGATGAGACGCAATATGGCGGCTTGAAATAAATTATTAATTCAAAGAGGGTGTCCAAAAAGTCTGAACTTTTGGGACACCCTCAAACCTCTTTCGCTGTAAAAATGGTGTGGAAGTCGAATCGCGCAAGCGGTATAATACACGCATGAGAATTAGTAGTGGAGGTATCTCATAGACAAAAGAAACCTCGGAAATCTTGCCGTTTCGGAAATCGGAATGGATTGCATGGGATTTTCCCACGGAGCAGTGCAGAACGTCTACTCCATGATGGAACGGGACTACGAAAAGAACGTGATCCCCTACTGCCGGAGGCATAACATTAGCTTCGTTTCGTTCTCTCCCATCGCCAGTGGATACCTTTCCGGCAAGATGACGGCGGAAACGAAATTTCAAGGCGATGACATACGGAAATGGGTGCCGCAGCTCTCCCTTGCGTGAATGCTTTACAAATATCCCCATGTGGTACCGATCCCCGACTCCAAAAACAAGGAACGAATCCTTGAAAATCTCGAATCCTGCAGCGTAAAACTAACCGACGAGGAATTTGCGGAGCTGAAAAACGCCCTCGCTGAATTAACCGTTTACAGCCATCGCCGGGATGTCAATATGGGATCGGAATACATAAAATTGTATACTGTTTTTATAAGAAAAGTAAACATTTTTTAGACCAATCTCTAAAATGCATTCTACACGCAGTAAATTGCAAACTGAGAGTATTCTGCACGTCTTTTGCTCTTCTGCCGATACGTTCCTTGACTATGTGCAAATGGCGTGATATTATAATAGTTAGCTTCTGCTAACCTATGCGCGACTTCAAATGAAGGGATGGATGATTGGCAATGAAAACGAATGCGGAACGGGCACAAGAGCAGTTAATCCTCATGCCGGAAACGGAGTTCACATTGAAAAAGGATGGTTTCATAGGCGCATTGTATCAGCCGGAACACAATGAATATCCTGGCAGGGCCGTCATTATGTTCGGCGGCAGCGATGGAATTTACAATCTCACAAAGCTGGTTGCGGAGCAGTATGTAAAACGCGGAATGACTGTTCTTGCGCTGGCGTATTGGAATGAATCCGGTTTGCCGGATGGCTTTGAAAAGGTTCCCGTGGAACCAGTGGAAAAAGCCGCTTTGTGGCTGCGGGGGCAAGGTTTCGAAAAGGTGGGACTGTGGGGTATTTCCATGGGCGCGGAGCTGGCGCTGCTGGCCGGCAGCCTGATGCCAGGGCTGATTTCCTGCGTGACGGCTGTGTGCCCAACGAACATCTGCGGGCAGGGCTTCGTGAAGAAAAAGAGCATACAGGCGTTGGAGTGCTCCGCTTTCAGCTGGCGGGGTAAGGAACTGCCCTGGGCAAGGCTGAAACTCTCCAAAGCTGTTATTCTCCGGGACAGCCTGCGGGAGCGGAGCGTCTGCCTGCGCTCCTGCTATGAGGACGCGGTACGGAGCGCGCCGGAGGAGACGCAGATCCAGGTGGAGAATATCGGCGGCCCGGTGCTGCTGCTCTACCCGGAGTATGACGCCATGTGGCCCTCCGAGCTGTCGGCTGAGAAAATCAGAACGCGGCTGAGAGAGAAGAATTTTGCCCACCCCTGCAAGTGCGTCAGCTACCAATACGCCAGTCATATGCTGGTCCCGGTGAAGTCCCGGTCCACGATCATGTTCCGAGTAGAGCGGAAATACCCGGAGCAGTGCTGGGAGAGCGACCTGGATGCATTTGAAAAGACACTGGCGTTCTGGAAAGAGGTGTGGTGAGATTGCCGGCATTGTCGCGGCTGGTGATAATAGGAGTTGCGAAGAGTATAGAAATGGCACTGTCCAAACCTATCAAGTATTAGAAGCTGGAATTAGTAAATCGGTCTTTTATGCTTATGTGGAGGAAAAGGGATTGCAGCAGGCGGCGCATGGCATTTATGTCGCGCCGGATGCCTGGACGGATTCCTTCTATCTTCTCCATCTGCGCTGCGGGCAGGCCATATTCTCCCATGAAACAGCCCTGTTCTTCCACAGTCTGACTGATTGGGAGCCGCTCCGGTATTCCATCACCGTCAAGACGGGTTACAATCCGTCACGACTTCAAGAAGATAATATTCAGGTCTATACAGTAAAAAAAGAATTACATAAGATCGGATTGACCGATACTAAGACTTCTTTCGGCCATACTGTACCTGTTTATGATATGGAGCAGACTATCTGTGATCTTCTCCGCAGCCGGAGCCGTATAGAAATCCAGGTATTTCAAGATGCACTAAAACAATATGCCAAGAGAAAAGACAAAAATCTGTGGACGCACAAATTTTAATGCGGAATTACATGATGGAGCGTTTTCTGGAACGCATTTCCCTTTCCGAATTGTGTATGCCTGAAAGCGCTGGAATATTTCTGAAAAGAAAGCTGGCCAGGCAAAAAAAGAACATGTAAAAAAAATTACCTATACGATGAGGCAGCTATAACGACTGCATTCTTTTTATCAGGCTTTACCTGTGGCGACCACGCGCTGATACCCGTGCACATCATAAAAAATCAGTCCGTCTCCTACATCGTCCATGAGTGGATCGACTACGCGATCAACGACGGCAAAACGCTGGGCGGTGAGCTGGTGACAGTCTACAGTCAAACCTGTCGGGCACAGTTTTGTTTTCTATACTCTGTAGGACTTGTTTTGTAAAATTTACAGAACGTCTCCGTGAAGTAGCTGGCGCTTCCAAAACCGACTGAAAGGGCAATGTCCATAACTGTACTGTCGATTTGTCGCAAAAGTTCCAGGCCTTTTCCCAGACGGTAATATTTGAAAAAGTGCTGGAGGTTTTTAGGGATTACCCGGCTGAGGACAGGTACTGCGAACTGGTAAAAACAGCCGGGGAATCTTCGAATCGTGTGGGCCGGACGGCTCCCTTTTTGAGACGCTGCCTTTGTCTGCGAGACTCCGGAACTGATGTTTGACCGGCTCCTGGAGGACTGGCAGGGCTACCATGAAGCCCTCATTACAAAAGGACAGAGGTAGATTTCTTCACATTTGGGTGGTATAGTGCTAAATGTTGAATGGTCGAAAATTCGACAAATCTCTCATTTGATGAGAAAACAAAATCAAATTTGATAGACCATATATATGCGATAGATATATTTTGAGAAACTCGCACCACTGGTGCGAGAAATCAGTTGGAGCAATAATATTATCATTATGGAGAGATGCAAGGATGACTTGCAGAAAGAATTTTACATACAAATGTTAGCAATTTGCTAATAATTTTAAGAGAGTGCTTCGTTTATTGGCAATCTAGGAAACAAAGAAAGCCGCAAGACCTCGAATAAGGCTTTCGGCGTGTTTGCTGGCGTCCGCGAGGTGACTCGAACACCCGACCTACTGCTTAGGAAGCGGACACTCTTAGTTTTTACGAACAACTGGAATCAAATCATAATCAAGTCAATCAAATTGACACGATTGACTTGATTGACACGATTTATTATGATAGACTTATATATATCTGAAATAAAGGAGATGACATTATGCTCTTTCAGGAAAATGAAACTACAGAACTAAAAGAAGTTGTGGTAGATGATATAAAAAAAGAAATCATCGCTTTTGCAAACAGTGATGGTGGGAAATTGTATATAGGGGTTCAGGACGATGGTACAGTTGTCGGCGTGGATAACGCAGACGGTGTTTCACTGCAGATCAGCAACATGGTAAGGGATGCGATTAAACCAGATGTAACCATGTTCCTGCACTACGAAACGATAGCGGAAAATGGGAAAAATATTGTTGCTGTGAATATTCAGCGGGGAACGGATCGGCCTTATTATCTTGCAAAGAAAGGAATGCGTCCAGAGGGTGTATATGTCCGTCAGGGATATTCTTCTGTTCCTGCGACTGATACGGCAATCCGGCGTATGATAAAGGAAACGGACGGAGATCGTTTTGAGGTTATGCGCAGCTTAAATCAGGAGCTTACGTTTAAAGCGGTACAAAAAGAATTTGAGCTTCGGGAAATCGAACTTGGAGCGCGGCAAATGCGCACTTTGAAATTAATCGATCAAGATGGACTTTACAGTAACTTAGCACTGCTCCTGTCAGACCAATGTGTTCACACCATCAAAGCCGCGGTCTTTCAGGGAACAGACCAAACAATCTTTAAGGATCGCCGGGAATTTACTGGGTCATTGATGCAGCAGATGAATGAAGTATATGATTTTATTGACTTTCGCAATCAGACGCGTGCAACCATAGAAAAATTATATCGGATCGATGTTAGAGACTACCCGGAAGTTGCGGTCAGAGAAGCGCTTATGAACCTGCTGGTTCATCGTGATTATGCTTTTAGTGCCAGCGCTTTGATCAGTATTTATGCGGACAGGATCGAATTTGTGTCTATTGGCGGGCTGATGCCGGGAATTGATCTGGAAGATGTTATGGTAGGAATTTCCGTATGCAGGAACCAGGACCTTGCGAATGTGTTTTACCAGCTGCACTTAATTGAAGCGCATGGCACTGGAATGGGCAAGATTATGAAGGCATATGAAGGTATGCAGGAAAAACCTCTGATTGAAACCACGAAAAATGCCTTTAAGATTATACTGCCTAATGTTAACGCAAAATATGAAATAGGAAATACGATTGTACCGAAAACAGGACCCGGTATACAATATATCATTAGTGCTGAAAAAAGATTAGGTGACGAAGAAGAAAAAATATTAGAATACACCAGAATTCATGGTACTATTACAAAAAATGATGTAATTGGACTGCTTGGAGTGAGTGCCTCTACCGCCGCCAGAATTATCCGGAAAATGGTGAAGAGCAATTTGCTAAAGCAGAACGGAAAAGCACGAAATACGCACTATACTATTGTAGAATAAATTTTTATACTAACACAACAGCGTGTTAGTATCAGCCCAGCAGACAGCCCCAGACCTATCACCTTTGTTAGCAATTTGCTAATAATTTTAAGAGGGTGCTTCGTTTATTAGCAAACTCGGAGGAACGGCAGTAATACAATAGAAAATATGATTCGCCTATTTTCTATTGTCATGAATAAAGAAAGCCGAAAACCTCGAATAAGGCTTTCGGCGTGTTTGCTGGCGTCCGCGAGGTGACTCGAACACCCGACCTACCGCTTAGGAGTTTGGTCTGCTCAATATCCCGTGGTGC
>CANQBN010000024.1 GCA_947588855.1 uncultured Lachnospiraceae bacterium
GGTTCTGTGAGGGGCAGTAGACAAGCCTTTCACAAGATAAACTTAGAAAGGAGTGTCGAGACTGTCTACTCGACTTTCGGACCATGAATAAAGGTGTGATTGCAGGTGCGGTAGTGGTAGTGGCGGCGGTAGGCGCCAGCGTATTTATTGCTCCGCGTTTTATGAAAAAGGAAGTGATAGAGGAGACAGTTGCGCCGCCTGTGGTGAGGGTGGTTTCACCTCAGGTGGGAGATATAGAAATCAGCAGAAGTTTGATCGGAACTGTGGAGCCGTCGGATCTGGTATACGTCATTCCCAAGGCGGCCGGTGAGATTACGGCAGTCTATGCTAATGTAGGAGATTACGTGACGGAAGGTCAGCTTCTGTGCGAGATTGATACGCGTCAGGTGGACGCTGCCAGGCTTCAGCTGGAGGCGGCTGAGGTGCAGTTAAATGATGCCAATGCCAATTTGGCCCGTATGAGAGTTCTTTATCAAAGCGGGGACATTGCGGCGCAGGCGTTTGAACAGGTGGAAAGTGCCGCTAAGGCAGCTCAGATTCAGTATGACAGCGCCAAACTGGCCTATGATTACCAGCTGGAATTCAGCAAGATCACAGCAAGTATTGGGGGACGGATTGAAAGCAGTTCCATGGAAGTTCACAGCATGGCGTCCCAGACGAATCCGTTGTGTGTTATTTCCGGTGAGGGAATGAAGACGATCAGCTTCGCCGTGACGGAAGCGCTGCTGGATCATGTGAAGCAGGGAGAATCGATCACTGTGGAAAAAAGCGGCAGCCAGTACAGCGGAACCATTACGGAAGTCAGCACTATGGTGGACGCTATGACTGGACTGTTTAATGTGAAGGCCTCCGTGGAGGGAGGGGAAGCGCTGGTCAGCGGTTCTTCTGTCAGGCTGTATGTGGTTTCCGACCGCGCGGAGGACGTCCTGTCGGTCCCTGTAGACTGCATTTATTACAGTGCCGGCAACCCATTTGTATATACTTATGACAATGGAATCGTGCATCAGGTAGACGTGCAGACCGGTATCAGCGACGACGTCAGTATGGAGATAGTTTCTGGACTGACCACTGCCGATCAGGTTATCACCACCTGGAGTCCGGAACTTTATGAGAACGCGCCGGCAGTGCTGGACGGCGAGATTGGAACGCTGACTGTGGGAGATACGGCCGGAACGGACGACAGCCAGACGGAGAACGGTGGCAGCGTGGAACAGAACGACAGCCAGGCGGAGAATGGTGACGATGCGGAACAGAACGGCGGTCAAACGGAAAGCTCCGCCGCTGCCGAGTAGGGGAGGGGATTGTATGAACATTACAAAAACCGTCCTCAAGAGGCCGGTCACCACGGTGATGGTAATCCTGTGCCTGATTGTGTTCGGTCTGACATCGGTACTTTCTTCCAAGCTGGAACTGATTCCGGAGATGAACATCCCCATGATGATCATTGCTACCGTTTATCCCGGTGCCAGCCCGGAGGATGTGAATGAACTGGTGGGCCGTCCCATTGAGGATGAGGTGGGAACTCTTACAGGAGTCACCGGAGTTACCAGTGTGGCCAATGAAAATATGTCCATGGTGCTTCTGGAATATGAATACGGTACAGATATTGATGACGCCTATAATGATCTGAAGCGTTCTCTGGATCTTCTGCAGGTAAGTTTTCCTGATGATGTGCAGGATCCCGTAATCATCGAGATGGATATCAATGATGTGGCCAGCATCAGCCTGGCGATCAACAACGACGCTCAGGAGAACCTTTACAATTATGTAGACGATGAGATTATCCCGGAGTTTGAAAAGCTTTCCACGGTGGCCAGCATCGATATCAGCGGCGGTCGTCAGGAGTATGTCCGGGTAGAGCTGATCCCGGAGAAGCTGACACAGTACAGGCTGAGTATGAATGCCATCGCTACAGCCATTTCTACGGCGGATTTTATCTACCCTGTGGGAGACGCGGATGTGGGCCGGCAGAATCTGTCTGTGACGGCTCAGGTTCCGTTTGATACCATGGAGAGCCTGAAAAATATTCCGATTACTGCGGGCAATGGAAATATTATTTACCTGTCTGATGTAGCTAATATTTATTCTGCTCTGGAAGAAGAAAACGGCATCGGCCGTTATAATGGCCGGGATACGATCTCAATTGGTATCCACAAGAACCAGAGCAACAGTGATGTGGAGGTTTCCAATGCGGTGCAGAGGGTTGTAAACCGTCTGTTGGAAGAGGATGAGAATCTGGAAATTGTGGTGGTAAACGATAACAGTGAGATGATCCGTCATTCTCTGACCTCCGTGGTGGAGACCATGATGATGGCCATCGTTGTATCCATGATCATTATCTTCCTGTTCTTCGGAGATTTGAAGGCATCCCTGATCGTAGGAACATCCATACCGATTTCGATTCTGGTGGCTCTGATTTCCATAAGCCTGATGGGTTTTTCCCTGAATGTGATCACTCTGAGCAGTCTGGTTCTGGGTGTGGGAATGATGGTAGATAACTCTATCGTTGTGCTGGAAAGCTGTTTCCGTTCCACGGAGGGAAAGGGCATTCGCGAGTATGTTCAGGCGGCCCTGAAGGGCAGCGGCGTGGTGCTTCAGTCCATTATCGGTTCCACCATCACTACCTGCGTGGTATTTTTGCCCCTGGCTATGCTGGAGGGAATGTCCGGACAGCTGTTCAAGCCGCTGGGATTTACGATCGTGTTCTGTATGGTGGCATCGCTGATTTCCGCTATGACTATCGTACCGTTGTGTTATACGGTATACAAACCGGTGGAGAGAGAAAAAGCTCCGTTATCCGGAGCGATTCGCAGGATTCAGAATGGTTACCGGCGGATTATGAAGGAACTGCTTCCCCACAGAGGACTGGTGATTTTTCTCTCTGTGCTTATGCTTGGCGGTTCTCTGGTGCTGGCGTCCCGTCTGGGTATGGAACTGATGCCCTCTGTGGATCAGGGAACCATCTCCATCAGTATCGAAACCCGGCCGGGTCTTAAGGTCAGCGAAGTAAATAAGATCCTGACAGAAGCGGAAACGATCGTGGCAAATGATGAGAATGTTGATTCCTATATGCTTTCTTACGGTTCCAGCGGACTTTCCATGGGGGTTGGCAGCAGCGCTTCTCTGACGGCCTATTTGAAGGATGACTGTCCCTATGAGACCGATGAAGTGGTGCGGATGTGGCGGCCGGTTCTCAATCAGATTCCGGATTGCAATATTACCGTGTCCAGCAGCAGTATGATGAGTTCTATGCTGGCGGAAGTCAGCGGCTTTGAAGTGATTCTGCAGAGTACGGATTATGATACGCTGAAGGCTTCTACGGATGAGATGGTGGATATTCTGACAGCAAGACCGGAGGTATCCAAGGTTCATTCCACTCTGGAGAACGCCGCTCCCATCATCAAGATTGATGTGGATCCGATTCAGGCGGCGGCAGAGGGTCTGTCCCCTGTTCAGGTGGCTGGAATGATCAATATGATGTTGGACGGTACGGAAGCCACTACCCTGGAGGTGGAAGGCCGGGATGTCAGCGTTATGGTGGAATATCCGGCAGGGGAATATGATTCTTTGGATCAGGTAAAAAGTATTGTGATTCCCACTGCCACAGGAGCTTCGGTAGCTCTGATGGATATCGCGGAAGTGTCCTATGAGGACAGCCCCTTAAGCATTACCAGGTCTGATAAGCAATATCAGGTAACCGTGTCCGGTGACTATACGGAATATGTGAATACGGCCGATGATGAAGAAGTTGCCGCAGTTCGGCAGCAGCTGCTTAATGAAGTGGTAATACCCAGACTTTACGGGGACATGGAGATCCACGTAAATGCCATGGACGAGAGGATGAATGAGGAGATCGGCGCGTTGTTCCAGGCGGTTCTGATTGCTGCGTTTCTGGTGTTTGTAGTCATGGCGGCCCAGTTTGAATCTCCCAGATTTTCGCTGATGGTTATGACTACGATTCCATTTGCTCTGATTGGCTCCTTCAGCTTGCTGTATTTCTGCAGCGTGAAGATCAGCATGCCATCCATGCTGGGATTTCTGATGCTGGTAGGCACGGCTGTGAACAATGGTATCCTGTATGTGGACACAGTGAACCAGTACCGCAGGGAAGGAATGGATATGGATACGGCCCTGATTGAGGCCGGAACTACGAGACTCCGTCCTATTCTGATGACAACCTTAACTACGGTGGTGGCCATGATTCCCATGTGCATGGCTTACGGCGATGCCGGAGAGCTGATGCAGGGCCTGGCTCTGGTGGATGTGGGCGGATTGATTATATCTATGATTTTGGCGCTGTTAATGCTGCCGGCGTATTATTCTGTTATGAATGGCCGGCGGAAGATGGAAATATTGGATATTGACTGACAGGAGGGTGAAAGCGATTATGAGAGGATTGATGCAAAACAAAAGGAAACGGGCAGCAGCCGTGGCCCTGACCGCAGCTGCTGTGCAGCTGCTAGTTCCGATGCCGGCATTTGCCGAGAGAAGCCCGGAATTTGCCCGTACGGCTGAGGAATGGGCCAGACTTCGGGATAATGTGCTGGAATATGATGAGATTGAGGATCTGATTACCGAGTATAATGTTACGGTTCAGAACAATTATGCGGATTGGAAAAAGACCTACGCCGGAAAGTCGGCTTCCGATCTGACGCAGGATGCCTGGAGTAAAATCAATTCATCGTATGCCGAGGACAGTGTCGCGGGAGATATGCAGGCGAAAATGGGCGAAATTGAGATGCAGAGAACAATCGATGAGGCCGGAGACGGCACCACGATGCGGTGGGAGAATGAGAAGACCGAGAAGCTTCTGGCAGCGGAGGCACAGTCTGCTATGAATACGTATTATCAGCTTCAGGACCAGATTGCTTCAGCCCAGAGAAGCCGCCAGTTGACTGAGGCGATGCTGGGAATCACCCAGAGGCAGCAGGGGGCCGGAATGACCACGTATGCGGAAGTGTTGACGGCTCAGCAGAGCCTTCAGAATATGGATGCCCAGATCATTGATCTTCAAAATCAGATGGAGAGTACCAGGCAGAAGCTTATTGTTATGCTGGGATGGACTCAGAACGGACTGCCGGAGATCCAGCCCATGCCGGAGTTGGATCTGAACAGGATTGCCGCCATGAATCCTCAGACCGATGCAGAAAAAGCGTGTGAGAACGACTATACTTTGAAAATCGATCAGAGAAAGCTGGATAATTCCTATACGGAGTCGGGTAAGGCGATGCACACTGCCAATATCTCTAACGACAGACAACAGATCGCCGTGGCCCTGAATGCGGCATATCAGGCGGTACTGCAGGCCAAGAGCGCTTACGACCAGGCCATTCTGGATCTGGATATAGCTAATCACAGTCATGCCACGGCCCAGGCCCGTCAGTCGGTGGGAATGGGAACGGCTATGGAGACTCTTCAGGCGGAAACGGCGGCGGTTAACGCGCAGTCAGCGAAGGATATAGCCGGTTTAAAGTTGTTTCAGGCCATGGAGACCTATGACTGGATAGTAAAAGGAGTGAGATCATGAGGTCGTTAAAAAGCATGGCGGCAGTATTGGCGGTGTCCATGATTGCCGCGTCCGGCACAGCAGCGTTGTCTCCAATGGAAACTCTGGCTGCGGGCCGTCCGGAGTCCATTGACAGAGAGACATGGGCCAGGCTGCAGGATAATCTTTTAGAATACGATGAGATTGAAAACCTGGTGGTGTATTATAATCCAATGTATCAACAGGTGGTCAATATGATTCAACCGAATGTGGAAGCCCTGGCGGAGGCGGCAAGGCAGATGAGAGAGGATGCCAGGCAGGCCAGCCTTGACGCCGAGGCAGCAAAGGAATCAGGAGATATCCTGAACCAGATGATCCTGGAGATGACCGCCGAAGGGGAGAGAGAGGCTGCAAAGCAGTTTGAGCGTTCTATAGATTCTGTCAACCGTTCCAGCGAACTGGGGCTGAATCAGACCCGAAAGCAGCTGACGAGTGGGATTCAGCAGATGATGATCGGATATAACCAGGTACTGCTCTCGGAGGAATTGAGCGCCACGGCGATAGAATTGTCCCAGACGCTTTTACAGTCTACAGAGACCCAGAAGAATTTAGGTATGGCTACGGACGCGGACGTGCAATCCGCGCAGAAGGCGCTGCTTAGCGCTCAGAGCCAGCAGCAGACGTTAAATGATACTAAGACGTCGCTGAAACAGAATCTGTGTCTGATGACCGGATGGACTTATGACGCCGCTATGGAAATAGGGAGCGTTCCTGCGCCTGATTTGAGCAGAATTGCTTCTATGAATCCTCAGGCGGATTACAGCAGGGCGCTTGCGAATAATTACACGATTATTTCGGCCCGTCATTCTCCATTTGGCAGGGGAACCGACGCAGTGAACCGGAAAGAGAAAACCATGGAAGAGATGGAAGGGCAGCTGAAGACCCGGCTGGAATCTTTATATCAGACGGTTCTTCAGAATAAGACTGCGTATGAGGCGGCTGATACCGCGTTTCAAAGCGCCCGGTTGACTATGGACGGAAACGAGCGGAAGTATCAGATGGGTATGATGGGAAGGCTGGAGTATCTGCAGGCCAGGGTGGCGTATCTTCAGCAAAAGATGGCTGCCGATAACGCTGCCTTGGCGCTCACCCAGGCCATAGCGAATTATGACTGGGCGCTGGAAGGTATTGTAGAACTGGAGTGAGAATGACGGTTCTTCCACCATTCCAGAAGTTTGAATTTGACAGTCAGCTTTATCTGACGATTATGAAACAGCGATTCATAATCGTCGTCTCCCAGAAGAATCCGCAGTTCCTGTTTGGATTCTTCCGGGATGACGGCGTGAGTGATATCCAGAAAGCATAGACGGGGATAGAGGACGCACCACCAATTTCGTCCCCGTCCCTGGCCTAAGGTTACCTGAACTGCGTCATAGACGCCGCAGGGGAGCGTCAGGTCACCATAAGTTTTGGTTGGAAAACAAGTTTGCGCTATGCGGATATCGACGTGACAGGGATGTCCGCTGGAGGCCATGAAGGCCTCCATTTTTTGTTCCAGATCTTCTTTATGTTCTTCTATATAACTGCAGATAACCGGTTTGTTATCAACAGCATCTGCCGGAAGCTCCCGGGCTAGTTCTTTTATAAGATATGATTTTACATCCAATTTCAGTTGCTGATCTGCCTTGGAATTACTGTTGGCAAGCACATGAAGCCGGAGAATCTTCGGCGCGATGCGTCCGGCCAGATTTTCTGCCCGAACCTGAAGCCAGCTCATGGCACACAGGAATGCCATGAGAAAACAGGCGGCAGAGAGAATCAGTTCTTTTCGATGTTTCATGGCAGCTCCTCCAGAACTTTTTATTGTAATTCTTCCCCGGTATGATATAATTAAACACGAAAAATGGAATCCGTTGGAAAATAAGGAGATTATTGATGAAGGAAACGCTTGTAGTTCTGTTTGGAGGGCAATCATCAGAGCATGTGGTGTCCTGCATGTCGGCAGCCAATGTTATTGACCGGATTGATAAGGACAAATATAATCTGATATTGATCGGCATTACGGAGGAAGGACAGTGGCTCCTGACAGACTCAGTGGACGAGATCCGTTCCGGCGCCTGGAGAGAAAGCAGGGTATCTGCAGTTATCAGCCCCGATGCCACCAAAAAATGTGTGGTGATAGAAAGGACTGTTGAGACGAAGAGGGAAAACGTGGACAGAGAAGAAAAATACGAGACTTTGGAAGAAGGAAGTTCTGTCAGATGTGTTCAGGAAATCCCAGTGGATGTGGTATTCCCGGTACTACACGGCCTGTTCGGTGAGGACGGGACGGTCCAGGGACTTCTGGAGTTGGCCAGAATTCCTTATGTAGGCTGCGGGGTGTTGGCATCCGCAGTCTCCATGGATAAATTATATACGAAAATCGTAGTTGACGACCTGGGCATCCGCCAGGCCAGATATGTGCCTGTTATGACGGGTCAGCTGACGGATATGGATGGAGTCATCAGAGGAATAGAGGAGAAATTGTCCTATCCGGTGTTTGTGAAACCGTCTAACGCCGGTTCTTCGCGGGGTGTTAGCAAGGCGGACGACAGGGGAGAACTGGAGGAGGCCCTTCATGAGGCTGCCCGTCATGACCGAAAGATTCTGGTGGAAGAAGCTATTGTGGGCCATGAGGTAGAATGCGCCGTCTTCGGAGGGGGAGGCCGGCCTGTGGAAGCCTCCGGTGTCGGTGAGATCCTGGCAGCCGCAGAGTTTTATGATTTTGACGCGAAATATTACAACGCTGAATCCAAGACGGTTGTGAATCCGGAATTACCCGGAAACGCGGCGGAAACCATCCGGCAGAATGCCGTGGATATTTTTAAAGCCGTGGATGGTTATGGACTGTCACGGGTGGATTTCTTTGTTACTGACCAGGGGGAAGTCATATTCAATGAGATTAACACCATGCCCGGTTTTACGGCAATCAGCATGTATCCCATGCTGTGGGAAGCCAGAGGCGTGACCAAGGCCCAGCTGGTGGATAAACTGATCGAACACGCGAAGGAGCGCTATCATGCATAAGAATGCCCCCATAGGAGTTTTCGATTCCGGTGTCGGCGGACTGACGGTTGCCAGAGAGATCATTCGCCAGATGCCGGAAGAGAGGATCGTGTATTTTGGCGACACAGCCCGCCTGCCTTATGGAAGCAAATCCCGGGATACCGTTATCCGCTATTCCAGACAGATTATCCGTTTCCTTCTGACTATGGATGTGAAGGCTATCGTTATCGCCTGCAATACAGCCAGCGCTTATGCTCTGGAGACAGTAGAGAAGGAGTATGACCTGCCTATCATCGGCGTGATCAAGGCCGGAGCGGCCACGGCAATCCGTTCTACCCGTAACGGTAAGATCGGAGTGATCGGGACGGAGGGAACTATAGGCAGCGGAATCTACACGGAAGTTATGAAGCGGATGAATCCGGATATCGAGGTGCGGGGGAAGGCCTGCCCGCTGTTTGTTCCTTTGGTGGAGGAGGGGCTTCTGCACGATTCCGTGACGGATGAGATTGCCTCTCGTTATCTGAGCGAGTTGAAAGGGCGTTTTATTGATACGCTGGTGCTTGGCTGTACGCACTATCCTCTTCTTCGCTCAACCGTAGGACGTATCATGGGAAGCGATGTAACGCTGGTAAATCCCGCATATGAGACAGCTTTGGAGCTGAAATCTCTTCTGGAACAGGGAAACATGGCGTGCGAGCCGGGCTCCGCCGCCGGCGACCCGGACAAATACCGTTTCTATGTCAGCGACCTGGCGGATAAATTTACTACATTTGCCACATCGATTCTGCCGAAGCAGGTAAAAGGAACTCAAAAAATTGATATTGAGAAATATTAGGAGTTGATTTGTCATGACGCGTGAGGTATTGATCAGTATCACCGGTTCCCAGCGTACGAACGGGGAGCCGGAAGCCATGGAGATGATGATTACCGGTGATTATTTCGAGAAAAACGGCAAGCGCTATGTGATTTATGAAGAATTGCTGGAAGACGGCGCCGGCACCATAAAAAACATGATCAAAATCATGCCGGATTTGGTGTCCATTGACAAGAAAGGTCAGATCAGCACTCATATGGTATTTCAGAAGAATCAAAAAAATACGACCTGTTATCTGACACCATTCGGTCAGATGATGATTGGTATCAGCACGGATGACATCCGTCTTCAGGAGGAGGAGAATCTGCTGAAAGTAGATGTTGATTACTCTCTGGATATTAACTATGAGCATGTCTCGGACTGCAATATTTCTCTGGCGGTGACGCCGAGAGCCTGAGACGCTGCGGAACTGAATACAAACAAAGCGTCACTGGCGCTTTGTTGGCATACTGACGTAATGTAAAAAGCCTGCCGGCTGTGTATCCGGCAGGCTTCTCAATTATCACTTTTTCTTCTTTTTCAGCCCGATTCTTTCCAACAATCCCTTTTTTCTGGGCGGGGTGGGTACCGCGCCTCCGCGGACGCTCTTGATCTGGGTTATGTAGATACCGCTTACGACAGCCTTTACTTCTGTTTTCACCGGGAGCGCGGCGAATACCTGCTCATCGGCGATTAAAGTCATCACCCTGGGACCAACCTTTGCTTTCACGATTGGAACTTTCATCATCTTACCATACCAGGGGGTCTGTTCGGATACTACTTTGGGAAGATTGGCTTCCGTTAGTTTCATTCGCTTCTTATCAATAATCAGCATGGATACAGTCTGAGCCGCCGCGTTCAGAAGATTCTGCTGCTCTACCTGCTTTTTTTCCAGCTTCCTTCCCAGAAAATACAGGACTGCCAAAGCGATAACCAGAATAAGGAGAACTGCAAGCAGTATGTTTAAAAATGTGTTCACAGGGAATACCTCCATAGAGAACGTGTAATTTATAGCGCAAACATTATAGCACTAAAGTAAAAAAAAAGCAAGGGAAAAGAGAAAAAAGCCTAAAAAAAGCCCTTGACACCTTGACAGGGCTATGATAAGATGAAATTTGCACTATTGTGGATTCGTGTGCGCAGACGGGTGAATTGCGCTCAAAAACAGCAGTAAAAGAATAGAAAAACAGGGGTGAAATTGTCAATGGAGAAAAGCAGAATGCGTCCTGTGAAAGCAGGAAAAGGCGAAAGAATGAGCTTCTCAAGACAGAAGGAAGTTCTCGAGATGCCGAACTTGATTGAAATCCAGAAGACTTCGTACCAGTGGTTCCTCGATGAGGGACTTAAGGAGGTTTTTGCGGATATCTCTCCGATCGCGGATTTTGCGGGACACTTGAGTCTGGAATTCGTTGATTTTACATTATGTAAAGATGATGTGAAATATACGATTGCGGAATGCAAGGAGCGTGACGCTACTTATGCGGCTCCTCTCAAGGTAAAGGTCAGGCTCTGCAATAAGGATAAGGATGAGATTAATGAGCACGAGATCTTCATGGGTGATCTCCCGCTTATGACAGACACAGGTTCATTTGTGATTAATGGCGCGGAGCGCGTCATAGTCAGTCAGCTGGTGCGTTCGCCGGGCGTATATTATGGAATGACCCGGGACAAGGGCGGCAAAGAGCTGTATTCCTGCACGGTAATCCCCAACCGTGGTGCATGGCTGGAATATGAGACAGATTCCAATGACGTCTTTTATGTGCGCGTGGATCGGACCAGGAAAGTGCCGGTAACTGTGCTGGTTCGTGCTCTTGGTTATGGAACGAATGCGGAAATTATCGATATGTTCGGTGAGGAGCCGAAGATTCTGGCCAGCTTTGGCAAGGATGTTTCCGACAATTATCAGGACGGTCTGCTGGAATTATACAAAAAGATCCGTCCGGGAGAGCCGTTATCTGTGGACAGCGCGGAGAGCATGTTAAACAGCATGTTCTTTGATCCCAGAAGATATGATCTGGCAAGGGTCGGACGGTATAAGTTTAATAAGAAGCTTTCCTTTAAAAACCGTCTGAATGGCCAGACGCTTGCCGATGACGTGGTCGATCCGTCTACAGGTGAGATTCTGGCGGCGGCCGGCCAGGTTCTGGATAAGAAACTGGCGGAGGAGATTCAGAATGCGGCGGTTCCGTACGTGTGGGTTCAGGGAATCGACCGGAATGTGAAGATCCTTTCCAATATGATGGTTGATCTTCGCCATTATGTGGATTTTGATCCTGCTGAGGCAGGTATTGTAGAATTAGTATTCTACCCGGTGCTTCGTCCTATACTGGATGAATATGGAGATAATGAAGAGGAACTGAAGAAGGTTTTGCGGCGTAATGTGTCTGAACTGGTGCCGAAGCATATCACCAAAGAAGACATTATCGCGTCGATCAACTATAATATGCATCTTGATCAGAAGATCGGCAATACGGATGATATTGACCATCTGGGAAATCGTAGGATTCGCGCTGTGGGAGAGCTTCTGCAGAATCAGTACCGGATCGGCCTGGCCCGTATGGAGAGAGTGGTTCGGGAGCGAATGACGACACAGGATATTGACGGAATCACGCCGCAGTCTCTGATTAACATTAAGCCTGTGACTGCCGCGGTAAAGGAGTTCTTTGGAAGTTCCCAGCTGTCTCAGTTTATGGATCAGAATAATCCGCTTGCGGAGCTGACTCACAAGAGGCGTCTGTCGGCGCTGGGACCGGGAGGTCTTTCCAGGGACCGCGCGGGATTCGAGGTTCGGGACGTACATTATACTCATTATGGCCGCATGTGTCCCATTGAGACCCCTGAAGGCCCGAATATCGGACTAATCAACTCCCTTGCTACTTATGCGAGAGTGAATATATATGGGTTTGTAGAGGCGCCTTATCGTATTGTGGATAAGAGTGATCCGAAGAATCCGGTGGTTACGGATGAGGTTGTTTATCTGACCGCTGATGAGGAAGACAATTTCATCGTGGCGCAGGCCAATGAACCCCTGGATGAAGAGGGCCATTTTATAAATAATAATATTTCCGGACGTTTCCGTACAGAGACATCTTCTTTCCGGAAAAGTACAATTGATTTGATGGACGTTTCCCCGAAGATGGTGTTTTCTGTAGCGACTTCCATGATTCCGTTTTTGGAGAATGACGATGCCAACAGAGCTCTGATGGGCTCCAACATGCAGAGACAGGCTGTTCCTCTCCTGAGTACGGAGGCGCCTGTTGTGGGAACCGGTATGGAAGGAAAGGCTGCCGTTGACTCCGGCGTCTGTGTGGTGGCGAAGAACGCTGGCATAATAGAACGCTCGGCGGCCAACGAGATTGTGATTAAGAGAGATTCCGATGGAGTGAAGGATGTTTATCAGCTGACTAAGTTCCAGAGGAGCAACCAGTCGAACTGCTATAATCAGAAGCCTATCGTATTCAAGGGCGAGCATGTGGAGGCAGGAGAGGTTATCGCAGACGGTCCTTCTACCTGCAATGGTGAGATTGCCCTGGGCAAGAATCCGCTGATTGGATTTATGACGTGGGAAGGCTATAACTACGAGGACGCGGTTCTTCTGAGTGAGAAGCTGGTACAGGATGACGTCTACACGTCCGTTCATATTGAAGAGTATGAAGCGGAAGCCCGCGATACCAAGCTGGGACCGGAGGAGATTACCCGTGATGTTCCAGGCGTCGGCGAGGATGCCCTGAAGAATTTGGATGAGAGAGGTATCATCCGTATCGGAGCGGAAGTTCGTGCTCAGGATATTCTGGTGGGTAAGGTAACGCCTAAGGGTGAGACGGAGCTGACGGCGGAAGAAAGACTGCTCCGCGCGATTTTCGGCGAGAAGGCCAGAGAAGTCCGCGATACATCCCTGAAGGTTCCTCATGGCGCGTACGGCATCGTGGTGGACGCGAAGGTATTCACCAGAGAGAACGGAGATGAGCTGTCTCCCGGCGTGAATCAGACGGTTCGCATCTATATTGCCCAGAAGAGAAAGATTTCCGTTGGCGACAAGATGGCAGGACGTCATGGCAATAAGGGCGTTGTATCAAGAGTTCTTCCGGTGGAGGATATGCCGTTTTTGCCTAACGGCCGTCCGCTGGACATCGTACTGAATCCGCTGGGCGTGCCCTCCCGTATGAATATCGGGCAGGTTTTGGAGACGCACTTAAGCCTGGCTGCCAAGGCGTTGGGCTTTAATGTCTCTACCCCCGTGTTCGACGGCGCGGATGAAAAAGAGATTACAAATGCTCTGGTAATGGCCAATGATTATGTCAATGGCACATGGGAAGATTTCCAGGAGAAGTATAAAGATATACTTGAGCCAAGTGTTATGGAATATCTGGGGGCGCATTTGGAGCACAGAGAATTGTGGAAGGGCGTTCCCATTACGCCCGACGGCAAGGTGAGGCTGCGCGACGGACGTACCGGAGAGTTCTTTGACAGTCCGGTTACTATCGGTCACATGCATTACCTGAAGCTCCATCACCTGGTTGACGATAAGATCCATGCCCGTTCTACCGGCCCGTATTCTCTGGTTACCCAGCAGCCTTTGGGCGGCAAAGCCCAGTTCGGCGGCCAGCGTTTCGGAGAGATGGAGGTGTGGGCTCTGGAGGCCTATGGCGCTTCCTATACTCTTCAGGAGATTCTGACCGTAAAGTCGGATGACGTGGTAGGCCGTGTGAAGACTTATGAAGCGATTATTAAAGGTGAGAATATTCCTGAGGCCGGCATTCCGGAATCCTTCAAGGTGCTGCTGAAGGAGCTGCAGTCCCTGGGGCTGGATGTGAAAGTGCTGCGGGATGATAACACAGAGGTAGAGCTGACTGAGAGCATGGATTACGGCGACACAGATCTGAGAGCTATCATTGAAGGAGACAGATCCTATGGCCGTGATGAATCTTATGAGAACTACGGTTATCAGTCCCAGGAGTTCCAGGACGGAGAACTGGTAGATGTCGATGAAGATGACTATGAGGACGAGGATGATTCTTACGAGGATCTGGAACCTGGAGACGGCGACTTCCCTGAGGAGAACTAATCTGCCGTTTCGACATATATCTGAGACATGCAGCGGGAAGCGCTGCGGAAAGAATATATAGAAGGGAGTATCATTCATGCCTGAAACGAATGAAACTTATCAGCCCATGACATTCGATGCCATAAAGATTGGCTTGGCTTCTCCGGAGAAGATTCTGGAATGGTCCCATGGAGAGGTTAAGAAACCGGAGACCATCAACTACCGGACTCTGAAGCCTGAGAAAGACGGCCTGTTCTGTGAGCGCATTTTCGGGCCCAGCAAGGACTGGGAGTGCCACTGCGGCAAATATAAAAAGATTAGGTATAAGGGGGTTATCTGTGACCGCTGCGGAGTAGAGGTCACCAAAGCCAGTGTCCGCCGTGAGCGTACTGGACATATCGCGCTGGCCGCTCCCGTATCGCATATCTGGTATTTTAAGGGAATTCCCAGCCGTATGGGACTCATTCTGGATCTGTCGCCCAGGGTGCTGGAGAAGGTACTGTATTTTGCTTCTTATATCGTACTGGATGCCGGAGAGACCCATCTTCAGTATAAACAGGTGCTGTCTGAGAAAGAGTACCGGGAAGAACTGGAGAAATATGGTCTTGGAGCGTTCCGCGTGGGAATGGGTGCCGAGGCGATTCAGGAGCTTTTGAAGGCCATCGATCTTGAGAAGGATTCCGAGGAACTGCGCAAGGAGCTGAAGGACGCCACCGGCCAGAAAAGAGCAAGAATCATTAAAAGATTGGAAGTGGTAGAGGCATTCCGCAATTCGGGCAATAAACCGGAATGGATGATCATGAATGTGATTCCGGTGATCCCCCCGGATATCCGTCCTATGGTGCAGCTGGATGGCGGCCGTTTTGCCACATCCGATTTAAATGATCTGTACAGAAGAATTATTAACCGTAATAACCGTCTTGCCAGACTTCTGGAGTTAGGCGCGCCGGATATCATTGTCCGCAATGAGAAGCGTATGCTGCAGGAGGCGGTAGATGCGCTGATCGATAACGGCAGAAGAGGCCGTCCTGTAACTGGGCCGGGCAACAGGGCTCTCAAATCGATTTCCGATATGCTGAAGGGCAAACAGGGACGATTCCGTCAGAACCTGCTGGGTAAGCGTGTGGATTATTCCGGCCGTTCCGTTATCGTGGTTGGTCCTGAGCTGAAGATTTATCAGTGCGGCCTGCCTAAGGAGATGGCTATTGAGCTGTTCAAGCCCTTCGTCATGAAAGAGCTTGTGGCCAACGGAACCGCGCACAATATCAAAAATGCCAAGAAGATGGTGGAGCGCCTTCAGCCGGAGGTCTGGGATGTGCTTGACGATGTTATCAAGGAGCATCCGGTTATGCTAAACCGCGCGCCTACTCTGCACAGACTGGGTATTCAGGCATTTGAACCGATTCTGGTAGAGGGCAAGGCTATTAAGCTGCATCCGTTGGTATGTACCGCTTTCAACGCTGACTTTGATGGAGACCAGATGGCGGTCCATCTTCCGCTTTCAGTGGAAGCGCAGGCAGAATGCCGGTTCCTGCTTTTGTCACCCAACAACCTGCTTAAGCCGTCAGACGGCGGACCTGTTGCGGTTCCCTCCCAGGATATGGTTTTGGGAATCTATTATCTGACTCAGGAAAGACCCGGCGTTAAGGGCGAAGGTATGATTTTCAAGAGTCCCAATGAGGCGATTCTGGCTTATGAAAACGGCGCGGTCACTCTGCATTCCAAAGTTAAAGTCAGAGTGCAGAAGACGATGCCGGATGGAGAAGTGAAGAGCGGAATTATCGAGTCTACCGTAGGCCGTTTCATTTTTAATGAGATTATTCCGCAGGATTTGGGATTTGTGGACAGAAGCATTCCGGGCAATGAGCTGAAGCTTGAGATTGATTTCCTTGTAGGCAAGAAGCAGTGCAAGCAGATTCTTGAGAAAGTCATTAATGTACACGGAGCAAGCCAGACGGCTGAGACTCTGGATGATATCAAGGCGATAGGCTATAAGTATTCTACCAAAGCGGCAATGACGGTGTCGATTTCCGATATGACCGTTCCGGAGAGTAAGCCGAGACTGCTGGCCGAGGCCCAGGCTACGGTAGACAAGATCGCCAGGAACTACAGCCGCGGCCTGGTGGATGAAGAGGGACGTTACAAAGAAGTCATTGAAACGTGGAAAAAGACGGATGAGCAGCTGACACATGATCTGTTGTCCGGTTTGGATCCTTACAATAACATTTTTATGATGGCGGACTCCGGCGCCCGTGGTTCTGATAAGCAGATCAAACAGCTGGCCGGCATGCGCGGACTGATGGCAGATATGACAGGACATACGATTGAATTGCCTATTAAGTCCAATTTCCGTGAGGGTCTGGATGTTCTGGAGTATTTTATATCTGCCCATGGCGCCCGCAAGGGTCTGTCCGATACGGCGCTCCGTACTGCGGACTCAGGTTATCTGACCAGACGTCTGGTAGATGTATCGCAGGATTTGATCATCCGCGAGGTGGACTGCTGTGAGGGCAAGGATATTCCATATATGGAAATTAAAGCCTTCATGAACGGCGAAGAGACGATCGAGACGCTTCAGGAGAGACTGACAGGAAGATATATTGCCGAGACCATTACGGATCCGGATACAGGAGAGGTTGTGGTGAAGGCCAATCATATGTGTACCCCCGCAAGGGCGGCGGCTGTCATAAAGGTGCTTCAGAAGACCGGACGCGACAGCGTAAAGATTCGTACGGTCCTGACCTGTAAGTCTCACATCGGCATCTGCTCCAAGTGCTACGGTGCCAATATGGCTACCGGACAGATGGTTCAGGTTGGCGAGGCGGTAGGTATTATTGCCGCGCAGTCGATTGGTGAGCCCGGCACGCAGCTGACCATGCGTACGTTCCATACAGGCGGTGTGGCCGGCGGCGATATTACACAGGGTCTTCCCCGTGTTGAGGAGCTGTTTGAGGCCAGAAAGCCCAAGGGCTTAGCTATTATCAGTGATATTCCCGGAATCGTGGCTATTAAGGATTCCAAGAAGAAGAAGGAGGTCATGGTTACGGATATTGAGACCGGGAATTCCAAGACATACCTGATTCCTTATGGCTCCAATCTTCATGTGAAGGAGGGCCAGTTGATTGAGGCGGGTGATGAGCTGACGGAAGGAAGCGTCAATCCTCATGATATCCTGAAGGTGAAAGGCGTTCGGGCAGTGCAGGATTACATGATCCGTGAAGTACAGAAGGTTTACCGTCTGCAGGGCGTTGAAATCAATGATAAGCATATTGAGGTGATTGTCCGACAGATGCTTAAAAAGATTCGCGTGGAAGAGAGCGGAGACAGCGATCTGCTTCCGGGTGTATCCATGGATGTTCTGGACTATGAAGATCTGAATGAGAAGCTGGCAGCAGAGGGCAAGAAGCTTGCCGTTGGAAAACAGGTTATGCTTGGAATTACCAAGGCGGCGCTGGCTACGGATTCTTTCCTGTCGGCTGCGTCCTTCCAGGAAACTACCAAGGTTTTGACTGAGGCGGCTATCAACGGTAAAGTTGACCATCTGATCGGCCTGAAGGAAAATGTACTGATCGGCAAGCCGATTCCGGCCGGCACCGGTATGAAGCGTTATCGTTCTGTCGCGTTAAGCACCGATATTCATGAGACTGATGAGATCAGCTTCAGCGAGGATGAAGAGCCTAAGACTGAAGAGGAGAATCAGCCGATGGAGGAGATGCCGGAAGAGGCGGAAGAAGTGCTTGATATCGATGAGACTGAGGAAGAATGATTTTGCCCAGAGTGATTTTGAAGGGGCTGCTGTAGAATATGTATTTCAGTATTCTGCAGCAGCCCTTTTGCCCTGTTTATAAAAATGAAATTCATTCTCAAAATTCTTGACAATGGCGTAGCCGTGCCTTATAATATGCATATACAATCAGCATATGTTCTGAGAAAAGGAGAATCCAACGGATGATAGATTATCTTATTGTCATTTTAATATTTGGCGCCGCCGCGTTGATAATTGTAAAAAAGGCGAAAGACTTGAAGAAGGGAAAGGCGGCCTGCGGTGGGTGCACCGGCTGCAGCGGATGTTCGTCGGCCGGGGTCTGTCATAAGAAAGGCAAGGTTGATATTTAAAGAAATATCTGCCTGCGGGAGTTCCGCAAATTTTACGTGCGGAATTCTTTTTTTGTTGACTTTGCAGAATATGTTATGTAGAATTACTATATAAATAGTCGCATTATATTGTTATTGCAGCGGAGGATGGATATATGAGCGGGGATTTTAAGAAACAGAACCTTAAGGGACTGATCGTTATGACTGTTGCGGCGGTTATACTGATAGCTGTTGCAGGTCCGCTCCAGCAGATTGTGGCGTCTCTGATTCCTGCGCCGTCGGGACTGATTGTGTATAAGCAGGTGGAGGCTCCTGCTACGTCACGGGAGAATGGCGTGATTACTGCTGATGAGTGGGAGAGTGTTTATCCGGAGATCGTGGCATCTTACCGTGCCAATGATGATAATAATTACCGGATTGCTTACACGGAACAGGATCCGTATATTGTGTCTCTTTATGAAGGGTTCGGGTTTGCCAAGGATTATACCAGCGCGGTTGCCCATACATACACGCTGGAGGATGTAGCGGAGACAGAGAGACCTCATCCCCTGGCCAACTGCCTGACCTGCAAGACGCCGGATTACACCAAGCTGGTTAATGACATGGGCGTGGAAGCATATAAGCTGGATTTCGCTGAGACCCATGCCCAGATGGTGGAGAATGTCAGCTGCTATAACTGCCATGAGAATCAGGCGGGCAATGGAGGACAGCTGGTAGTTACTCATTCCTATGTGACCAATGCCCTTGGCTCCGAGATGGATCAGATTGATCCGGCGACCTTGTCCTGCGGCCAGTGCCATATTGAATATTATTTTGATCCGGAGACCAAGGAGACCATGATGCCCTATGACAGCGTAGCGGCCATGGACCCGGAGGCAATTCTGGCATATTACAATGGGATGGGATTTTCGGACTGGACTCAGGAGAGTACTGGAACCGGAATGCTGAAGGCTCAGCACCCGGAATTTGAGACCTATCTGGGAGCCGGCAGCGCTCATGTTGGATTCGGTATGAACTGCGCGGACTGTCACATGGCCGTGGTGACCGAAGGAAGGACCACCTACACCAGCCATAAGTGGGAGAGCCCGCTGGCGAATCAGGCGATTTTGGATACCTGCGCGGAGTGCCATGGAGATGAAGATATGGCGGCCAAAGTTAAGACGATTCAGGATGAAATCACAGCCCGGGAGGCGGAAGTCGGCGGAAAGCTGGCGGAGCTTAAGGATGCCCTGGCAGCGGAAGTGGCGGCAGGAACCATGTCTGAGGATGAACTGAACGCCGTTCGGTCTCTGTACCGTGACGCCCAGTGGTATTGGGATTTCTGCTATGTGGAGAACAGCGAAGGTGCTCATAATTCCACTCTGGCAAGGAAGTGCCTGGATAAATCTGAGGAATTGGTTGCCGAGGCTATGGGGCTTTTAGGAGTATAGGAATTTTAAGACTGGACGAGTGAGAGGGCCGGGTTTTCCCGGCCCTTATTTTAAGGAGGTATACCTATGGAGCGGCTGAAGAAAATCGGCCGGTTTTTATGCTCGATGAAATGTGCCGTTATACTGCTTCTGATTCTGGCAGCGGCGTGTACGGCAGGAAGCCTGGTTCCCCAGGGAGAGGGCCTGACTTATTATACAACCGCATATTCGGAGACGATTGCCGGGGCGATTCTTTTCTTTGGCCTCGATGATGTGTTTCATTGCTGGTGGTTTGTGGGGTTAACGCTGTTTCTGTGTGTAAATCTTCTGTTCTGTAATATCATTCGTTTCCCGGCCCTGCTGCGCCGGATGAAAGAGGGGTTTACCGTTACCAGAAGGCTGGCTGAGTGGGATGGAACACCTGCGGCCATAGTGAAAGACGATCCGGAAGAAATTTTCCGCAGACTGGGATTCCGAACCGTGCAGAAAGGCAAAGCACAGTCGGTCACAGATACATTTGAGACCTGCTATGCGGTCAGAAACCGAGCGGGTATCTGGGGAGCCTGGCTGTGCCATGTAGGAATGCTGGTTATTATTGCGGGTTTTGGACTGGGACAGATGTTTCAGGCCAGTTATACTGTCTACGGCGTGCCGGGGCAGACCAGAGCGATTGGAGATACGGGTTATCAGCTTCGGATTGATGACTTCCAGATTAAGCTGAGAGATGATGAGACTGTTGAACAGTATGAGACGGTCATGACTGTGACAAAGCAGGACAGTGGGCTGCCGGACGGTCATGACGCCGGCGGGACAGAAGAAACGGAAACATCTTTGAGCGGAACGGCCAGTGTGAATCATCCTCTTTCTTTGTACGGAATGAAATTTTATCAGAATTCCACAGGCTGGGCAGCCGATGTAGAGGTGTGGAAGGGACAGGAGAAGCTGCAGGAGGGAACTCTCTGTGCCGGAGAATATGCCCTGATTGAAGATATGGAAGGATTGGCGGTTGCATTTAACGCCTTTTATCCGGACTATGTAAAGGGGACTGATGGCATGCCCATGACGGCGTCTTCCGCCCTGAACAATCCGGGCTATCTTTATACAATTTATTATCACGACCAGATTGTCGGAATGAATGTGCTGACCGGTGATGAAATGATCACGGTGGAGGACTATGGAATTATTTTTAAGAATCCGCAGCCCTATACATTGATTCAGGTGAAAAGGGATCCGTTTACCTGGCTGGCGGCCCTGGGCGGTCTTCTGGTGATGGTATCGCTGATTCTGGCGTTCTATCTGACGCCGGAAGAGGTCTGGGCCGTAAAGCAAAGCGACGGGACCTGGGGTCTGGCAGGAAAAAGTAAAAAATCCGGGGCTTATTTTCTGGAGGAGCTGGCAAGGCTGGGAAACGAAGATGGAAAGGGGAGAACATAATGAGCGGAAATCAGTTTCTTGCAATCGAAAACATATTATTTACGGCGGCTATGGTTCTGTATCTGGCGTCCATGGTATTATATTTTGTGTTTTTTGCCATGAAGAAGGAGAAGGCGGCGCAGATCGCGGGAATCGTGATCACTGCAGCTTTTGTACTGCACACTGCAGCTTTGATTGTCCGGGGCATAGGCGCCGGGCGGCTTCCTCTGACAAATCAATATGAGTTTGCCACCAGTTTTGCCTGGGGCATCTGCCTGTGCTTCCTGGTATTTGTCCACAAATACCACTTCCAGGCTCTGGGAACCTTTGTGACGCCGGTTATCTTTTTGGTCATCGGCTATGCGGCCATGCAAAGCCGGGAGGTGAGGGAGCTGATGCCGGCGCTTCGAAGCAGCTGGCTGGGAATCCATGTGTCCACCGCCATCATCTCCTATGGGGCTTTTGGCGTATCCTTCGCGGTATCGCTTATGTTTCTGCTGCGGCAGGGGCGTGAGGCTCAGCCTTTCTGGAGCCGGCATGTGCCGGAGGACGCCAAGCTGGATATCATCAGTTACCGGGCGGTGTCGTTGGGATTTTTGTTTTTGACGTTTGTGATCATAAGCGGCGCCATCTGGGCGGAGCGGGCCTGGGGAAGCTACTGGTCCTGGGACCCTAAGGAGACATGGTCTCTGGTTACATGGATCACTTATGCTCTGTACCTGCATCTGCGTCTGAACCGGGGCTGGCGAGGGAAAAAAGCGGCCGTTTTTGCAGTGATCGGATTTATATGTGTTCTGTTTACCTATGTGGGAGTGAATACACTGATACCCAGCATACACAGTTACGCGTAAATATTTGCGGTAATCGTTGGCAGGAAAAGACAGTGAAAGCCGCTGCTGTATGCAAAAATCCCTTGACAGATTACGGAAATCTGTTTATAATGTGTAGGCGTGCGCGGATTTGCGTTATGTTGTATTTTTGCGCACTAAAAGCTGAAACACAGCAACCACAGACAATATCACAGGAGGTGAAAACGAATGCCAACATTTAACCAGTTAGTGAGAAAGGGAAGACAGACTTCCACGAAGAAGTCTACAGCTCCGGCGCTGCAGAAAGGTTACAATTCCCTGCAGAAGCGCGCTACGGATATATCTTCTCCTCAGAAGAGAGGCGTGTGTACATCTGTTAAGACTGCTACACCGAAGAAGCCGAATTCTGCTCTGAGAAAGATTGCCCGTGTACGTCTTTCCAATGGTATTGAGGTTACCAGCTATATTCCCGGCGAAGGCCACAATCTTCAGGAACACAGCGTTGTTCTGATCCGTGGCGGCCGTGTTAAGGATCTGCCTGGTACAAGATACCACATCATCAGAGGAACTCTGGATACCGCAGGAGTGGCTAACCGAAAGCAGGCACGCTCCAAATACGGTGCTA
>CANQBN010000025.1 GCA_947588855.1 uncultured Lachnospiraceae bacterium
CAGAACTTCCTGGTCATCAAGACGGTGTCCGGCATGGCGATGGCCGTGGCCGCCGCTTTGGATGAACTGAATTTCCCGGAAATCGTTGGCTGCATCGCGGGGGACGACACGATCATGGCCGCGGTCCGCACGGTGGAAGAAGCCGCCAGGCTGATGAAGAAACTGGGCGGCATGCTGGAAGGCTAGGGCGCATCGCGCTTGGGGCGACGTGTTGGAAGGCTAGGCTGCATCGCGTATGGGGCGGCATATTGGATGGTTAGGATACATCGCGTTGGCGGCAAAGGCCGAGGAAAATGAGGAGGGACGATGTTACAAAGTTTACATGTGAAAAACCTGGCCCTGATCGAAGAAGCGGAGTTGGAATTCGGTCCGGGCTTAAATATCCTGACCGGGGAGACCGGCGCGGGGAAATCCGTGTTGATCGGTTCGGTCAACCTTGCCCTGGGCGGGAAATTTGAGAAAGAGATGCTGCGCAAGGGGGCGCAGTATGCCCTGGTGGAATTGGTGTTCCAGGTGGAGGACGAGAAAGTCTTCGAGAAGCTTCAGCAGATGGACCTGGCCCAGGAAGAGGATGGGACGGTGATCCTAAGCCGGAGGCTTATGCCCGGCAGGAGCGTGTGTAAGATCAATGGGGAGACTGTCACCGCCAAGCAGGTGAAGGAGCTGGCGGAGCTGTTGATCGATATCCATGGGCAGCATGAGCACCAATCCCTGCTGCACAAGAAGAAGCACCTGGAAATCCTGGATGCGTACAGCGGGGAGGCCTATCAAAGGTCCGCCGGGAAAGTGTCGAGGCTCTATCATCAATGCAAAAAGCTCCGCCAGGCCATCGAAGAGGAATCCATGGACGAGGAGGCGAAAGCCCGGGAACAGGCCATGGCCCAGTATGAGTGCCAGGAAATCGAGGACGCCCACCTGAAAGAGGGAGAGGACGAGGAGCTGGAGGCCAGGTACCGCAAAATGTCCAACAGCAGGAAGATCACGGAGAACCTGGCGGAAAGCTATGCCCTGTCCGGAAGCGACTCCCCCCAAGGGGCGGGGGACGCCTTAAGCCATGCCTTGCGCGCCCTGCAAAGCATCACCATGTACGATGAAGAGCTTGCCCAGCTGGAAGAGCAGCTTAGCGAGATCGACAGCCTGTTGGCGGATTACAACCGGGACGTGGCGGCTTACCTTGCCGATTGTGAGTTCGATGAAGAGGACTTTAGGGAGGTGGAGGAGCGGCTCAATGAGATCAACCGTCTGAAAGGAAAATATGGCAAGACCATAGAAGATGTTTTACAATATGGCGAGGGACGCCGCCAGAGGCTTAAGAAGCTTGAGGATTATGACAGTTATATGCAGGGCCTCACAAAAGAGTTGTCTGAAAAAGAGAAAGAGCTGTGGGACGCTTGCGGGGAGCTGTCCGGCATACGGACGCAAAATGCCCGGGAACTGACCGTCCGGCTGGTGGAAGCCCTGGTCCATTTGAATTTCCTGAGCGTGGAATTTGAGATCGCCGTCCGTCCCGGACAGACGGTCACGGCGAATGGCTATGACGATGTGGAATTTTTGATCTCCACGAATCCGGGGGAGGATTTAAGGCCCCTGGTCCAGATCGCCAGCGGCGGCGAGCTGTCGCGCGTCATGCTGGCCATCAAGACGGTGCTGGCCGGCAGGGATTCCATTGATACCTTGATATTTGATGAAATCGACACGGGCATCAGCGGCAGGACCGCCTGGAAAGTGTCCGAACAGCTGGATACGGTGGCGAAAGCCCATCAAGTCATCTGCATCACCCACCTGCCCCAGATCGCCGCCATGGCGGACCGACATTTCGTTATCGAGAAAAGCAGTACCGACGACGGCACGATTACGGACATCCGCCTGATGGACGCCCAGGCAAGCCTGCAGGAATTAGCGAGGCTGTTGGGCAGCGACGCCTTGACCGAGGCAGCCTTGACCAACGCCCGGGAAATGAAGGAACAAGCCCTGACCCATAAAAAAACAAAATCTTTTTGATGTGATTTCCAGTTGTTTTCAGTCTAAAATCGGAAAATCCTCACATACTAAACACCAGCAAGCCGCATGAGGGTGAAAGTTGGACGCCAGCCGCATGGCGGCGGGACATGGAGCCGCCCGCCAGCGTGACATGCGTCATCTGCCGGCCGCATGGCGGCGAAAGGGAAGTGGGAAGATCCGATGGAAAATGAGGTCAAGGAACAGGCAGGACGGGACGTGGCCAACCTGCTTATAAATTGGAAGCTGCAAAAGAAACGGCGCAAAATTTATCGAATCAGCCTTTGCGCCATGATCATCGCCTGCCTGGCGCTCCTGGCAGGTCTGGCATATTATCAAATCTACCAACAGATACCGTCCATCCTGCGCTTCCGCGCCGGCGTGGAACAATCGTTGGATCTAGGCGTCCCCTTAAGCGCTGATGTGGTAAGCGTCAGTGAGCAAGGGGAATCTAACATACCAAAGGGTGCCGTCACCATCGACCTGGACCGTCCGGTCACGGTCAAGGCTGCGGAAACGGACAGTTACCAGATGCAGGTCAAGCTGTTCGGTTTCTTTCCATTTAAAAAAGTGGGGATCGAGGTTATCGAGGACCAGGAGCTGATTCCTGTCGGCATCCCCATCGGCATCTATGTCAAGACGAAAGGGATCCTCGTCGTTGGCGTAGGCGAATTCGAAGGACCGGAGGGCGTCACCTATTCCCCCGCAAAATTCATTTTAAAATCAGGAGATTACATCCTTGCGCTGAACGGGGAAGAAGTCTCGGACAAAGATGATTTCATGGAACGAGTCAACGAAAGCGGCGGTTCGGAAATCGTGCTTACCGTGGACCGGAATGGGCAGGAAATGGACCTGAAAGTCCTGCCGAGGCAAAGCGCTGGCGGAGGGTACAAGATTGGGGCCTGGATCCGCGATAATGCCCAGGGCGTAGGGACCATGACCTACCTGGACGGCAAAGGATGCTTCGGCGCTTTAGGGCACGGCATCAATGACGTGGACACCAGCACCCTGATGAACACGGACGATGGCACCTTATATCAGACGGAAATCATTTCCATTAAAAAGGGGGAAAGCGGCGAGCCGGGCGAAATGACCGGCATGATCATCTATTCCCCTGACCGCGTCCTAGGCACCATCACCGACAACAGCGCCCAGGGGATTTTCGGCAAATGTGATCAGGATGCCCTGGACCTTGCCGACGCCGCCCCGCTGCCCATCGCCCTTAAGCAGGAGATCAAGCTGGGTCCCGCCCAGATCCTCTGCATGGTGGAAGACGAGCCAAAATATTACGACATCGAAATCACCGCCCTCCACTTAGACCACGACAACCTAAACCGCGGCATTGAACTTCGCGTGACCGACCCGGACCTGTTAGCCATAACCGGCGGGATCGTCCAGGGGATGAGCGGCGCGCCCATCCTCCAGGATGGCAAGTTCGCCGGCGCCGTAACCCACGTCCTCGTCAACAATCCAGAGAGAGGATATGGCATCTTTATTGAAAACATGATGGAACATTAAGCCCGGGCAGCCCCCGGGCTTTCCCTTTCATTCCAGTTTGTTGCCATGATGGCAAATGACGGGCAAATCAGGTCATCCCCAATAGGGGATGTATTTCATATATTTATTTGACGTGGTAGGAGCAAATGGCTTAAGGACATTTGCGTGTTTTGTATCCAGAGGTATCTCGATATTGCCTTGGATGGCACGATCTGATATAAACGTATCATAAAAAAGTAAAATTAAAACAATAGGAATGCTCTTAAAATAAAATAAGAATAGCTTGCAATCCGATCAGAAAAATGTTATGATATCGCTGTGGTCAAGTAAAGGATTGTATGGAAATTAGTACAATTTTTCAAAAACCCAAAATAGGATTAAAAATACCCCATTTTCAGAATAGTCAGACAAAAACGTGCAGAAAAGTGTCCAGAAACCCTTTATTCATGCGGTCTCCAGAGAGGCACCGTAGAAATGGGGTAAGCCCGATTTAGGGCATTGACACCAGTAAGGATACCTGCTAATCTGTCATTCTTGATATCGTAGAAATGGGGTAAGCCCGATTTAGGGCATTGACACCCTTGATTACAACATTCTTTGAGATTTCGATCAGATTCGTAGAAATGGGGTAAGCCCGATTTAGGGCATTGACACACCTCCTCTTTATGGAGGAGTTCTTCGAGGATGGAGTAGAAATGGGGTAAGCCCGATTTAGGGCATTGACACACCCATTTAATGGCGTTCGTTCCCAAAATGTGAGTTTGGGTAGAAATGGGGTAAGCCCGATTTAGGGCATTGACACACTACTCCAATAATGCGTCTTTTCATCTTTTTGTTTGTAGAAATGAGGTAAGCCCGATTTAGGGCATTGACACTTTTAATTGCGCGGCTCTTGTTTATTTTATAGAGGAGTAGAAATGTGGTAAGCCCGACTTAGGGCATTAACCCTCTCAGGTACCAGCTCCGAGAGGCTTTGAGCTATCGCATAGCCATACGGTATAGAGACTGTTTTTCGGGGGAAAATTAATTTGTGGATAGGTAAAATGCACTTTTAGTTCATTTTGCGTATCCACAAATTTTTTTGACCAGTTTTTTAAAGAAATTTCGGATTTTCGGCAAAAAACGAATTTAGATTTCCATATTATATATTGAAGGGAGAAATGAATTAGCTTTTAGAATTATCCCTTGGGTTTCCATCGTTTTTCCTTTTTTAAGATAGTCCCTCATGAGATAGCAGCTGTCGCCGGTTTGCAATTCTATCAGCGATAAAACAAAAAAATAATTTTTCAAGCAAAAAACGAATTTGCAGTACCATAGTATTTCATGAGGGGAAAACAAATAAGCTTTTCAGAAAGGAGGCCTTGGTATATGGACGGATTGATTCTATTTTGAAAAACAATAACTTAATTTAAGGAGGGAGGAAGGATACTATATGTTTATTAATTATACGAATCATCCATCAAATAATTGGTCGCAGGAACAAAAAAGGGCGGCGGGCCAATATGGGGAAATCCTGGATTTCAGATTCCCGGATATCTCTGTCTTGGATACAGAGGAAGACCTGGACCGTTTAGCTGCGAAAGAGGGGGAACGGATCCTGGCAGCATTAGGCAATGAGCCATCTGCGGTTCTTTGCCAGGGGGAGTTTACTTTTACTTACCGTATGGTAGATTATTTCAGGAACGCTGTAAGGGATGGAAGGCAGTTTGTTGTGTTGGGTGCTGTTTCAGAGAGGGAGGTGCAGGAAATATATCAGGATGATGAGACCAGAAAACAGGTGGTTTTTAAATTTAGGAGATTTAGAAGGTTCTTTTAAGTTTTTGTAGAAATTTCTTGCATACGAGTATCCTATTTTTTATAATGGATGGTAGATCGACTTTATAACAGGAGGTGGTTTGGTTGAAAGAACATAAGAATTATATGCTGTTTATGATGAGCTTGATGACAAGCTATTCTAAGAAAATCGTTTATAGCGTCAATCAATGGGAAAAGGAATATGAAGGGATTCAAACGAACGAAGCCCTTACGAAATATTTGATCGACTGGCTTGCGCAACAAAATGAGAAACTGGATAAAATAATCATGTTATGTACTCCTGAAGTCATGCGGCAGCCGATAGAGGCGGTGGGCGGCATTACTACATATGAGTATTACAGCGGCCGGATCGTTCAGACCTTGATAGAGAAGTATGGGATCAGTGGGGAAGAGGCCAAGGATATTTTAATGGAAGTCCCCTATGATCCGGTAGAAAACGCTTCCCATAACGATTTATTCTCTGCCATTGAAACGGTGGTGGGCCGTTTGGAATCAACAAAGAAGGAAACCCAAGGCAGGCTTTTTGTAGATTTTACAGGAGGGGTCCGAAACTCTGCGATGGCGTTGGTTTTCGCTTGTAGAATTCTTTCCGGGAGAGGGATTGGTGTAGAGAAGATATTTTATTCCAACATTTCCCGTGATCAAAACGGCAAGGGAGTGATAGAAGACAGCACGGCGACCTATAACGCTTTTGCGGAATTTGAGTTGAAGACCAGAGTGGAAGTAGGAGATTATAGCGGCGCGAAAGAAATATTGGAAAAAAATGAAACGCTTTCCGAGGATAGTCGGAAAGATGTGAAGGATTTCATTGAATGTCAAAAGGAATTGACCGATAAAGAGGAGACTTATCGGTATGAAGAGGGTCAGAAAAGCGCGGAACAGCTGGCAAAACTTGCTGAGAAAAACGAGGAAAAATCTTCTTCCACCATCCTGAAGAACATGTTCCAAAACAGTAAGCAGGAAGCCGCGCAAAAGGCGAAGCCTGGCAATGACCCTATGTTGGCTTCTTTAAAAAAGCTGTTAGAGAAGTCCAAAGATATGAAATTCGCGAAGGAAGCGATTACTGATTTCCGCAAGCAGGGAATCCTTTTCCTTTACCAAAAAGGCCTTATTGAAGTCAATGATTTTTATAAGGAAAATAATAAATTTACAAAGACAGATAATGCCATGACAGAGTTGCTTGCCGCTTATCAATACTATACAGGCGCCCCTGGTAAAGAGGCTCATGTACATGGCGTGAAAGATGCGTTAAGGGATTTTATTGGGCTTTTACGCAATCATCTGCAACAGTCGCCAAGTGAGGTGTGGAATATTTGGAAACAAGGCCTGGAGGAAGATGTGGCGAGCTGTATTGAACAGGTGGAAGATAAGGGGTTTCGTTATTATAAGCAATTTCAGTGGAGTTTTTCCCATAATGGATACAGTAGGCGTCAAACAAGGGCTAAGGTATTCGACTATGTAAATAAGAGGTTGGGAAGTGGGCAGAAGGCATCTGACGGTGCCAATGCGAAATTCGAAGAATATGTAGAACTGTTTGACAAGACGGACCGTGTGCTAATGAAATATGGCTTTCCCTTTTTCTGCACTTATAGCAATAAGTTTTATGGTTCCTACGACCAATATTACGGGCAACGTTTTGCAAAACTGGTAAAAGGTCTTGACCAAATTTACCATGGGCGGCATAATGAAATATGGAATAAAATTGTAAAGGCGTATCCTGTGTCAAAGGAACCACAATATGAGGAATTTCTCCAGATCATACAACAAAACCTGGATGAGTTGATGTGTTTCTTGATCCCATTTGAAGCGGTCAATATCAAAAAAGGGAAAAGGGTGACGGAAATTTGGAAAGGTCAAAATGTAGCTGAAGAATGGGGAAAGATGATGTACCAGTTTACGGCGGATATGGATGCCATACGAAAAGTAAGGAATAACATAGCGCATCCCAGTGAAATAGACAAAAAGGAAATAAATAATGCAGTAGAGTTGATCAAAAAAAATATTACATTCATTGAAAATGATTTTAAAACGATTGAATAAAAATCAGAAAGGGGGTTTATGTTATGAGAACTTTTATTACAAGTATACCGCTCCAGATTAAGGGCAAGTTATATTCAGTGGTTTACGAGCCAATTGGTTTTGAAATGGAGGGCAGAAGGAGAACGGCATTTCCGATCATTCCTATCATAGAGCAGGAAATGGGGAAAAGCATCGATGGGAAAGATGAGGTCATCGTCCTGAAACTGGAGAATCCTGCCGTGGAAGACAACTATAAGCGCTTCCTGGAGGAACTGGCAGAGTTGGGGATTTCTAAGGAGCAGGTGAAGACGATTGCCGTTCCGATGGAGCAGACCACGGATAATGGGATTCGGATGATCTTGGATATTTTGGAAAATGTTTCCGATGATTCGGACGTATATGCCTGTGTCACTTTTGGGACAAAGGTCATGTCCACCTTGGAAACGTTTGCCCTGATTTTCTTGGAAAAGTTGAAAGTAAACTGTAAGGTTCAGGGAATGTATTATGGCGAGATCCGCTGGCGTGACGGCAGCGACCCGGAGGAAGGGCTGCTATATGATTTGACCCTTAACCTGCGCCTGAACCGCATCGTAGATCGGATCCAGTCTCTGGAAATGGCAGATGCAGAGCAGTTCTTCCGTGATATTTTGGAGGGATAAGGCATGAAAAACGATGGATTGTCCAAAGAAGATGCAAAGCTGCAGCGGAAAAAGGAGAAAAACGCAGAAAATGAGCGTCTGCAACAAAAATATCTTTCCCTCCTTGAAAAGATTGTAAAGCTTGGCAAGGCGGAACGGTATCGTTACTTGCGCAAGCAGCCTGAATTCGAAAGCTTTCGGGATGATATGTTGGAATGTTGTGGCGTTTCCCTGGATGGATCTGAGTTGGAACGAAAGTTTGAGAAAGGCCTCGAGGTCGAGGAAGACTATGGCATTAGCGGAAGGAAAAAAGGCAGCCCATCTTATACTGTGGGAGGGCTAGAGGGGATGGAGGCTTTTTGTGAAGCCGTCCGCACTTATAATATTGAAAAGGGGACATTTGCTTCTTGGATGTATAGTTGTAGTTGGCATCTTGTAAGAAACGCATGGAAGGAAAATGAAGATCCATTCTGGATAGCGGCTAAAGAAGCGGCTAAGATAAATGAAATTCGAGAAGAAGCGAGTGCCCTGGCAACCAATCAAAATACAGAGATAACTGATAATAGAAAAGAGAAAAAACACAAAAAACCATTTGTCCCGGTGACTCGAGTGTATATTGACGACGTGGGTAGGCCTAACCAGGATGGGTCTGACGAGGATGGGTCTGATCAGAATTGGCCTGACAAATTGAAGGATCCCAGCATCAACAAATGGAAAAACGAGCAGGAGAATGAAGAAGCCAGCATAAGGTTTTTTGAGATTCTCAGACTGTTTGAACCGCTCTTGATCCTCACGGAGCAAACAAGCAGAAGGCAGATGACGGAAGTCGACAGAAAGCTCATCTTGCGTAGTTACCTAACCAGGGAACTTTTAAAGGAATTGAAACTGGTTGAACTCGATACAGAGGAGAAAGGATTAGCGGAATCGGATGGCGGCACTGTGAAGACGGGAGCGCCCCATGGCATCAGGAGGTCTTTGTATGAAAAACTCCGGGTAGGCAATAAGGATTATTATAAATGGATTTCTCCAGCGGGCAAGGATTATCCTGCGGGGAACCCGGAAATATACGAGCTCCTTTCGGTGGAAGAAGATGCCATCATGAGAATCTTTCAGCGCGAGTATTGCCAGGCGGCAATCCAGGAGGACCCTGAAGATCTTGGGCGATTATATGGGATTTATTTTAATCTTTTGAAAGAGGGTTTTTCCTTTGCGGATTCCTATAATCCCCGCATTTTCAATAATAATAACCTCAGCACGTTTAGTAAATGGATGAATGATGCCAGACGCTTTATTCGCTATTATGAAGAGGATATTCAGGATGGAAATGTGACGTCGGATAGGATTAATGAATTGTATGAAAAATATAAAAAGAAAGCTTAACAAATGTATTTAGAGGAAGGAGGAAAGTTAAGGAGTCAAATGAGCGAGAAAAAGAAGAAAGATAATCGATACATATTGGCCATGTATGATATCCGGGGAAAGCAGGACTACATTTATAAGAGCAATAAGATGAAAGAAATCATAGGGGCATCTTATATCATCAGGGACTGCTTTGAGGATTACCTGTATCCGGCTGCAAAGGCCTGTTCGCGAAAAGGCATTTATAATTATAAGGCGGCGGCCGGAAATACGGAGTTTACAAGGGAGGGCTTCAAAAGGCATCTGGAGGAAGGCTACTTAGGGGAAGTCATTTATGACGGAGGGGGCAACTTCTTTGTATTGTACCAGGATATCGATAGTTATCGGAAAGTGAACCGTCTGTTTTTCCGCAAGGTGCTGGAAGGGACTTATTCCCTGCGTGTATTGTCCTCTTATATCGAGGGAGTTGATTTTGACGATTACCAGGCTGACCGGTCACAACTGTATTCAGAGGTACATTCTAAGGATGAACAGCAGGAGAGCATGCTGCATTCCGTCAATACCTTTCCCTTTACCCAGGTGGATTATCGCAGCTACCTGCCCCTTTCTGCCAAACAAAAGGTTGGGAATCATGAGCTGAAGGTAAGTTACGAGAGCAAGATGAAGTACCGTAAATATGAGCAGGTCATGAGGGAGCGGAGAGAGGATCGGATCATCGCTGGAGATAAGATCTTAGATGATATGATTACGGAAAAAGGGGAGGAAAGCCTTCTGGCGGTTATTTATATTGATGGCAATAACATGGGCGCCCAGGTGGAACGGTGCTTGAACCCGTCCCGGCAAGATGGGGGATCCGGCACAAAGTCTTATGAAGACAGTGTAAGAAAGTTAAGGGAATTTTCTTCCTATATACAGGAGAATTATATTGACAACCGCATCAAAGATGTAGATGCGGTGTTGGAAAAGTTCCCCAATCAAAAGAGGCGTTTCGCCATTTATGCAGGGGATGAGATTACCTTTATCTGTAATGCCAGGGCAGCGTATGCCGTTGCTGTGGAATATTTAAAGAAGCTATCAGAGGGGGAACCGGCGGATGCCCCCAGGACATCCTGCGCAGGCATCGCGATCTTCCATAGCCATGCGCCCTACGCGGATGCCTATCGGATCGCTGAGGAATGCTGTGAAAGCGGAAAACAGCTTATGAAGCGGGAGAACATCCAGAACGCGTCTTTGATCGATTTCCATTATTGCCAGGGGGCCATCGGCACATCCCTTGAAGATATCCGGGAACAGGAGGAAATGGGAGATGCCATCAGCCGTCCTTGGATGATCAGATGCCAGGGAGAGGCTGGGGACAAGTTGGTCCACGGAAAGCTCATAACCGGGAATATTGTGGAGGATATGCGCAGGCAGCTGGAATTATCGGGAAGAAGCAATATTAAAAAGCTGCTTTTCAGCGCACGTAGGGGCAAGGCTGATTTTGAACAGGAGCTTAACAGGATCATAGCCCATCAATCAGGCAAAAAGATTGATTTCACCCTGGGAGGAAGGCTTACGGATCCGGACCAGATCCGGGGGCTGGTTTACGATATGGTCCTTGTTTATGACCTGTGGTTTGACCAGAAGAGAAAGGAGGGGACCCAAAAGGATGGACAATAAAGGCTATCATCTGACAATTACCCTGAAATCGGACCTTTGCGCCGGGTCGGGCTATTCCTTTGCAGGGGTGGTGGACAGCGACGTTTGTTATGATAAGAATGGATTGCCTTATATCCCCGCCAAAAGGATCAAGGGGTGTCTGAGGGAAACCGCGGAAATGATCGGGCTGGATGAAGGAATCGTTGCCAGATTATTTAATGAAGGAGGCAGCGACAGGGCAAAGGGTGTTTTCATCGGCAACGCTTATATAAAGGATTATCAGGAATTATTTCAGGAACTGGATGGACTGCAGAAGGAGTATAAAAAGTATGTCACTCCTCAAAGCATCCTGGAGCTTTTTACCACAGTGAAGGCCCAGACCAAGATACTGCCCAGTGGAGTCGCCCAGGACAATTCCCTGCGGTTTACCAGGACCGTGAACCATTATTCCCCTTTGGAAAAGGGGCAGGAACTGAGCTTTTACGCAAATGTGGAAACATCAGGCCTGGAAGAAACGGATATTGAGGCCCTGCGGAACCTTGCCAAGGGTTTGCGTAAGCTCGGCATGAACAGGAACCGTGGCTTAGGAAGCGTTGTCTGTAAGCTGGAGGATGGAAGGATCCGGCAATTCCCGGATTTCGAGGAAAAGAAGCCGGCTTTTGCAGAAGAAAAAGACTATGTCCTTTCCTATCGTGTCCGGAATGTGGCCCCTCTGGTCATTACGACTGTCCAAGATGATAAGACGGAAAAGTACGTTACAGGACAGAGCGTCTTAGGTTTCTTCGCGGGCGCTTACCTGGAAAGGGGAGGGGATCCGGAAAGCGAGGATTTTGAAAGGATCTTTTTAAGAAGAGGCGTAATATTCAGCAACCTATATCCAGCGGATCCGAAAGGGCTTCCTTATTTCCCGGCGCCTGCCTACATAAAATGTCTGAAGAAGACCAAGAAATATGTGAACCTGAGCAAGGAGGTCCCATTCCGTCCCCAGGACTGCGCCGCTTTGGGATTAGACGAGGCTTATGCTTCCGGTAATGGGAACCAGCCTAAGAGGCTTAACGGAAAGTTTGTGGCGGGAGGAAAGGATAAAATATCCCTGAAAGAAGTGGAAACGGATATCGTGTATCATCATACCAAGAAGTCTGCCAGGCAGTTCTCTGAATCAGGGGATTTATTGTATGCTTTTGAAGCGATAAGGGAGCAGCAGACCTTTGCCGGAACCATAACAGGCAAGGGCAAGGATATTCAGGCCCTATATGATATTTTACTGGAAAACGGGGACAAACTGCGTTTTGGGAGATCCAGGAGTTCCCAATACGGAACCTGCGTCCTGGAGGGATGCCCTGAAGTCAGGGAATTGGAATCCGATGCAAGAAAGATTCCCGCCCATGAAAGGATCCTTGTGGTGCTTAAAAGCGATGGGATTTTCCTGAATGAAAGGGGATATACCGTACGCTGCGGAGAGGTTCGGGAAATGATCAAATCCGCCCTGAAGATCGCGGAGGTTCCGGATGGAGGAGACTGTTATTCCGAATTGGAAGGCAAAATCCTGACAGGTTACTATACGAAATGGAACCTGAAGCGCCCGGCGGTCCCTGCGGTGAAGGCTGGCAGTACCTTTGAATTTCTTTTGGACAAAGAGCTGGTGGTCCGGGGGCAGGATCTGTATGTCGGAGAACGGATCGGGGAAGGGTACGGTTGTTTGGCCGTGCTGGCGAATGATGGGCAAAACTGCGCCATTGAGGAGGAAAAGAAAGAATCCGTTCCGGCTTTAAAGCTCCAAAAAGCGGAAGACCTTTGCAGCAGGCTCCTTTTAAAGGAGGCGAAAGATCAGCTGATGCAGCAGGCTGTGAATGCGAAGATCAATATATCGAATCCGGCAGCCTTAGGAAGGATAACGTTGATGCTGAGCGAAAGCATGAATGCTTATCCCGCAGATCCTGATAAGAGATACCAGGACTTCTGTGAAAGGATAGATTCGATTAAGACGAAAGAACTAAAGAAGAAGATGGAGTCTATTTTGGATGAAATGATATGCCAGAGGGATGTGGAAGAAATTGTCCGAAATGGCGTGGTGGAAAGAAAGATCTTCAAGATATCCAAGGACAAGCTGAAATATTCGTCAAATGTAGAAAGGATGAAAGAGATCGGCGGACTTTATAAGAAGATATCGGGAACGGGGGCACCAAATTTCCAGGAGGAAATGAAGAAGCTCTGGAGCGACTATCTGATGCGCATATTGATCCAGGAAAAGTATAACCAGAAACAGAGGGGGACCCAAGATGAATAAATATTATTATAAAATTACTTTTGAACTTGTCTCCCCAATTTCCATTGGCTGTGGGGAAAGCGAAGAAAGCGACAGCGACCTGCTGCTGGATGGCAGGGGATATCCTTATATTCCGGGTTCTTCCCTTGCCGGCATATACCGGGATCTGTTTTCTGATGACACGGCTGATCGGTATTTTGGGAAAGATCTTACTATGGCGAGGATTAAAAATTCCGCCAGGATGGGTGCGAACCAGCTGACGGAGAGCAGGGTTTCGGTTTATGATGCCGTGCCGATTGACCCGGAGGAAAGTAAGGTTGTGGTGCGGGATATGGTGGCTTTGGATGAATATAAAGTCGCCGTGGACGGGGCAAAGTTTGATTTTCAGGTGTTGGAACCGGGAGTTACCTTCATCACCTATTTGGAACAAAGCATGGAGGCGCAGCAGGAAGGTCATGTGCTGGATGAAATTGCCTGTGCCTGGCAGGAGGGGAAGATCCTTCTGGGGGCTAAGACCGGACGGGGATATGGACGTACAAAGGTCAAGGAAATCCGCAGGTGCAGTTTCGACCTTATCCAAAAGGAAAAAGAACTCCTTCAAGGGACGTATAGGAAAACGGCTGGCCTACAGGAATGGTTGGGTTTCCTTATGTATGACGAGGAAGCATGGAATTCGGATTTTGTGTCAAAAGGAATTGCACAGTGCCTGAGTCATTGCGATGGGGATGATATGAGACAGAAGCTGTCAGGAATCTATGGACAGTATAAGATCGCAAGAAAGCAGAAGCTTGAGACAAGGATCCTGATGGATCTTAAGCAGACCGGGGGAATCTCCATCAGGCAGTATAGCACTGATGTGGGGGAAGCGGATTATCGGCAGATGACGAGGCAGGATGGGGTGCCAATCATTCCAGGAACCTCTTGGGCAGGCGCTTTCCGGGCGCAGATGGAGAAGCTGAATCCTGACTTTGCCCGTGGCAAGGCTCTGACAGAGGAATTTTTTGGCACAGTGAAAGAGAAAGATGAATCTGCCAGCCATAAGACGCGCATTTCCTTCGCGGAAAGCGTGCTTAAGGGCGGGAAGTGGATCACCTTTACTCGAAATGCCATTGACCGGTTCACGGGCGGCACCATCAATGGAGCGCTTTATACGGAGAAAACCTATTATAATGGGACGGCGCAGTTGGAAATCCGTTGTGATTTTACCGGGATTGACAGGGAAGCCGTACGGGAATTTGCCAATACCCTGGCTGCCGCCATTATCGATTTGCAGGAAGGGATTTTGTCCATTGGAGGGCTGACTTCGGTTGGACATGGACTTTTTCAGATTGTTAAAATATCAGTAAACGGCGTGGGACTGGACTGGAGCCCTGAGAATTGGGATGCCGGCGGGCTACAGAAAAACTATTCTGCGTTGGCTGCGGCAATTGTGGGGAAGGAGGAGGCCGAATGAGAATAACAACTTATGATGAGTTCCAGAAAAGCCTTCAGGAAACCCTCTCTAAAATGGGGGAAGGGTATGTGGTCGCCATGCTAAGCGATCGCTTTGCGGTCCGCAGGATTGGACAGGAATTGCCGGAGGGAGAGGTATTATTCCGGAAAGCCTTGGAGATCCGTGCGTTTAACAGGATGGAAGAGACAAGGTGGTTCCGTGGCGACTTGGGAACCCAGGCCTTTTATTGTAGGACGATCCGGGATGATGGCTTGGACTTGGGAAAGGATTCTACGGAATATTGGGATGAGACCCATTATCTGGATATTGATGAGCAGAAATCAGATCCTTCCCTAGGAATTGCCGTTTCGACAGGGGGAGGGAGATATGAATTGCCTCTGGAAAAATATGGAGATGTGAAGGTCAGGATCAGAAATTACCTTGTATATGAGGAGGATGCCTGTCAGCTCGGCATTGCGGACTGGCGCCTGGTGGATTTCGAAGAGGAAGAGAGGGGGGAAGACAATGCCTAGGTATCAATATACCTTGTCGACAGAGCAGTTTATCAATCCTTATAATTTCGTGCCTGTGAATCTCAACAGTACCCCGCGTTCTGATATAACGGTTCAAAGGGAAGCTGACTGCACGGGATATTTTGACTGCCATATCTATTGCAGGACGCCGCTGGTAATCCCGGATACTGGCAGGAAAAGGGAAGATGCCGAGGTAGAAGGGCATTATCATTATCCGTTCTTTACCATTGACGGAAAGACCCCTGTGATCCCTGGGAGCTCTCTACGCGGCGTGATCCGCAGCGCCTATGAGACTTTAACTGATTCCTGTTTTGGCACTATGCAGAAGGATACGACGATCACGAACCGCAGTACCACAGCTTTTAAACCCGGCCTGTTGATCAAAGAGGGTGAGGGTTGGAAGCTTTATAGGGCGCAAAGGCATCTGGTGGTCGTGGACAGCAGATTCTATCACGACTCGCGTCACCAATCCGACATGCGGAATGTCGCATTATATAGCGAGAATGACTTCCCTTCCAGTAAGACGGGGGCTCAAGTATACTATCGGCTTAGCGGCGGCGCATATTCAAAAAATGGCAGGGAAATTGGAAAATACGTCAGCAGTTTTCAGATCCAGCCCCGTGATGGGCTTGTCCCTGGGTATTTATGCGTAGGGGAGAAAGCGCCCCGAAGGCATTTTCAAAGCATCTTCCAGAAAAACGGGATTGCCCTGCGGGACATTACGGACGCGGATTTTACAAAGATGGAAGAAGTGATAAAGGCTTATCGGGAGGAGCCTAAGAACGCTACAAATGGGCATAAAGGTTATAGAGGTTATGAAGCTGCCAAGGAAAAAGGGGTGATCCCGGTTTATTACCAGCTGGGGGAGGGCGCAAGAGGACGCCTGTATCTGTCTTTTGCCGCATTGGGGCGTAAGGCTTTTACCCGGACAATGAACGATGTGTCTAAAGAAAAGTCCCATCAGAAATGTGACAGCAGGAAGAATCTGTGTCCGGCTTGTTCCCTGTTCGGGACTGTGGAAGGGGAAGGGCTGGGAAGCAGGGTACGGTTTACAGACGCCCTCTATGTGGCTCCCAAGGATTCCCTTGTGGATTCCCATGTGCAAGAGGACGTATGCTTCCCTCCCCTTGGAGGACCGAAAATGTCCTACCTCCCCTTTTATATGGGAGAAATTCCCCTAAGGGAGCCCCATTACATAGAAGGGTATGACAGCGATGGCTTACAGATCAGGGGCCGGAAGTATTATTGGCATCATATGCCGGATATAGCTTCCTGGGGTAATGTCCCCAAAAAGGAGTTAAATGCTTCTTTTGATACCCTGAAGGAAGGGGCTGAATTTTCTTTCCGGGTTTACTTTGATGGGATCACGGAAGACCAGAGAAGACAGTTGGCTGCGGTGCTGACGCTGAATGAAAACGAGCAGGACGGGAACCTGTGCCATAAGATTGGGCATGGAAAGCCTCTGGGATTTGGCAGTATTAAAATTACCATTTCTGACGCTGTCCTTCGGAAGTTTGACCGTGTAAGTGGAAGCTATTCTTTCATTCATGAGGCCGCTTCGGAGATTCCGCCGGTAGAGACATGGCCTTGTAAAACAAATACCCTTTCTGCTTTCAGGAATATTTCGGACTTCCATTTTTGCGATGGAAAAGGGAAAGTAGAATATCCCAGTGTCTTCCTATCTGAGGAAGACCGCGGCAAGTCAGACCAGTTTAACGAGAACGCATTGGCTTCCCACCAATGGTTTTCCCATAATTTCAGTCTTAGGGCACAGAGTGAGCAAAGACCTAATGCGGTCTTGCCGGCCATTATTGCCAGGGACTTAACCTTGAAGAAATACCAAGTCAGCCTTGAGGAGCAGGGTTATGGAAACCAGGGAGGTTATAACCAGGGAAGACCGAACAACCGGGGAGGCAATTACCAGGGAGGACCGAACAACCGGGGAGGCAATAACCAGGGGAGGCCGAACAACCGTGGAGGCAATAACCAGGGGAGGCCGAACAACCGGGGAGGCAATTACCAGGGGGGGACGGGCAACCGTGGAGGCCGTTACTAGGGGCCGACTTTTGACCTGCCATATACGTGCGGAAGAAAGAGGGGAATAACAATTGGAAGGGCAGATTGCTTTGCAGATGGAAAAAGGAAAAATAGAAACAGTATATAGATCCCTGCAGGTTCGATATGTGAAATTATATGTTACCTTGGAATTCCCAGGGGATGCGATTCTTCCCAGGGACAAAGCCTCTGCCCTGCGCGGCGGCATGGGGGAAATGCTGCTGCGCGCCAATTGCATCAAGGACCGGAATTGCAGCCAGTGTGATTTTATCAAAGAATGCATTGTACAAAGGACCATGTATTCTCAGTTTGACTACAAACCAGATTATATTACCACGGGTGACAGCATTGGCTACGTGCTGGAATGCGAGGATGACAGGGAAAGGTTCATAAGGGGGGAAAAGCTGGATTTCCAGCTGCTCCTATTTGGGAAAACAATTGTGTACTTTAACCAATATTTGCAGGCCCTCCATGCCCTGGGAATGCAAGGTCTGGGGAAGAACCACGCCCATTTTAAGATTGCCTCCGTGCTTAATTCCGACAGGCAGCAAATCCTGCATGCCAATTCTGTCTATATGGAAAATTACCGGGTCAAGACCCTGATGGATTATGTGGAAGAGCGGAGGAAAAGGCTTCCTCAAGGAATGGATTCCCTTGTACTATCGTTCCAAACACCTGCCACGATAAAATTTCACGGTGATTTTCTTAAGGAATTTCAGGCGGAAGCTGTGATTATGGCGGTCAGACGCAGGATCTATATGTTGGATTGCTTTGAGGGGATTGCCAGCGATGTGAATGTGGCGGATTTTGAAGAACTTCCGATTTTGGAGGGTCAGGAGGCGGTTGGAGTAGAAGTAAATCGTTATTCCAATAGACAGGGGAGCAGGATGACCCTCCGAGGGATAAAGGGATGGATGCACCTGTCTTGTGTGAATGAGGAAAATTTGCTGTTGCTTTTGGCGGGGGAGCTGATTCATGTAGGGAAGAATACCAGCTTTGGATTTGGCAGATATCTTATTACAGGAAGAACCTGAAATCAGACTGGAAAAGCGTTATGTTGCCGCTGTAGTCAAGTAAAGGATTGTATGAAATATTCAAAGGGGATTCTCCCCGGAAAGGTAAATGCTTATGAATCAAAACTTATTACAAAAGACCCAAGAATGGATGCAATTGGAACGTAAGACAATAGAGCAGAGAAAATTGGCTGAAGAGTTCTATGAAACCCAGTTAATGGAATTGATTGAGGAAGATTTTATAGAACGTAACCGAGATTCTGTATTTGAAAAAGTGGATTTCCTTGTCAGTTCGGTTGGCACTTCTTATGAACCCATAATATTAAATATCAAGCTTTTTCAGCCTCGAAAAATCCTTTTCTTATATACCGACAAATCAGAAACCGTTCTTGGAAAGATTGTAGAATATTGTGACCTGAAACCAACCCAATATGAAAAAAGCAGGGTAAGCGAGACTAATCCTCTAGACATATATGAGGAGATTAAAAGGTGTTATCTGAAATGGAACCGCCCGGCCAGGATGTATATTGATTTTACAGGTGGTACAAAGGCCATGTCAGCGGCTGCCGCAATGGCTGGGGCAATGATAGATGTACAGCTGGTTTATGTTGGATCCAATGACTATCTGGCAGATTTCAGGAAACCCAACCCGGGATCCGAGCTCTTGTTTTATGTTACGAATCCATTAGCAGTGTTTGGAGATCTGGAAATAGAAAAAGCCTATGCATTGTTTGAGAAGCATAATTATGCGGGCGCCCAGGAAAGATTAGGGCAGCTGAAAGAAAGCATTCCTGATCCGAATATCCGCCAGCAATTGAATTTCGTTTATCTGTTGGCGAGGGCCTATGAGGAATGGGACGCTTTGGAATTCTGTTCGGCCTATGAATACATGAAGAAACTGAATGAAGAATTAAGGCGTGACAGGATCCTGCACCGCGCTTTCCTGTTGATGGATCTAAGTGAAACCTTGGAAAAACAGGAAGAAATATTAAGCCACCTGCAAAAGATCCCGGAACTGATTAAAGAACGTAACAATATGAATGTTCTTACCACGAAAGATATGATTATAGCTTTAATGTTTACAATGTACCAAAATGCCAGGGTCCGTGAAGAGCAGGAAAAATACGATATGGCCACATTGTTATTGTACCGTCTGTTGGAAATGATTGAGCAGAGGAGGCTTGCGGTATATAATCTGTATGTATCTAAAATGAATTATTCTAATCTAAAGTATGATTATGAACAGCACCCAGAATTCGCGGAGGGTACTCCGGAAGAAAAGATTGGAGTATTAAAGAATAAGGTCGCAAATATTAAGTCCAAGATTTTTGGACAGGGTGCGGCTCCTTATCTTCCTGATCAGGTCTCTTTGTTGGAAGGTTTTATTTTGCTATTGGCATTATCTGATCCTATTATGGGTAGGGCAGATAAAAATGGGCTAAACAAGTTAAAGCAGATTCGTGCCATGGTATTTTTAAGGAATAACTCTATTTTTGCCCATGGGCTTGGACCGGTTGGAAGAAATGATTATGAAAGGTTTAAAAATTTTGTCATAGGATTCTTTGAGGAATTCTGCAAAGTGGAGGGAGTTGACTTTGCTGAGTATAGCCGTGATATCAGGTGGATCAATCCGAAGGAATCTAAAAATAGTTATCAGAAATGAGGTGGGTTATGGCCGTTGTTTATATTAAGGAGCAAGGCGCATTGGTGCATAAAATCGTATTCAGATGATGCCTTGATCTTAGGGGAAGACAAAGAATATTTAATGGCTTTGTTGAAAGAAATTTCTCTTCAGCTGAATCAACTTGGACTTCAGCTAAATGAAGAAAAAACCTGCTGTGTGTCTGTTTCAGAAGGGGTTGATTTCCTGGGATATCATTTTTCGGGGAAAGGGAAATCAGTGCCTACAAAAGCAAAACAAAATTTATCCGGACGCTTGGAGTTCGTTTGGCTGACCGCTGACATATCTTTTGAAGAAAAAATTGTCAAATGTATAGAAATAATCGGGGGTTGGGAACAGTATTTTCGGGATAAAAGGTCATTGGATTCTATTTTTGAGTATATAGCCCTATTTTATGCCGGACAGGATAAGTATCTTGAAGAATTGATAGAAAAGAGGAAAATAATTGTCAATATATACCGAGATATCATGTTGTATCTTGCCAAATCCTGGAGAAGGATTGGACGGTGGGATATGGAGCTTTTGGAATATGAGCAGTATTACCAGATATGGAGATTGAAGGAAACTGACGTTCAGAACCAGAAAGCAGGCCTGATAGACAACAATTTCCTGCAGGAGCTTCTTGTGCAGTATAGGAAACTTACTGTGGACGAAGAAGCAGATGTAATGATTGAACTTATGCAGATTTACACAGATCTACAGGAATATGAAAAGGCTTCTTTTTGGATGGAGAAGGCAACCGCTGCAAAAGAGAAAAAGATGTCTTTTGCGGCATTAGTCAATGAGAATCACGGAGGCCGGTTGGAAGGTTCGCTTGATGGAAGCGGTGAAAGAATGCCTGCTGATGCAGATGGTGAAAGGCGTAATGATTTATTTGGTGATTTGGGAAAAGGAGGGGAAAAGTTTCCTGAGGATGCCCGTGAGAATCAATGGAACCTGTCAGACAGTATGGCGGGAGAAGATAGGAAAGATTGTAGATTAAAGTTCGATCATAAAACAGTTCAGAAATTAGTTAAACTATTTGTGGGTAGGGAAGAATGCTATGGACAGGATACGATTGGCTATAATGGCAGAAGAGAAGTACAGTTCCAGACGATGCCCCTGACAGAGCAAACGCTATTGGATCATTTGAATGGCAGGATTACTGTTAGTACCTATATCCAGCGTCCAAATGGTACTGTGAAATATTTTGTGGTGGATGTGGATGTATCTAAAAAAATACTTCTTCAGTATAGCGGAGAAGAACAAATTTTGAAAAGTTATATGGAAAAAGCATTGCGTTTTGCAGGTCAGATCGTTGAACTTTATCGGTCTTTTGGCATGGAAGGATATGTGGAAGCCTCGGGGGGAAGGGGATATCACGTATGGCTCTTGTTTACAGAGTGGATTCCCGTGCGTTATGTGAATATGTTCAGTGATGTGGTGGAAGAACGCCTGACTAAGCTGGATTATGAGGGACTTTCGTATGAATTTTTCCCAAATAAGACCAAAATCAGACCGGAAAAGCTGGGACAAGCCATAAAGATTCCGTTTGGAATGCATATAAAATCTGGGAGGATTTCTTATTTTTATGCGGATAATGGGGAAATTGTGACAGATATTAATGCATTTTTGGATAGTATGGCACGGTTTTCCTTGACATCCATGAAAAAAGTATTGGCAGTAAATGCCGGAATGAGAGAATCTGTAGAAACCAAAAGTGTAGATATGGACTTGGAGGCATTTGGGAAATTGCCTGCCAGTATCATGGAGATATTGTTAAAATGTAACCTGATGAGATACCTGTGCCAAAAGGCAAGCAAAACAGGGTATTTGACTCATTTTGAGAGATTATCTATATTGTATGTTTTTGGTCATGTGGGAGAAGATGGAAAACAATTTGTTCATACTGTTATGTCCATGACATTAAATTATCAATATAACACTACTGAAAGATTCATTCAGAAAATTCCAGAAAAGCCTATCAGCTGCTTGAAATTACGGGAACAGTATAAACAGATTACGGCAGAATACGGATGCAGCTGTAATTTTAAAAGAAGTAAGAATTGTTATCCATCCCCGATTCTGCATGCCATATCCCTTTCAAATGATGTGCAGGAAGATATTACTTTGCCGACAAGCCGAACTCTGACGAAGGAAAATGAACAAAAGGTCATTAGTGAGATCAATATTCATAAAAAGGCGCAAGAGCTTGCGGCTAGGATATTGGAAATGAAGAAACAAAAGAGGGGACTTGACAATGCGATTACTAAAATAGAAAAGGAATTGGAAAGTATCTATGACAACGCAGGAGTTGATTGCCTGGAAGTTGAAATGGGACTGCTTGTCCGCAGGCGCAAAGAGTCTGGCGGATATGAATGGCTGATAGAGATATAAATACGGCATTGATAGTATACTGAAATATAATATTGTTAATATGGAAGAAAAAACTTGAAATTAGGCCGGAAAAGTGTTATGATGTCGCTGTAGTCAAGTAAAGGATTGTATGAAAATAAGTACAATTTTTCAAAAACCCCAAAAATGATTAAAAAAACCCCATTTTCAGAATAGTCAGACAAAAACGTG
>CANQBN010000026.1 GCA_947588855.1 uncultured Lachnospiraceae bacterium
CCTTTGAGAAAAATCAGATCGGTTCCTCGGCCATGGCCTACAAGCGGAACCCCATGCGCAGCGAGCGGATCGCGTCTCTGTCCAACTATGTGATGAGCGATGTGATGAACCCCATGCTGGTGGCGTCCACCCAGTGGTTTGAGCGGACCCTGGACGATTCGGCCAACAAGCGTCTCAGCATTCCGGAAGGATTTCTGGCGGTTGACGGAATCCTGGATCTGTATCTGAACGTGGTAGACGGCCTGGTGGTGTATCCCAAAGTCATCGAGAAACATTTCATGGCGGAGCTGCCTTTCATGGCCACGGAGAATATCATGATGGATGCCGTGAAGGCAGGCGGCGACCGGCAGGAGCTTCATGAGAGGATCCGTCAGCTGTCCATGGAGGCGGGCCGCAACGTGAAGGAGCGGGGCCTTGACAATAACCTGCTGGAGCTGATCGCGGCGGATCCGGCCTTCGGCCTTTCCATGGAGGAGCTTCAGAAGACCATGGAGCCTTCCAGATACGTAGGCCGCGCGCCTCAGCAGGTGGAAGAATTCCTGGCGGAGGTGGTTCAGCCCATTCTGGATGAGAACCAAGAGGTGCTGGGACTGAAGGCGGAAATCAATGTGTAATGCCGGAAAATGATGTGATTGGAAGACCGTGTGCCGGGGCTGAACCGGTATACGGTCTTTCTGCGCTTGCGACGAATTTTGTCGAATAATTCCGTCGCCCGGTTGATTTTTCATTTTCCTGTTAGTATACTTATATCAATGTTTGGAATCGGAAGATTTGAGATAAAGCCGGCTTTATAGCCGGATAGCAGGAGGAACCGGATGAACGGACAGGAATTGCCGGAGACGGATGGGCTTCAGGAGCGGAACAGACTTCTGGAAAACCGCAGACAGCAGGCTGTCAGGCAGCTGCAGGAAGCGATTGAGCTGGAGTGCGCGGGAGCAAAGAAGGAGGAGACTCAGAGTGAGACTCTCTTGTGGAACACGCTGATTCTCTTTCAGGATTATCCTTTTGAGACCACCAAGAAACTTAGATATACTTACAGTATCCGCGGCTATGAGATGTTTGTCAGCCGGAAGGATAAATCTATCACCAGGGCGACGGTGGATCTGGCCTTTGAAATGGCGGTAAAGCTTCTTAGGGAAGGGACTCCCATTACGGGTCCCAAGAAGCTGGGAACTTTTGGAGCCAGCTACCTGTATCCGGTCTTTATCCGGATTGGAGTGATACCCATTGAGCAGACCCGGAAGGTAAAAAAACAGAAGGGGTCATGAACTGTTTTTGCGGTATTCCCTGGGCGAGCAGCCGTATTTTTCCCGAAATCTCCGGTAGAAATAGCTGCTGTTGTCGTAGCCGATGGAGCAGATGATGGCTTCGATGGGCAGCGTGGTCTGGGACAGCAGCCATTGAGCCTGCTGAAGCTTCCTCTGCTGCAGCAGTTCTTTAAAATTATATTGAGTATGTTTTTTCAGCAGCCGGCTTATATAGTAAGCCGGCTGTTTCAATTCGGCTGAAACATCGGCCAGAGTTCCGTCTTTATAATGGGTTTCTATGTAGCGGAGAACAGAAAACACCAGATTCTGTTCCTGCTGGGTGGGGCTGTCCAGATTAATGGTTTCGGCAAACATGGACAGATTCATGAACAGAAGGCCGAAGGTGGTCTGATTCAGAGTGTTGGTGCCGGATTTCCCGGAAAGCAGTGTCCAGACCATATTTTCAATCAGATTCTGCACCGGCAGAATGTCCCTGGCCTGGAAATGCAGATAGCTGGACAGGGAGGAATCCTGGGACAGGGAGGCCACCAGAAAGTCCCGTAGCACATTTTCACGTTCCATGCCGGGAAGGATCCGGTCGAAAAACTCCGGAAGGATAATAAAATTAACGGCAATGTCCTGTTGTCGGGCCGGAAGAATCTCCTGTGTGGCGTGCTGATTCAGAAAAAGAAGATCCCCTTCGCGGAGAATGATGCGTTCCGTATCATTGATGATATGGGTGGTGGTACCGGCGCACATGTAGACCATCTCCACATAATTATGTCGGTGCTTGGGGAAACGGATGAACCTGGTATGGGGGCGAATCTGAATCAGCTGCCCTTTGGTCAGCAGTTTTTTGCTGTCGATAGTAAAATTTTTGTGCGATGTGTACAGTTCCTTCTGAACGCCGCTGCCGTCCAGAATGGCCTTTTCCTCATCTGTAATTCTCTCCAGTTGTTCCAGCAGTGCCTGATTCACGAAAAATCCCTCCTTTTCCTGCTTAGAGTATATCACATTCCGGCTGCGGACTGCAATTATTGTAAAAAATATCTTGCAAAATCATTTTATGTGTACTAGACTGTATTAATAAGATTAATACAGATAATATGAAGAAAAATTCCGTCCGCTATCGTTATAGATAGAAAAGGGTCCGGACAACAACAGAAAGGGGAATCGGATATGAAAGAGAAGATAAAGAAAATATCAGGGAGCAAAAAGAAGATTCTGATGACAGGAGCGATTCTGCTGGCAGTTATTTTTCTGGTCAGCAGGGTGTTTGGGGCGGGAAAATCTGCGGCGCCGCCGGTTCATGTCATTGCGCCTGAAAGAACTCTCGTGCAGGAGAAGTTGTCGGTCAGCGGTCCCGTTTCCGGAACGGACAGCGTGGACGTGGTATCCAATCTTCACGCGGAGGTTCTGAAGCTTATGGTGGATGAGGGAGACCGGGTGGAGGCCGGACAGGTGTTGGCCGTGCTGGATGATACGGACCTTCGGAAGGAGGCGGATATGGCGAAGAATGATTATGACCTGGCGGCAGCCACCTATGAGGAAAAATGTCGGGAGGCCCGGGACGGATATGAAAAGGCCCTTCAGGATTTTGCGGCTGCACAGAATAATTATAACCGCATGAAGGTATTGTTTGACGGGGGAAGCATACCTCAGGTGGATCTGGAGACGGCGCAGAACGCGCTGAACGATGCGCGCCGGCAGAAGGATTCCTACATAGTAACGGACGGGCAGCCGGAGGCGCCGGATTCCTATCGGCTGCAGGTGGAAAAGGCCAGATTTGAATATGAAAAGAAACAGAAGGAGCTGGCGGGAGCGGAGATTAGGGCGCCTATCGCAGGGACGGTTATCCGCGTCAATACTAAGGTAGGACGGTTCGCGGATCAGACGAACGAGAACCATGAACCTCTTTTTATTATTGAGAATCTGGATGTGCTGGAGATGGAGATCCAGGTCAGTGAATATTCCATCGGAAAGGTGGCTGTGGGACAGCAGGTTCTCGTCAGCGCCGATATTCTGGGAGGGGAGACGGTGGGAGGGGAAGTCATATCTATTTCTCCGACCGGCGAGGAGAAGAGCGGCGGTTCTACGGAGCGGGTGGTTCCTACCAGAATTCGGATTAAGGATAAGAATACCAGGCTGATTGCCGGGATTACGGCCAGGGCGGAGATCGTGCTGGCGGAGTCGGAGAACGCTCTCTGTGTGCCGGCCACGGCGCTGATCCAGAAGGAAGGCGCGGATTATGTGCAGGCAGTACGAGATGGAGTGATTCACTGGATACCGGTGGAAACAGGCGTGGAAGGAGATCTGATGACGGAAGTGATTCCGGCAGAGAATGAGACTCTGGATGAATCCGACCAGATAGTCGCCATGCCCGGCGAGGATTATCAGGAGGGCATGAGGGTGATGGTCCAAACTGGAGGACAGTGATATGGTGGGGGAGAAGAAAGGGACGGAGCAGCAGGATCTGATCCGTCTGGAGAATCTGGTGAAGATTTACGGCAGCGGAGCCGTCCGTGTAAAAGGTTTGAAAGGGATTAATCTTACCATAAAGAGGGGAGAGTTTGCAGCGATCATGGGGCATTCCGGGTCCGGCAAGTCTACTCTTATGAACATCATGGGATGCCTGGACCGGCCTACGGAGGGACATTATTATCTGGACGGGACTGACATGGCGGAGCTTTCTTCAGACCAACTGTCCGCCGTCCGGAATCTGAAGATCGGTTTTGTGTTTCAGTCCTTTAATCTGATCTCACGGACCAGCGCTCTGAAGAATGTGGAGCTGCCCATGGTCTATGCCCGGATACCCAGGCAGAAGAGGGAGGCCAGGGCAAGAGAGCTTTTGGAGCGGGTGGGTCTGGAAGCCCGTATCACCCATATGCCCAACGAACTGTCCGGCGGACAGCGGCAGAGAGTAGCTATCGCCAGGGCTCTGGCTAATGAACCGCCGCTGATTCTGGCGGATGAACCGACGGGCAATCTGGATACGGCCGCTTCCGTGGAGATTATGGAGCTGTTCTCCCGGATTCATCAGGCCGGAGCTACGGTGGTGGTAGTCACCCACGAGGAGAATATCGCTGCCTTTACTCAGAGGATCATTCGGTTTTCCGACGGACAGATTATAAGCGACGAGAGGAAGGTGCCGGTATGTTTTTAGAAAACATGTCCATGGCGTTTCACGCCATCCGTGCCAACAAGCTGCGTTCTTTTCTGACTATGCTTGGGATTATCATAGGAATCGGTTCAGTCATTGCCATCGTGTCGATCGGGGACACCATGCGGAACATGTTCGCGGAGCTGTATCAGGACGTGGGCATCACGCAGGCCATAATATCTTACGGCTACTGGAACGATGACTGGAGGCAGGAGGATTATTTTAATCTGGCGGAACTGGAACAGATACAGGAGGTCTTTGGGGATCAGATTGCCTATATCGACAGCCGGGCCTATGCAAGCGCCGAGGTCCGCGCCGGGCGGGGGACTATGAATTTTGAGTTTGACGGGATTAAAGAAAATTATATTGACGTACAGCCGGTAACCATGGTTTACGGCCGATACCTGAATGAAGGCGACATACTGGGACGAAGGAAAAATGCAGTCATGAACGCCGAAAGCGCCCGGATGCTTTACGGTACGGAAAACGCTGTGGGAAAAACCTTCCGGACCACGATCTACGGTTATACGGACGAATATACGGTGGTGGGCGTCTACAGGAAGGAAATGAGTCCGTTCCAGAGGCTGATGATGGGCGGCAGCGGCGATACGGGGGAAGCCTATATTCCGGAAACCATTCTCACCTGGCCCAACGACAGCATTTATTACTGCCGCCTGTTCGCCGCGGAAGGCACGGATATGACGGATTTCATGAACCGGGTGACGGCCTATATTGCCAAGATAAAGGATCGGAAGCCGGAAGATTACTATGTCAGCACAGCCGTGGAGGAGATGGGAAGCGTGGATTCGGTCATGGGCGCCCTGTCGGCGGCTGTGGGCGGAATCGCGGCCATCTCCCTGGTAGTGGGAGGCATCGGAATCATGAACATCATGCTGGTGTCGGTGACGGAGCGGACCAGGGAGATCGGCATCCGAAAGGCCCTGGGGGCCAGGACAAGAGACGTGCTTGTTCAGTTTTTGACGGAGTCGGCGATTCTCTCCGCCTGCGGAGGCGTGATTGGCGTTTCGCTGGCGGTATCTCTGGTCAGTCTGGCCGGGGTCCTTCTTCAGCTGGATGTGATCATCCGGCCTTCGGTCATCATTCTGGCGGTGTCCTTTTCCGCTATTGTCGGTCTGTTCTTTGGGATTTATCCGGCGTCCCGCGCGGCCAACGCCGATCCCATCGAGGCCCTGAGGTACGAGTAGAAAGGAGGACTGCAGCGTTCTGCCGCAGTCCCTTTCTTTACGTCAGTATGCAAAAAATGCGCCAGTGACGTGTTTTTTGTATTTTCTGTGCCAAATTCTTTCAAAAAAAGAAATTATTATGAAAAATTTAAGTAGCCTCTCGCCAACTCCGGGATTATGTGTTATACTAAATTGATATGTTATGGCATAACGAGGTGATCATCTATGTTGAATGAGGACAAGATCAGACTGATGACCAGCATTTCCATGTCAGAGAAAAAAAATGGAAAAGATCTGGCTATGGTTCATAAGTATTTTAAAGGAGATTTTATCAGTCTTCATCTGCTCCGTGCGTTTATTGGCTATACGGTCTGCTGGTGTCTGGTAATGACCCTGTATGGCGTATGCAGGGTTGAGGAGCTGTTTTCCACGTTTAGTCTGATGGATATCAGGGATTACTTTTTCAGTTATGCTGCCTGGTACGCGGGCGGACTTTTCATATATCTTTTGATTACCTTCGCCGTTCAATACAGGAGATATAGACGTGCGGCCCGGAATCGCGGCAATTACCTGGCGAAGCTGAAGGCCCTGGAAAGGCGGTATGATTTTCAGGACTGGACGAAAGAAACCAGGCAAGGAGGTTGAGAGCAGTGATGGCATTATTTGTGTTTCGGGAAAAAGTGAAAGACTTTTACAGTAAGTACGATGTATTTATTCTGCCTGTTCTTCGGTTTTTACTGGGATTTGCGGCGTTTCATCTGATCAATAAGGATTTGGGCTATATGGCTAAGATCAACAATGTTCTGGTGGAACTGGTGCTTGCCCTGGCGTGTTCGGTTCTTCCCTACGGAGTCATGGCGTTCTGTGCGGCGCTTATGATTTTGGCTCACATAAGCAGCGTGTCGCTGGAACTGGCATTGATCCTGGCAGTACTTATGATAATTGTGGGAATCATGTATTATGGATTCCAGCCGGGAGATTCCTGTCTGCTGATTCTGACACCGATTTTTTTTCATTACAATGTGCCTTACGCGATTCCCATCCTGGCAGGTCTGTCCGGGCATCTGGCTTCGGCGGTTCCTGTCTGCTGCGGTACGGCCATGTTTTATGTTCTGCAGTATGTGAAGCAGAATTCAGGTGTTCTGGCAGGCGAGGTCTCGGTGGAGCTCATTCAGAGATATGCTCAGATCATCAGAAGTCTGGTGATGAATCAGGCCATGATCGTAATGATGGCCGCCTGCGGTGTGGGCGTTGTGGTTGTGTATCTGATCCGGAGACTGTCCATCAATTACTCCTGGGCCATCGCCATCGTGGTCGGAGTGGTGGCTCAGTTGGGGATGATTTTCATGGGAGATGTTCTGTTTAATGTATCCGTGCCCATGGGTCCGCTGGTGATCAGCATGCTGCTGTCCGTAGCGTTGGCGGTTGTGTATTATTTTATGGTTTTTGCCGTGGACTACAGCAGGACGGAGTATCTGCAGTTTGAAGATGATGATTATTACTATTATGTGAAGGCAGTGCCCAAGATTTCCGTGGCCATGCCTGATGTGAAGATTCAGAAATTTAACCGCAGCACAGGTCCTGCGGATGACAACGGATATATGGATTAACGGATGTCTGCAAAAGCATCCGGCAATTTGGGAAGGGAGGTGAAGATATGCCGGAATTTGTTGAGACACTTTACGAGTGGCTGTCGTTTCTGCCGCAGATTACGAAGACTAACATTCTGGAGATTATCATTATCGCTTTCCTGCTCTATGAGGTCATGGTATGGATCAAGAATACCAGGGCGTGGACTCTCTTAAAGGGAATTTTGGTGATACTGGCTTTTGCCGCCGTGGCCTGGGCTCTTAAGCTGTACACGATTCTGTGGATCATGCAGAACGTGGCGTTTGTGGCGACAACGGCTCTGATTATCATATTTCAGCCGGAACTGCGCAGAGCCCTGGAGCAGCTGGGCAGCAGGAATCTGCTGACGGATTTTCTGCCGTTTCAGGACATGTCAGATTCCAGATTTACCAGGGATACGGTAGAAGAGCTGGTAAAGGCGTCTATGGAACTGGCCAAGGCCAGAACGGGCGCTTTGATGGTGATTGAGAGGGAGACTTCTCTTCAGGACATCGAGCGCACGGGAATTGCCATTGACGGCGTGGTGACGAATCAGCTTTTGATCAATATATTTGAGCATAACACTCCGCTCCATGACGGCGCTGTAGTGATTCGCGGCAACCGGGTGGCGGCGGCCACCTGTTATCTGCCGCTGTCTGAGAATACCAGTATCAGCAAGGAGCTGGGAACCAGGCACAGGGCGGCTGTCGGCATCAGTGAGGTTACTGACAGCCTGACTATCGTAGTATCTGAGGAAACTGGACGGATATCTCTGGCGGAGGGAGGACTTCTGACCAGGGTCAGCGATCCGGAGACATTGAGAAAGGCTCTGGCTGTTAATCTGTCTGCAGATGTGCAGCCGGCGAGACGGTTCAGAATCTGGAAAGGAAGACAGAGAGATGAAGAAAAGGTTGATGCATAATCTTGGGCTGAAAATTCTGTCTGTCGTCCTGGCCACATTCATATGGCTTATTATGGTCAATGTTTCCAACCCGCTGATGACAGAGACGCAGACGGTGGCTGTGCAGGTACTCAACGCCGATGTGCTGGAAGATGCCGGCCTGACATATGAACTGCTGGGAAGAGATACCGTGACGGTAAGCTACAAGATTCACGTGAGAGATCAGAACCGGGTTGATGCTGAAGATTTTACAGCCCATGTGGATCTGGCTCAGCTTTATGATGTGACTGGAGCGGTTCCGGTGCAGGTGGAGATCGCCAATCTGTCCGCCAGGCAGTTTCTCTCCGGAGAGACACTTACGGTGACTCCCTCCGTAATCCGCATTCAGACGGAGCCTCTTCAGACCAAGTCATTTTCTCTGGAAGCCCGGACTGACGGCGAGGTGGAGAACGGATACGCGGTTGGAGAGATATCCATGAGTCCGTCCGTTGTCTATGCTACCGGAGCAGAGTCTGAGATCGGTCAGATCAGTTCCATAGGTTTTGAGGTCAATGTGGAGGGAGCCAATGCCGATCTTCAGGGACAGTCCGAGATCCATTTTTACGATGCCAATGGTAATGAACTTGATGAACTGGAGAACACGGTCAGTCTCAGCGTGTCCTCTGTCAATTACAATGTGACCATACTGAGGGTGAAGGAGCTTACTCTCGATTTTCAGGTAGAGGGAACGGTGGCGTCCGGTTATCGCTTTACAGGCGTGACCTGTGACGTTCAGACGATTCTGGTAGAAGGTCTCCGGTCGTCTCTGGCCAATCTGTCGACGCTGACCATACCGGGCGATGTGCTGAATGTGAACGGAGCGGTACAGGATGTGGTGACGATGGTGGACCTGTCGGATTATCTGCCGCCGGACATCCGTGTCGTCGGAGGAGGTCCCGCGCAGGTTATGGTTACGATGATGGTTGAGCCTCTGGAAACAAGAACATTTACTTATGACGTAGGTCAGATTGATATGCTGGGTCTCAGCGACCAGTACAGATACGCCTTTAATGAGCAGCAGATCGAGCTGCGCATCCGGGGACTGAAGGATGATCTGGACAGGCTGACTCCGGGCGATATTAAGGCGTCCATGGCTCTGAACGGCCTTGGAAGCGGCGAACATCAGATAGAACTGAGTGTGGTGCTTCCGGAAGGATTTGATTTCATAGGACCAGCGTCGGTAAGAATAAAAATCGAACAGATTATTGAGGAAACAACAGCTCTGGAGAGCAGTCAGGAGGAGCGTACGGAAGCCCGGGAGTAAACAGAGATTTTGAGGCAGTAGGAGAAGATATGGTTAAAGCGAAAGTGGTACTCAGGAACCTGACCGGTCTGCATCTTCGGCCGGCCGGCGTTCTCTGCAACAAGGCAATTCTTTACAAATCAAAGATTCAGTTTCACAAAGGCGAGAATACGGCCAACGCGAAAAGCGTGCTGAGCGTTCTGGGAGCATGCATAAAGTGCGGAGATGAGATTGAGTTTGTCTGCGAAGGAGAAGACGAGGAAGAGGCTCTGGCTGCTATGATCAAAGCAGTGGAGGACGGACTGGGAGAGTGTTAGAAACCGGTATGATAGTTTACTGTATCTGCTACGCGGTCAGCTGCGCAATGGCCTTTTTCGGACACTATTATCTGTCCGGAGCGGCGCTGATGGCGGCCGCGGGATTCCTGTACTACAATGATTACCGCAGGTCAGGGAACCTGATTCATCTGCGGGGACTTTTCTCGGCCTTCTGGGTAGGAGGCCAGGGCGTTGCCTGTCTGAAGCTGAGTCAGCTTCAGACAGACTGGGGACTGAAGACATGGGTGTGTTTTTTCCTTGCCCATACGGGTTTCTGGGCGGCTTATGAGATTCTGGTCAGGCTCAGAGGAGGCAGAGAGTCGGACGAAAGACCGGCAAGACGCAGAAAACGGTCTGCTGTCCGCCCCGTTTTCAATTGCATTGTCGTTCTGACTGCGGTCTCTCTTGCGGCGTTTCTTTTTGAGGCCGTATGGCTCGGGTTTGTTCCGCTGTTTTTGCTGGGCGTCCCTCATGCTTATTCGGAGTTCCATGTGACGGGAATCCATTATGTTACGGTGTCCTGTGTTCTGGTTCCAGCTCTTTCCGTGCTTTATTTTCTTCAGGGAGGTTCCAGAAGCTTTGGAAAGAACGCACTGGTTTCGGTTCTGACAGGAGTCAGCCTGCTGATACCGATCCTGTGCGTATCCAGATTTCAGCTGGTGTTCGCTCTGCTAACGGCGCTGTTTACGTATCTGGCTTATACCCGCAGCCGGCGGATTGTGCCGATTATAGCTGTGATAGGGATAATCGTTCCCGTATATGTGATCCTGACGGTGTTCAGAAGCCACAGCATTGAGTATCTGAACGGAATCTTTGAGATGAAGAACGAGGCTGTGCCCATCTTTATTTCACAGCCGTATATTTACATAGCCAATAACTATGAGAATTTCAACTGCCTGGTGGAGGCGCTTCCGGAACACACATTTGGTCTTCGGATGCTGTTTCCCCTGTGGACTTTGACCGGGCTGAAGTTTTTGTTTCCGCAGCTGGTCAATTTTCCGATTTATATCGACAAGATCGAACTGACGACCCTGACCATGTTCTATGATGCCTATTATGACTTCGGGGCGGCGGGAGTTTTGATCTTTTCCGTGATCATGGGAATCGCGGCATACTGTTTGGTAACCCGTCTGTGGCAGTTTAAGAACCCTGTAGGTTACCTGCTTTACGCGCAGATGGGAGTTTATTTTATGCTTTCGTTCTTTACTACCTGGTTCAGCAATACCACCACATGGTTTTATCTGATCGTAACCGGCGTGATGGCGTTCTACTGTTACTGGGTGGGAGAGTGAGGCGGCCTGCCGGGTCTGCCGACGCGGCAGAGCAGGAATTACATGAAGGAGGAACTGGCAATGATATCTGAGAGAATGAAACCGCTTGTGCAGAATAATTCTGCCATCCGTACTATGTTTGAGGAGGGAAACCGTCTGGCGAAGATCTACGGACGCGAGAACGTCTATGATTTCAGCCTGGGTAATCCCAATGTGCCGGCGCCGGCTCAGGTGAATCAGGCGATTAAAGATGTGCTGGACGAGGAAGAATCCACCTTTGTTCATGGCTATATGAGCAATTCCGGTTATGAGGACGTGAGGGAGGCCGTGGCCCAGTCTCTGAATAAGCGGTTCGGCACGGCGTTTCATCAGGGCAATATCCTTATGACTGTAGGCGCGGCCAGCGGCATGAATATTATTTTGAAGACGCTTCTCAATCCGGGGGACCAGGTTCTGACTTTTGCTCCCTATTTTCTGGAATACGGGAATTATGTAAGAAACTATGACGGAGAGCTGAAGGTGGTTCCTCCCAACACGGCGGATTTTCAGCCGGATGTGGATGCCTTTGAGGCCATGATCACGGAGAAGACCAAAGCGGTTATTATCAATACGCCTAACAATCCTACCGGCGTGGTGTATTCCGATGAGACGCTTCGCAGGATTGCGTCTGTTCTTGAAAAGAAACAGAAAGAATATCATACGACTGTCACGCTGATTTCAGACGAGCCCTACAGAGAGCTGGCATATGATGGCGTGGAAGTGCCGTACGTAACCGGCTACTATGACAATACGGTAGTGTGTTATTCCTGGAGCAAATCGCTGTCTCTTCCCGGAGAACGAATCGGATATCTGGTGATTCCCGATGAGATGGAAGACCAGAAGACAGTGTTCACGGCCGCTACGATCGCCAACAGGGTGCTGGGCTGCGTGAACGCGCCTTCTCTTATGCAGCGGGTTGTTATGAGATGCCTGGACGCTCAGGTGAACCTTGAAGCATACAACCGCAACAGGGAGCTTTTATATAATTCTCTGATGGAATACGGCTTTGAGTGCATTAAGCCTCAGGGAGCCTTCTATCTGTTTGTAAAATCACCGGTGGATGATGAGAAGCAGTTCTGCGAGGTGTGTAAGAAATATAATATCCTGGTGGTGCCGGGCACCTCTTTTGCATGTCCCGGATATGTAAGGATTGCTTACTGCGTATCTTATGAGCAGATTGAACGGTCGCTGCCGGCCTTTAAGAAAGTGGCTGGAGAGTACGGACTGGTATGAGACCCTGGGAGAGATATTTTCGCAGCGTGGTTCCCTATGTGCCGGGCGAACAGCCCCGTGAGGAACGGCTGATTAAGCTGAATACCAATGAGAATCCCTACCCGCCGGCTCCCGGCGTGGCGGAGGCCCTGAGACACATGGACGCGGAGAAATTCCGCAAGTATCCAGACCCGGCAGCATCGGTGCTGGTGAAGGTGCTGGCCGATTACCATGGATTGGATCCGGAGCAGGTGTTTGTGGGAGTAGGTTCAGACGATGTGCTGGCCATGGCATTTCTTACCTTTTTCAATTCGGGGAAGCCGGTGTTTTTTCCTGATGTGACCTACTCTTTTTATCCGGTGTGGGCGGAACTTTTCGGAATTCCCTACGAGACCCGGGCTCTGGATGATGACTTTTGCATCGATCCCAGGGATTATGACGGGGAGAACGGCGGGGTCGTATTTCCCAATCCCAACGCGCCCACGGGGCACCTGCTTCCTCTGGAGCAGATAAAGGATATTCTGGAACATAATCAGGATGTAGTTGTGATCGTGGATGAAGCCTATATTGACTTTGGAGGCGTTTCCGCCAGACAGCTGCTGGAGAACTATGAAAACCTTCTGGTAGTCCGTACGTTCAGCAAATCCCGGTCCATGGCAGGCATGCGGATCGGATACGCCCTGGGGGATGCGGCCCTTATAAAGGCCATGTCGGATGTAAAATATTCCTATAACTCCTATACCATGAACATGCCGGCCCTGATTCTTGGGGCGGAGGCAGTGAAGGATGAGGCGTATTTCAGGAAGACCACGCAGAAGATCGTGGATACCAGAGAGAGGGCGAAGGCCCGTTTTGCGGATCTGGGCTTTGAATTTCCGGATTCCCTGGCGAATTTTCTTTTTGTAAAGCATAAAAGGGTTCCTGCCGTGCAGCTTTACGAGGCTTTGCGGGAAAGAAAGATCTATGTGCGGTATTTTGACAAGCCGCGTATTTCCGATTACCTGAGGATTACCATAGGTACCGATGATGAGATGGAGGCGCTGTTTTCCTTCCTGGAATCATATCTGAACTGAGGCTGGTGATAAATGATGGATGATGGGAGACGAATAGGAAGAATCCTGCTGAATATTCTGATTCCGGCAGCTGAACTGCTTTTGATATGCCTGCTGGGACCGAAGCTTCTCAGGTTTTTTATGCCGTTTGTTGTCGGCTGGATCATTGCGATGATAGCCAATCCCCTGGTTCGTTTCCTGGAGAATCATCTCAAGATTGTCCGAAAGCACAGTTCCGTAGTCATTGTGGTAATCGTTCTGGCGGCTGTTATAGGCGTTATCTATCTGGCAGTCAGCAGACTGACCATTGAACTGGTAGAGCTGGTAAGGGATCTGCCTGAGATTGTGGAGAGCAGCCGTGAGGAGATGATTCAGGCAGTGTCAGGCCTGTCCAGACTGCTGGAGGTGCTGCCTGACGGAATTCAGAACGGAGTGGAGAGCTGGTTTGCCAAATTTGACGAGAATCTGGGCAATGCTGCAGGGAGCCTGGTTCAGAATATCGCGTTTCCAACGGTAACAGCCGCAGGAAACGTGGCCAGGAGCATACCGGCGGCTCTGGTATATTCCATCGTGGTAATTTTATCTTCTTATTTTTTTATTGTGGAGAGGGACAGGATTCTGATCAATCTTCGCCGGCTTGTTCCGCCGGGCTTTTGGGATTATATTAATTTCCTTAAGCGTGATATGATGAGGCTTCTGAGCGGATATTTCCTGGCGCAGCTTCGTATTATGTTTGTGGTGGCAGCAATCTTGTCTGTCGGTTTCCTGATCCTTGGGGTCAGGTACAGCGTTTTTCTGGCGGTTCTTATTGCGCTGCTGGATTTCCTGCCGGTATTTGGAACCGGGACGGTTTTATTTCCGTGGGCGGTGATCAAGCTGCTGTCCGGCGAATGGCCTTTTGCCTGCGGCCTTGTGCTTCTGTATTTTCTGACACAGGCTGTCCGTCAGATCATCCAGCCGAAGATTATGGGAGATTCCATGGGAATCTCGCCGCTGACGACGCTGCTTCTGCTGTATGTGGGATTCAGGCTGTCCGGGATATCCGGTATGATTCTGGCGGTGCCTGCCGGAATTGTGATTATAAACCTGTATCACTATGGAGTCTTTGACTCCCTGATTCACAATATCAAGCTTCTGGCGGAAGAAGTAGAACATTTTCGAAAAGGTGAATGATGAAGACTAACATGAGGAAGAAACTGGCGGCCTTTTGGTTAATCATAGCGGTAACTATGCCTGCGTTTACGGCCTCTGCGACTGTGATGCCGTTTGAACCCTGGAGCAGAGTGGGCGGATACTGGATTGCCGCTGACGGAAAGAACACGATTCGAGGAGCCATAGAGCGGGGAGTGAGTATAGGAAAATATCAGAATCGGGCGGGGAGCATAAATTGGAAACAGATATCCCTGGACGACGTTTCTTTTGTTATGGTGCGCCTGGGCTCCATGGACGATCAGGATTCATTTTTTGACGCGAACATGCGGAGCGCGGAAAGCGTCGGACTGAAAATAGGCGTGATTTTCTACGGAAAGCCGGAGACTGCAGAGGACGCGCGGAAGGAAGCCAGACATGTTCTGGATGTAGTGAAGGAATACAGAGTCTCCTATCCTATAGGATACGATATCAGCGGCCTGAAGCTTCAGGAAAAGGGAATGACCAGAAAGCAGATAACCAATCTGGTCAATGAATTCTGCGAAGTGATTGAAAACGCGGGTTACAGAGCTGCCGTATTTGGGGACCAGGACTGGCTGACGAAATGTGTCGATGTGTCTTCCATTCCCTATGATGTCTGGTACAACAGATACGGCATGGCCAATACGTTCCAGAACAGAACCTTGTGGAGATGTACGGATTTAGGCAAGATTAAGGGAATTCCCGGAAACGTATGTCTGGAATTTTCTTTTGAGGATTACAGCAAGAGCTTTGACGCGGACGGATGGCGGGAGATCAACGGAGTATTCTATTATTTCAACGATTACAAGATGGTGCGGAGCGCCACCATAAAGATTGAAGACGAGTATTATTTCTTTGACAGGAACGGAATCAGCATAGAAGTGGAATGACGATATTGGGGCTGTTGCGGCAGCCCCAATATTTTTAGCGGAAATCCTTTCTCTTAGTCATGACCGGACCGCCATATGATTTTTGATTTTACCAGTTTTGGGGTTATGAAATTGGGAGGAGATATCTCAGATTGTACCGGAAGAGGCTGCACGGTCTCTTGTCCGTCCGCGTTGGGCCCGGCTGCCGCCGCGCTTTCCCGCAGGCTGATCCTGAGAAATGTCTTTGCCGTCTGCAGGGCCAGAAGGGCGGCCAGACCGGGAAGGACAACGGTCAGAAACACCTTGACCTTCAGCCGGAAGCTCAGTTTTTTTATGCGCTTTTTTTCGAAGCGAATGCGTGCGGACAAAGTCTCCGCTGCCAAATTTTTTTTCATAAAAGCTCCTTATGAGTCGTTGTTGTTCATCAGCGTTTTCATGAGAAAAGAATAGATCTCCGGACTTTTCTTTTCCCACTGCGCGCACATGGCCTCTGCCTGCTCCCTGTCCGGGATCGAAAGGCTTAAATCCAGAAGACTGCACTTGCCCTCCCGGATTTCCATGTGGACCACGTAATCCTGGTTGGTAGATTTGTAATAATCGGCCAGGACGCCGGATTCGTTGCGTATACGGAAACGGTTCTCCTTCAGGTACTGGTCCATATCCGCGATGATGGCCGGAGAAATGTTCTTGCCGAAGAATTCCAGGGTCTCTTCTCCTTCGCGGGTAATCTCATAGCGGGAAGAACTGTGATTGGAATGCATGCGGATCAGACCGGCCTCCAGAAGTTCATTCAGCACCTGCTGGAGATTAAAATAGGTCGTATATTCGTGGGCCAGAAAGAAGTCCGTCAGCTGGGCGTTGGTTAACGGAAAATTTACCTGCTTCAGCATGTACAGGTTCATTAACTTGTATAATGTCTTTGGTTCAGATAACATGGCTCCGCGCTCCGTAAAAAACTGTATTTTCTATAATATCATACCAATTTTAGGATAGTAAATCAAGGGAAAATGTGATAGAATAAAAATAATAGCGCAAAAGAAGCGGGTGAGAAGGACATGAGAGAACGGATTAACCGCCTGGCAAAGGGCATTATTGACACGGAGGTTCCGGAGCTTCAGATTCAGCCGGAGACTCTGGACGAAGAAGTCGCTGCCGGCGGAATAGAGAAAAAAGAACTTTATATCGTCAGCCGGAATGGTCTTCACATTAAAGGACTGCTTTATTCCTCCAATTCCAGAGTGAAGGTGCTGACCGGGTCCTTCGGCGGACTGCGCAACCACGTGGCCTACCAGGTGGACAGTGGGTTTATGGATTACGGCGACGTAATCGAGGGCTCTTTTTATCTGGTTTCCAACGGCGGAGAGAGGGAGATTCCCTATCGGTTCAGCGTGAAAGCAGGCTTGTCCGGAAAGACCCTTATGAAGCTTCGGGAACCCCGTGATTTCGCTAATATGGCCAGGCAGGATTATGAGACGGCCGTTCGTGTTTTTGAATTTAAGGATTTTGTGGATGTTCCTTTTATGCAGGACAGTCATATCAGAACGATTTATGACGGCCTGAGGGGCCACGGGAACCGGTACAGCCAGGTGGAGCAGTTTCTGATTGCACTGGGCATGAAGAAGCCTGTGGAATTGATTATTGAGGAACGGCATAAGGAATATCATAATATAGAACAGGTTACAAAGGATACGATTTTGTTAAAGCGAAGCGGCTGGGGATATCTGCCGGTCACAGCTGTCATAGACGGCGGCTTTATTCAGACGGTTCAGAAAAATTATACAAATATGGATTTCCATAACGGGATTCTGGAGTTCCCGTATCAGATAAGTCCCGGCGGACTTCACGGGGGACGTAATTTCGGAAGCATTTCTTTTGAGACGCTTACTGGTTCCGCGTCTGTGGAGATCCAGGTGATCAATTCGGGAACGGCCAGAGAGACGGCCGCGGACGCGGAGCGTTTTACCAGGTATCTGGGACTGCGGCTGGATTATATGAGCGGTTCAGGCGATCAGGAGAACCTGAAAAAGCAGTTGGTCCAGGAAGCTGAGAATCTGCGGCTGGCCGGCGGGCAGTCCGCGGATGTGTCTCTTTTGGAGGCGGAGGCGTATCTGCTTGCAGGCCATAAGGAAGCGGCGGGAGAACATCTGGAGGAGTGCAGAGAGAAGGTGCAGGAGAGCCGGCAGGAGAATCCCGGTATGTACTGTCTTCATCAGTATCTTGCCCTGCAGCTGAATCCGGATGAGGAGAGGCTGAATTCTCTGAAGCGTCTGGTCAGGAAGTACATGGAAGAAGGCAGTACGGATTATCTGCTGTTTTATGTGTTTACCCAGTGTGAGGAGGACTATTGCTTTGAGAATCCCGGGGAGGTTCTGACCCGGATGAAGGTGATGTACGGGGGAGGATGCCACAGCCCGTTCCTGTATGAAAAGGCCGTGATGATTCTCAATGATTCTCCCCAGCTTTTATACGGCATGGGAGCTTTTGAATCCCAGGTGATACATTTCGGCGCCAGACGGGGCGAGATCAGGGAGGAACTGGCGGTTAAAGCCGCGAAGCTGGCTTCTGTCAGCAGACATTTCCAGCCGCTTCAGTGCAGGACGCTGAAGCTTCTGTATGAGAAGTATCCGCGAAAAGAGATTCTGGAAGCCATATGCGGACTGATGATTCGCGGACAGTGCCGCGAGGAAAGCGATTTTCCATGGTATGAGAAGGCGCTTGAGCAGCAGATCAGCCTGACCAGGTTGTACGAATATTTCCTGTATTCTCTGCCGAAGAATTACGAAAAACTGGTGCCCAGAGAAGTGCTTCTGTATTTTTCTTATGACAATGACCTGGATCGAGGCAGCAAAGCTGTTCTTTACGCCAATATTATCCGGTATATGAACAGTCAGTCGAAGCTTTATAAAGACTATCAGAAGAACGTGGGCGCTTTTGCCGCCGGACAGATCCTTCAGAACCGGATTGACAGCAGTCTGGCGGTCATTTATGACGAGGCGATTTATCCGGATATGGTAGATGAAAATATAGCCAGAGCGCTGCCGGCCATTTTGAATTCCTGCCGAATCTCCTGTGATGATTCCAGGATGCGCAGCGTTGTGGTTCGTTATGAGGAGCTGACGGAAGAAGGCGTGTATCCCCTTGTCAATGGAGCAGCCTATGTGCCGGTGTTTTTTGAGGGGAGCTGTATTCTGTTCCAGGACGTTTACGGGAACCGGTATACGGACGTCAGACATGTCAGGACGCCGGTCCTTCACAAACCGGAGCTGGAGGAACGGTGTTTTGAGGTGTATCCGGAGCACCCCATGCTGCTTTTAGGCGCCTGCAGGAAGGCTGCTGAGAAGGAGACGCCGGATGAAGAAGACATTTTGATCATTGAGAGAAGCCTGATGAAGCTTCGGCTTCATCCGCTGTACAGATCGAAGCTGGCCGCGCGTATTATTCGCTATTATCGGGAACAGCCGGGTAAAAATCCTGAGGAAGGTCCCGGGCCGGACGCGGCTCCGCTGCTTTCCATGGAGAAGACTCTTCTGTCCGGAGATCAGAGAGCGGCGCTTTGCGAGACATTCATCAATCTTGGATATATACAGGAGGCGTATAAGCTGATCCAGACCTATCATTGCCGGATATCTGCGGAGCGGCTGAGACGACTGTGCAGCCGTATGATACTGAATCAGCTGTTCGATCAGGACGACCTGCTTCTGAGCCTGGCGTTTGAAGTCTTTTCGCAGGGGCAGGCGGACAGCGTGATCCTGGATTATCTGTGCGAGCATTATAACGGTCTGTCGGATCAGATGTATCGTGTGCTGCTCCAGGGAGCGTCGGAGCAGGTAGAAACTTATGATTTGGCGGAGAGACTGCTGGCTCAGATGCTTTTCTCCGACACTACAGATAAGATAGACAGAGTATTTGCCCTGTATATGAAGGGCAGGCGGACCAGTGAAAGCATTGTTAAAGCATATTTTACCATGAAAAGCGCTGCGTACTTCCTTCGGGGGACGCCTGCGGGAGAGCCGGTGTTCCGCTATCTGGAGGGCATGATTCACGGAGCCATAGAGAAGGAAAAGCTGTCTGCCATTTATCTCCTGGCTCTGACCAAGTTTTACGCGAGTCAGGAACAGCTGGACGCCGAGCAGAAGGAGCTGTGTCAGATGATTGTGGATATTCTGCTGGACGAAGGCATGGTATTCCCCTACTTCAAGCAGCTGGCGAAGCATGTCAGGATTCCTGAGGATATCATGGATAAGGGAATCCTGCAGTATATTGGGCGCAGGGATTCCAAGGTGGATCTTCAGGTCCGTATACTGCCCCAGGAGCAAAGATTCCATGGGGATGAGATGAAGCGGGTCTATCAGGGGGTCTTTATCAAGCAGAAAATTCTGTTTGAAGGCGAAGTGATGGAGTACCGCATTTATGAGCATCAAGGTACGGAGCCGGTGCTCATGGAAGAAGGCAGACTGACTTATGAGTATAAAGGTACGGAATCCGGAGACAGCCGGTTCCATTTGCTGAATCAGATGTCCATGTACATGAATCTGAAGGAGGAAGCCGGTCTTCACAGGACTATGGAGGAATATCTGAAGAAGACCGCTGCGGTGGAGGAGCTGTTCAAGCCGCTGTAGCCGGGAGCAAGACAGAAAAAGGGCAGAGGGTACGTTTATGGAAGAGTTAATGATTGGTCTTGATATCTGCGACACGTATACGCAGATGTGCTGTTATGGAAGGGAGAAGGTTTGGAATTTTCCCACTATCATCTGCATTAATAAGCCTGACAGCAGCTGGTGGCTGGGAGAGGACGGCAGGGACGCTTACAGTTACGCCCTGGGAGAAGGCGTTTTAGTGGACAAGCTTCTGAAGCTTTTGCAGAAGGAGGGGACCGCCACCATTGCCGGAGTGAAATATGAAGCCCGGTTCCTTGTGGAGAAATTTCTGGAGCTGGTTCTGGTGAAGGCTATGGAGACGGAGGAGGATCCGAAGCCTGCGTACGATGAAAGCAAAATCGGTCATCTGGTTCTCACGGTTCCTACTATAAATTCCAGATTGATGGACGCTTTGGTATCCGCCGTTGAGGGGCTTCGCATACCGAGGGAGCGGATCCATATCATCAGCCATACGGAGAGCTTCCTGTACTTCGTCCTGAGTCAGAAGAGAGAAATATGGAACAATCAGGTCGGGATGTTCGATCTGTCTGATGATTTTCTGGGATATTATGAGATGAAGGTCCAGAGAGGCATGCGTCAGACGGCGGTGGTGGCCGACCGGGAAAAGCTGGATGAAGGATTTAATTTAAGTATATTGAACGAGCCTCATGGCAAGAAGCTGGCAGATAAGATTCTGTGTGCCTGCGGAGAACGATTTCTTCAGAAAAAACTGTTTTCCAGCATTTTTCTCACCGGTCCCGGCTTCAGTACCCTGGACTGGGCGCAGGATTTTATGAAGGTAGTCTGCGCCAGAAGAAAGGTTTTTGTGGAAAAAAATCTGTTTGTCCAGGGAGCGGCCTGTAAGGCGGCTGACATGGCGGCGGAAAAGACATCATTTCCCTATGTGTTTATCTGTGACGGACGTCTGGGAGCTACGATATATCTGAAAGTGACGCGCAACGACCAGGAAACTCAGTTGGCGCTGGCGTCTGCCGGCGACAGCTGGTACGAATCCAGAAATACTCTGGAGCTGATTCTGGATCATCAGCAGTATATCGAGTTTCTGATCACTCCTTCCGATCCGAAGCAGCGGAAGACGGTAAAACTGACTCTGGAGGGGTTTCCTCAGAGAGACGACAAGACCCTGCGCGTGCAGGCGCAGACAGGTTTTCTTGATGAAAATACCATGACTGTGGAGGTGAAGGATATGGGATTCGGGGAATTTTATCCTTCTACCGGCGCGGTCCTCAGACAAGAGGTGATGCTATGAGTGTCATAGTATGCAGAAAAGAACGGGCGGAGCATCCGTATTTTATTGAGCATCTGGGGGTATCCGTCTATACGTCCCAGGAATTGTGCTACGCCATTTACCACCATCCCATTCTGGCCATGGACGGTTTTATCGGAAGGAACTTTATTGACTTTATCAGAGACGAGCTGAACATGGGATTTGCCGCCATGAAGATGGAGCGGTGGATGAAAAGCGGAGAGAATCAGGATGAGCTGATCTTTTTATTCCTTCAGGAAGCGGAATATTACAGCAGCGCGGAGATTAACCGCCTCAGGCAAAAGGTGTCGGCCCTCCGGAAGCTGCCCCCGCTGGAGTATGCCAAGCAGAAGGCGGACTGCCTGATGGAATTTAAACAGTACGGAAGGGCTATTTCCGGTTATGAGAAGATACTGGAATCTCCGCTGACAGTAAAAGCTGACGATTCTTTTATCGGCAGGGTCTGGAATAATCTGGGAGCCTGCTATGCGAGAATCTTCCGGTTTGACAAGGCGGCGGAGGCTTACGACAAAGCTTATGGGAAGCTGAAGGATCTGAGTGTTCTTGAGCGGATTTATCATCTGACGCTTCTAAAAGCGGATATACAGATGAAAGACCGGTATCAGTCTATAATCACGGATGAGATGAAGGCGGACTGGGATAAGGATTTTGAGGAGGCGCAGGAGCAGGCCGGGCAGTCCGAGGCCCTGGAAAAGCTGGATGAACTGTTCCGGAAGGATCCGCTTAAGAGAGCGGAGGGAGCCAGGCAGATACTGGAGGCATGGAAACAGGAGTACAGGGGTATGGCTTAAGGTCATTCCCCTTTTTTTGCTTTATAGGAAATTCCGAGTTAAAAAAGGACACAAAAATAAGGTGTTCATCGAACATGTGTTAGATAAACATCTGTTCAGGGCATGAAGAATAGACGACGTAGTGTCAGAAGATATAAAACCCTTCCACACCAGCCTCATCATCAAATAGATCGGCTTCATTTAAGAAATAATCCATGTCGAGAAGGTCATCCTCGCTCATACGGCGAATGTCCTCGGATGTCATCCCTTCCGGTGGGTTATCTATATATTTTTTGCGTAGTTTCTCTGTGTTCGGGTTCATATGTGCATCCTCCTTAAAAAGGAGTATATCACAGGAATGCGATATGTGGAAGTCATGCAGACGACCTTTTTCCACGAGAACGGGACATGGCTTTCTCGTACATTTCTTCCAGAGAAACACGCTTATGGTTAAAGTAAAGCTCTAAAAACAGCATAGTTGTGCCGCA
>CANQBN010000027.1 GCA_947588855.1 uncultured Lachnospiraceae bacterium
TTCCTTTATTTTGGGCCGTCCTTATGCCGACCCGGTCTGCATTACGGGTCCATTATACTTCCTATAACGGGAATTATAAAAATGGGCTCAGTATTAAGTTGTAGTCCGAAAAAGTTTATGGTATACTCAATAAAAGTATCATGTTTGGAGGAATCTATGAAGAAGAAAGAACGCCGCTCGTTCCTGACGGCTGTTACGGATGTCTTTATGCTGCTGGTGCTGGTGGGGCATCTTCTGGTGTTTAAGAATTATTATTTTGATATTTTCCAGGTGAAGTACAGATACTACTACACTTGTGTTATCGGCATGCTGGTCCTCTTTGTCGGGTATGGACTGGTGACCAGAAAGCCATTAAAGTATCTGCAGAATCTGCATGGGAAAAAGCTGTCAGAGATATTTAACTGGACTGACTGCATGGTTCTGGCGTTTGTGCTGTTCGCGTCGATCGCGACGATATTGTCGCCGTTTAAATACGAGGCGTTCTGGGGAAATGAAGGACGGTATACCGGGCTGTTTTTGATTCTCCTGTATGCGGCGTCGTATTTTTGTGTAACGAGATATTATCAGATTGAAGAGTGGCATATGGATGCCTTTTTGGTATCCGGGATGATTCTGTGCCTGTTAGGCATTGCGGATTATTTTAACTGGGATCCTTTGGGATTTGAAGAAAGAATGTTGGATGGTCAGCAGCATATTTTTACATCAACAGTAGGAAACATCAATACATTTACGGCCTGTGTAGCTATGGTCATGGCGGTTGCCGGAGTCCGGCTGGCGTCCTGCAAAGGCGTGGTAAAGAATATCTGGCTGGGGATCTGTACGTTTGTGGCGTTTGCGGCGCTGATTATCGGAGAGAGCGATAACGCGTATCTGTCGCTGGCGGTGTTTTTCGGCTTTTTGCCGCTGTATCTTTTCCGTACCAGACAGGGAGTCCGGAAATATTTTCTGCTGCTGGCGATGTTCTTCAGCATGATATGGTGCGTTGGCATCACGCAGGTCGTGTTTGCCGGTTATGTACAGCCTATTTATAGTCTGTTTCAGGTTATCGCCGGGTTTAGCGGACTGCCGTTTGTGGTGGCGGGAATGTGGGCCGTAGTGGCGGTGTTGTATGTAATTGATTTCCGGCAGCACAGACAGGATGAGGATGCCTCGCCGTGGCTGACGCGGATATGGTGGGGCGTGATTGCTCTGGTGTGTCTGATAATCGCGTTTGTTCTGTACGACGTGAATATTGCGGGGCATGTAGATCGTTACGACGGACTTCAGAATTATCTGTATTTTAACGATGAATGGGGAACCAGACGTGGATTTGCTTGGCGCCTGGCTGTGGAAGACTATATGAACTTCCCGATTCTCCAGAAAATTTTCGGATACGGACCGGACACATTTTCTCTGGTCGCGTATTTCCATAATCTGGAAGAGATGTTTGTGCGCTATGAATCTCGTTATGACAGCGTGCATAATGAGTATCTGCAGTATCTGATTACTGTGGGACCGATGGGGCTGCTTTCTTATCTGGGAATTTTTGTGGCCTCGACAATTGATGTTGTGAAGAATAAATTGAGAAATCCGGCTGCCATGGGAGCGCTGTTCGCTGTATTGTGCTATGCGTTCCAGGCGACGATTAATATTAATCAGCCAATCGCGACGCCGATCATGTGGACTCTTCTCTGCGTGGCGATGGCGAAGTGCAGGGAGACAGACCGTGGTTGAGCAGTTGATGGAGAAGCCGTGGGAAGAGCAAAGGATAAGGGGAATAAGAAGAAAAAATCGAATACCGGAACAAGCGTGAGACGGTCATTTCCGGAAACGGTGATGAGTCTTGCGATGGTATTGATTCTGGCGGGAATGCAGCTGGTTTATCATGATTACTATTTTGATATACTGATTACAAAGTATCATTATTACTGCGTATGCGCCGGTGGTGCGGTTTTACTGTGCGCAGGATACGCCGCTTTATGCGGACGGTGGGAGAATGTTCTGAAGGGCAGAAAACTTTCGGAGTTGTTTGACTGGCTTGATGTCATGGTGATGGCGTTTGTGCTGACGGCGATTGTCTCTGCGGCGCTTTCACCATTTGGCTTAAAGGCTGTCTGGGGGGACGAAGGCCGCCATACCGGGGCGTTTCTGCTGGCGCTTTACGGGGCCTATTATGTTTGCTCCGCAGCATGTTACAGACAGCGGGAGTGGCATATAGAAGTGTTTCTGGCTACCGGAATGATCATGTGCCTTTTGGGGCTGGCTGATTCGTTTGATCTGGACCTGTTGGGTTTTAAGAGGGAGATCGCGGAAGGGCAGAGGTACATTTTTACTTCCACTATCGGCAATATCAACACTTATACGGCCTGCGTCGCTATGGTCATGGCGGTGGCGGGCGTATTGTTTGCATCGTGTGAGAACAGTAAAATAAATATATGGCACGGAGTCTGTGTGGTCGTTGCGTATGCGGCGCTGATAGTGGGAGAGAGCGATAACGCGTATCTCTCTCTGGCCATGTTCTTTGGTGCCCTGCCATTGTATCTTTTCCGAAAGAAGGCCGGTGTGCGGAAATATGTCTGGCTGCTGGCTATGTTTTTTACGGTGGCTTATGGGATAGGAATTGTGCAAAGAGTATTCGAGGGTATTGTGGTACCCATTACGGGACTTTTTAATCTTATCGTCGGCTTTTCCCGGCTGCCGCTAATTGTTGCCCTCCTGTGGATGCTTGTACTTTCGTTATACGGATGGGAGAGATGGCGGGAGATATTTGAAAACAGAAGAAAAACGGCGGCAGAGGATCAAGAGGCGGTCGTGAGACAGGCGGAACTGTCCGGAGAGGGAGGAAAGAAAGCCGCAGAACAGGCGGAACCGTCCAAAGAGGAGCGAAAGGAAGCCGCAGGGCGTACAGAGTCGTTCGGAAAGAAAGCCACGGGGCGTACAGAGAACTCCGGCGTGAGCCCGCGCATTTTAATTCGGATATGGTGGGGCGTGATCGCGGCGGCAGTCTGCATGGCAGTCTGGGCTCTCTGGGATGTGAATGTATTGGGAAATGTACAGCGATACGGGGGACTGGGAGAATATCTGCTGTTTAACGATGGATGGGGCACGGACCGGGGATTTGTGTGGCGTATCGCTGTAGAAAACTATTTGAAATTCCCAGTGCTGCAGAAGCTGTTCGGCTGCGGGCCTGACACATTTTCCATACTTACCAGCGCCAACAATTATGAAGAAATGGTTTCAGGCTATCATGTGCTGTACGACAGCGTTCATAATGAATATCTGCAATATCTTGTGACTATGGGATGTCTGGGACTGATTTCTTATCTTGGCGTAATGGCGGCTGCGGTCCGTAATGTGGTCAGGAAAAAGCTGGATAATCCGGCGGCTGTGGCCTGTATGTTTGCTGTACTCTGTTATGGGGCCCAGGCGGCGGTGAATATTAATCAGCCCATCGCCGCGCCGATCATGTGGACGCTCCTGTGCGTCATGACGGCGCGGAAGACGGATTCCGTAAATTTCCAGAATAAGTAAGTTCCGGGAGGCGGATTCCAGTTATTTTCAGGGCGTATGAGTTGCGGAATCCGGTCTAAGATGATATACTTGTACAGGGATAAAAGTATTATGAAACTAAGGAAATGCTAAGCAATGGATAGACGAAAGAACGGTAATCGGTTCGAACAATATAAGCGGATCGTTAAATTTCTGGGCTCGGCCAGCATTGTTCTGATTGAGTGGCTGATCTACTATTTCGTGTGGATGAATTTCTATAATAAAAATATGGCGGTGAGCTTCTGGAGACGGGGCAACTGGCTGGTCATCGGCGAGTATCTGGTGCTGATTCTGATGCTTCACAGGATTTACGGCGGCCTGCGGGTAGGAATCTATAAATACTGGAATCTTGTTTATTCGCACATGATTTCGATCTTCTGGGCTAACGTGTTCTCCTATGTGCAGGTGGTTCTGTTTGATAAGAGGATGCATAATCCTCTTGCTCTCATTATCATGACATTCGCGGAACTGATTCTCGTCATGATATGGGCGTGGGCTTTTAAGCGTATCTATTCGTATCTTTTTCCAAAGAGGCGTCTTCTGCTCATATACGGCGAGAACTCCATGTCGCAGCTTATGAACCGGATCGATTCCCGGGAGGATAAATATGAGATTGCGGCGACTATCTCGGTGAAGGAAGGGCTTGATGTCATCATGGAGAAAGCGTCACAATACGGCGGAGTCATCATCGGCGATATTCCTTCCGGACAGCGCAACCAGCTGGTGAAAAGATGTTATGAGAAGAATATCAGAAGCTACACGGTGCCCAAGATTAGTGATATTCTGGTCAGAACATCTGTTGAACTCGATATTTTTGACGCTCCTTTGTATCTTTCGAGAAATTATGACGGTCTGGCCCTGGATCAGGAGGTAGCTAAAAGAATCGAGGATGTGGTAGTGGCGTCTTTGCTTCTGCTGGTCACCAGTCCGCTTTTTCTGATCATTGCGGCTCTGATTAAGGCTACAGATAAGGGACCGGTGTTTTATACTCAGGACAGACTGACGAAGAACGGAAAGATTTTCAGAATATATAAATTCCGCACGATGGTTATCAATGCGGAGAGCCGTACCGGTCCTGTGAAAGCCGGTGAGAAAGACTCAAGAATCCTGCCGGTAGGGCATTTTCTGAGGGCTACCAGATTGGATGAACTTCCGCAGCTCATTAATATTCTGAAGGGTGATATGAGCATGGTAGGTCCCCGGCCGGAGAGACCGGAGCTGGCGGAGATCATCACAAAGAGCATTCCGGAGTTCGATTACCGATTGAAGGTGAAGGCAGGGCTGACCGGATATGCGCAGATATACGGTAAATATTGTACCACCAGCTATGACAAGCTGAAGCTGGATCTGATGTACATAAGGAATTATTCTATCATACTGGATCTGAAGCTGATTTTTATGACTCCTAAGGTTCTGTTTATGAAGGAGTCGACGGACGGATTCGAGGATGGAAAATGGGAGGACCCGGCGCTTAAAGATCCCAAGAGTCACGCCTGATACGGCGTGACTCTGCTGTATTTAACGATACTTCTGTGCAGATAGCAGAGCCAGTAATACAGGCGCTTATGCGGCGGAAGCCCTATGTGGCGGTATACGCGGTACGTCATGCGCGCGGCCTTTATCTTATTGGCGGACTTGGAACCGGGATGAATGCGGTAGATCAACAGCGGCTTGTTGATTCCATATGCGATGATCTTCTTGTCCCGCAGGATCTGGAGCCAGACGGCAAAATCTTCATGCATGTGCTCTCCATGGCACATGGGATACTCCTGAATAAGCTCTCTTCGGATTAAGACGGAGGAGCAGGCGATAACATTCTGCTTTAACAGCTCTTTATAGGTTATCCGTTCAGGAACGGGCCACCATGTCTTGATCAGGTTGTCGTGCTTGTCCATAAGCGCGGACGCGCAGAACAGAAAATCCGCATGATTGCGTTTCGCGCAATTCATCTGTATCTTCAGCTTATCTTTGTGCCAACTGTCGTCGCTGTCGAGGAAGGCAACCCATTCTCCCTGTGCCAGGGCAACGCCGTGGTTGCGGCTCTCTGCGACTCCCAGGTTTGAAGCGTTTCTCACATAGTGAATCCGAGGATCACTCTGCGCCATCCGTTTTATAATCTTCGCTGTATTATCTTTTGAACAATCATCTACTACGATCAATTCCCAGTCGTCGGAACAGGTTTGATTTTCTACTGACAGGATCGCTGTCTTAATGTATTTCTGGGCGTTGTATGCCGGCATAACGATGCTGATCATAAGCGGACTCCTTCCGTATCTCAAGGATAATCATATCATATTTCAAGTGAATTGCCAATGAATAACGCGGCAAAATATGTATGCCCTGGAAAGAAATTATTAATCATTTCCTAAGAAAAGAGGCTTGAATTATACCATGAAATATGATACCCTTATAAAGTGATTTAGATGTATAAAACCAGACTGAATGGCGGGAGTTTGATGGCTACGCCGCTCGGGAAGGGGTCATATGGACCGCGATTATGCGGGTGTTTCAGTTCGGGGGCGTTATTATAAAATGCCTGCGAAGTGGCGAAGCGTACGCTTTGTATCCGGGTCGGAAACGGCGCGGAATGGCGAAGCCTATGCATTTTTCCGCATATGCGGTTATCTTGTATGGGAGGAGGGAATTGAATGTGGTATGTGATACAGACCATGACCGGCCGGGAAGAAGAACTGGTCCGCATGATCAGACGACAGCTTTCCCGCGAATCCTATACAGACTGTTTTGTCGCGTATTATGAGAGGATATGGCGGAAGCAGCGTCAGAGTCTGGTTCATGTGGAACGGTTGTTTCCCGGATATGTGTTCATTGTGACAGAGAATCCGCAGGAAATATATTTTCAGCTGAAAACGGTTCCGGCCATGTCAAAGCTGATATCGGACGGAATGTTTACGTTCCTTCCCCTGGAGCAGGGTGAGGAGGAATTCTTAAGGGACATGCTGGCGGATGACCATATCATCCGTCTTTCTTTTGTGGATAAGGATGTCAAGGGACGCGTCCGCCAGGTATCGGGCCCGCTCAAACGCTACCTGAACCAGGTGGAACGGTATCAGTACAAAAAGCGCTACGCGCTGATCAGACTTCAGCTGCTGGGGCAGGAACGGACGGCGGCCCTGGGAATCATCCTTCCGGAGGATGTACGCCGCGAGCTTGCCTACGGCAAGGTGGAGACGCCCCAGGATGTGCCGGAGGTTTACAGGGTGGAGAGGGAAGAGAATGTCGGACAGTTTCCTGTTGGAAGTCAAATTGCCGTGGTTTCCGGTGAGTTGACAGGAATAGCCGGTATCTTAAAGAAAGTACGAAAAAAGACGGTGGATGTAGGCGTTAACCTGTTTGGACAGGATATTTCCATGGAAGTGCCGAAGGAATCCGTGCAGATTATTTCTTAAGTCTCAATGTTGAGGTGATTTGATTCATTTTATGATTAAAGTATTACATTTTATCTCCACGCCGGCTATCTGGAGCGGGGTTATGAATATAATAATGAACCACTATCGACACTTGGACCGTTCTCGTATTCAATTTGATTTCCTTTGTTTCCTTCCGTGTGAAGAGACCTATGAGAAAGAGATTAATGAATTGGGAGGACGGGTTTATTTTATTTCTAAGCCCGGTCAGGGGATTCGCTCAATTAAAGAATTGATGGATTTCTTTCGGGAACATGGCCCCGAGTATGAGTGGCTTCATAATCATGAGGTATACCTGAGTTTTTTTCTATATCAGCTGTCCCACAGATATGGCATTAACAATTTTATTATCCATGGTCATGCGACCAGATACTCTGACTGCTGGCATGCGGCGCTGCGCAATCGCATGTTATGTATTCCGATACGGTTTATGAAATGCGAAAAGGCAGCCTGTTCTTTGGCGGTGGCAAGATTTCTTTATGGCTCTCAAGCGGCAGAGAGTGGAAAAGTCAAGATTCTTTATAATACAGTTGACAGTGGGGCCTTTCGATTTGACGAGCGGCTGCGTAAAGATATGAGGTTAATGCTGCGTTTGAATGATGAAACATTGGCGATAGGTCATATTGGCCGTTTTACAAGGCAGAAAAATCATGAATTTCTATTGCGCATTCTTTTGGAGGTTCAAAGATTAAAGGCTGATATTTGTCTAATATGTGTAGGAGATGGCCCATGTAAAGAGAATGTGGAAAAACTGGCGCAGTCCCTGGGAATTGCAGATAAAATTCGTTTCCTGGGTTCCAGGGACGATGTTTCCAGCCTTTTGAATGCGTTTGACTGTTTTGTGCTGCCATCACTTTTTGAAGGCCTGCCGGTTTCTCTTATAGAGGCTTGTTATAATGGGCTTCCCTGCATTGTATCTGATTCTATTACGGATGAAATACCAACCGGACAGATTCAATACCTGCCGTTGAAATCAGGCCCCATAAATTGGGCAAATCAGATTTTGAAAATGTCAAGCAGGGACCGGGACACGACGTTCCGGCCTCTTTTATTTGATATTAATTATCAGGCAGATTATCTACAGCGTATTTATTGCGGAGGCTGCTAGACTTTTAAACGTATGATTAATAAAAAGCAATATTATTCTAAACAAGCAAAAATAGCCGCATGGAAGGTGCGGGAAAATGAGAAGCAGAAATTCACAGATGAGGAAGAGAAAATAGTTTATGACGTGTGTTTGAACGTCAGCGGTCCGATTCTTTGCGCGTATGTTTTATGGGTACTAAAACAGGCTTTCGATATGGGTATAAAACATTTATATTTTCTGGCCAGAGACGGAAAGATCATGTACGAGCTGGCGTCAGTATTTATTGATAAATTCCGTCTGCCCATTCAGTGTCGTTATTTATATTGCAGCCGTCTGGCATTGAGAAAACCGCTTTATTACATTGACCGTCAGGAGGCGCTGGAAAAGCTTTGCGTAAACGGTTTTGAAGTCACACCGGAGACTGTGATGGAGAGGAGCGGGCTGGGAGAGACAGAGACGAAAGAAGTCTTTGATGAAATTGGAATTTCAAAGCCAGGACGGTCAGCCATACTTTCGGGAAGAGGATTAGAAATTTTAAAAGAAAGTCTTTCCCGAAGCAAAGCATTTGACAAATATATGTCTTTATTATCGAAAAAGCATTTTGAGAATGCTTTAGAGTATTTTCGTCAGGAGGGGCTTTTGGGGGAAGAGTCATATGCGTTAGTCGACAGCGGCTGGACAGGCTCTATGCAGCGCAGCATCCGCATGATTCTGGAAAAAGCCGGCTTTGAGCGTGCCCGGTTAATCCGGGGATTTTATTTTGGGATTTTCCTTAAAACAAAGCCGGAAGATGGTATATATCATTGCTTTTATTTTTATGACAGATGGAAAGTATCAAATAGTATTTTGTTTAATCATAATCTTTTCGAATGCTGGTGTATGGCTGATCATGGAATGACGCTGGAATATCGGCAGGATAGTCAGGAACGGATAGAACCATATATTTCTGACTATAAGCCATTATGGAAAGAGAATTTGCAACTGCAGCTACATATTCGGTTTGCCCGGCAATTGGCGGATGGGCTGGAGTGGGAATGTTTATATGCAGAAAGATTACCGGATGCTGTAAAGAGTACTATTCGAAAGATATCCGTTTGTCCTGACAGAAGGATGGCTGAAGTCTACGGTGCCATACCATTTTGTGATGATCCTACAGAAAGCTATATGATTCCGTTGGCCAGACACATTTCGTTCGAAGATTTGCTCGGTAATCTGCTGCTTGTACGACTGTATACAAAGTTTTTTGCTAAAAATAAACACCGTCACTTCACAGAAAGCTATTGGCCGGAAGGGACGATTGCATATCTAGCGTGGTATCAGAGATGGTTTCTGCGAACGGATAAATGTGTAGAATATAGCCTGAAATTGATACGCAAAAAAGTAGGATTATAATGATAAAGGAGTATTCATGAAGAAATATAATCAACATGAAACAGAGGAACCTATTAATATAAGAAAGACCTTGGTGATGATTGCCGTTACTTATATTGCTTTGGTCTTCCTGTTTTACTGGCTGGCAGATGACCAACTTCATTTTCGTCAGTCTCGGGGAAATATTTCCATGCCAGCTGCTGAGGCGGGCGCGGTTGAACTGGCGCAAGGTGCTGTTGTTGAGCAAGTATTTTCTGCTAAAATTATGCGGCTTCAGTCAGTGAGCGTGCAGTGGGGGACATATTATCGGCCGAATTCCGGTACGGTTACTATGGAACTCTATAACCAACAGGACGGCTCTCTGGTCATGAGTCAGAGTTTTGACGCGGCGTCTATTACAGAGGGAGGTCTGACTACTATGGAGGTGGAAACGCCTGTCGAGACCGTCTGGGAAGCACCATTGCTATTGAAAGTTTTTTCGGATTCTCAGACAGGGAGTGCTGTTACACCTCTGATGTCTGCCTCAGCCAGTGAGGAAGGATTTTCCCTAAAGGTAAACGGTTCACCGGTGGATGGTGTATTGTGTTTTTCAGCAGCTGGCGAAGATTATATATGGACAGGGCTACATTATTGGGAGTTCGCTGCAGGATTCGGTTTGTTTCTTGCACTGGTCATCGCAATTGTGTGGTATCGCTGGAGCAAAGGAAAGAGAGATTATGTGATCAGCGCTATTGCGGCAATAAAGAAATATCGGTTTCTTATCCGCCAGCTGGTGTCGAGGGATTTTAAGACGAAATATAAACGTTCTGTTCTGGGTGTATTCTGGAGTTTCCTTAATCCACTGCTCACTATGGTGGTGCAATATGTGGTGTTCTCTAATTTATTCCGGTTTGACATCCCTCATTATCCTGTTTATCTTATTGTCGGAATTGTACTTTTTAATTTTTTTTCGGAATCCACTGGTATGACATTAGGTTCCATTGTCTGGAATGCGGGATTAATCACTAAGGTTTACATGCCAAAGTATATCTATCCACTTACTCGTGTACTGTCGTCCATGGTAAACCTGGTGATTTCATTGGTCCCGCTTTTTATTGTGGCGCTTGTTTCAGGACTGGTTCCTACCAAAGCGTATCTGTTAATTGTTTTTGTATTGATCTGTCTGTTGGTATTTTGCTTGGGCATCGGCATGCTGTTGTCGGCAGCAATGGTATTCTTCCGGGATACTCAATTTCTCTGGGGAGTGCTGAGTATGATTTGGATGTATCTGACGCCTGTTTTTTATCCGGAAAGCATCTTGACTGAGCAAATATCCTGGATATTGAAGGTTAATCCCCTTTATTACTTTATCACTTTTGCGCGTACTTGTGTGATGGATGGGATATCTCCTGAACCACGGATGTATGCGCAGTGTTTTCTCTTCGCTTTTGTGACATTATTGATAGGTGCTTTGGTTTTCCGAAAAAGTCAGGACCGTTTTGTTCTGTATTTATAAGAGGTGAATATGGGAAGAAGGACTGTGATAGAGATAAATGATGTGACAATGCGTTTCCGGATGAATAATGATCGGATTCTATCCCTAAAGGAATTCGTAACTACGGCTTTGCGCGGGAAACTGCAGTACAACGAATTCACGGCATTGAGCCATGTATCATTTTCAATTAAAAAGGGGGAGACGCTGGGACTGGTTGGTCGTAATGGAGCAGGTAAGAGTACTCTGTTAAAGGTGATTTCAGGTATTCTAAAGCCGACGGAAGGCAGTGTCAGGGTGCGTGGCAATATCGTTCCTATGTTGGAATTGGGAAGTGGTTTTGATTTTGATCTGACAGGAAGAGAGAATATCTTTCTAAATGGGGCGATATTGGGATACAGTGAGGAGTATCTGAAGGAGAAGTATGAAGAAATCATTGCTTTTTCAGAATTAGGACAATTTATTGAGATGCCGATACGCAATTATTCTTCTGGTATGCTGGCCCGCCTGGCTTTTTCCATCGCAGCTATGGTGCAGCCGGAAATTCTTATCGTGGACGAAATCCTTTCTGTGGGAGATGCGGCATTTCAGGAGAAGAGCCGGGCCAGAATGATGGAGTTGATGGGAGGCGGGACTACAGTATTATTTGTAAGTCATAATATAAATCAAATCCGTGAGATGTGCGACAGAGTGGTCTGGTTGGAACAGGGTACAGTCAAATTGATGGGTGATACCAAAGAAGTATGTGATGTATATGAGCAGTAATGTTTATTTAGCATGTTGATTATGTAATTAAAAAATATTAATTGTAGCTAATTGGGTTTTATAGATATGGCAATAACGATATAAGAGGTAAGTCAGGTACGGGAGATGTTGGGATTTTGTTATTCTTCCATTAATTATGAGACGCTTGTTCAACCATATAGAGTTATCAGTTTTGATATTTTTGATACTTTATTATATCGTATAGTGAGCAAACCGACAGATGTATTTTATTTAATGGAACATAGAATATTAGAAGAATTTGGAATTACTCATTTTCATGACAAACGAATCTTGGCAGAAAAAAGGGCAAGGGACAGATCCGAGGATGAAGATATTACATTAAAGGAAATATATACTTCTATGCAATTGGATACGCAAGTTATGGATTTGATTATGGAGTATGAGAAAGAAGCCGAGCTGTCTGTATTACGACCTGATCCAATTATGGTTAATTTGCTCAAGTACTGTAATATGCAGGGAAAACTCATAATTATCATTTCTGATATGTACCACGAGAAGACATTCTTGAAGCGTGCACTTCAGTGCTCTGGAATTGATGGCTATTCTGAACTTTATGTTTCTTCTGATAGACGTGTAACTAAGGCGAGTGGTTCTTTGTATTTATATGTAGCAGAAAATGAAAATATTTATGATAGAAGTGTTTGGCTGCATATAGGTGACAATAGATATTCTGATTTTTTTATGCCTAAAATGTTAGGCATACATGCTTATCAATATGATAATAAACGGAATTGCTCTGAAAAAAGGATTGGAGGGCTTCAAAGGCTCACTCTAAGTAGCAAGTTGTGGATTCAGTCCATATGTGGTCTTGGCAGGAGTAAACTTTGAGATGAAAATAGCATTTTTAAATATATTTGGTGAAACAAAAAATGCTGAACAGGAAACTTTAATGCGTTTGCAATATGTGTTTACCAAGTTGGGTCATACAATGTTAATTTTGGATGCAAATGGATACGTAATAAGTGATCATTTGGAAAAAGGACTTCATGTAGAAGATGCAAATGTTGATTTTATATTTACGTATAACGGTGTTGAACAATCATTAATGGTACTACCGGATGTTTTTTCAGTATTTCTGCATTGGACACCCTTTGGTTTTTTTGAAAATGCAAAAGCCTTGCTTTATATGAAGTTATTTCATTCGTTCGATTTTATTTCCTATTCAAATGAAAAAGAAATTGCGGAAAAGTGGCTTCAAATTGCAACTGAGGATACTTCTTTTTTTGGTCCCTCAGTACCTGTAGACTATGTAATTGCTCCAAGAAGACAAGAAAAAAGAGAACTTTTTTATGTCGGAATTAATTTTGAGCGTGCCTTGGCACACATGCGATATAGTGAATTATTTAGTGAATTAGATGCGCATAATTGTCTGAAAATTTATGGCCCCCAAAAAGTATATGGGAGAAAAAATTTATGGACGGGGTTTCATTCTTATCAGGGAGAAATTCCATTTGATGGAAAATCTATTATCCAGAAAATTAATGAAGCAGGAATTTGTCTGGCCATAAACTCACCAATGCATAATGATGCTAATGCTGTTACAAATCGAACTTATGAAGCTGCTGCTGCCGGAGCGGTAATGATTTCTGATGATAATGAATTTGTTAGAAGATATTTTGGGGATTCTGTTTTCTATTTGGATTTAGATGCGAGTGAAAAAGAAACAGCAGAAAAAATCATAGATATTATAATTTGGGTAAACGAACATCCCGAAGAAGCTTATGCTATGGCGTGTCGTTCCCAATGTGTCTTTCTGAAATATTTGACATTAGATAAAATGGTGGAGGAATTTTTAAAAAAAATTTTAATAGCAATTGATAATGTTCACGATAAGACGCGGCAAACAGACATAATTGATGTGATTTGCTTTGTGGATGCAAAAGATGAATATCCAATTATTTTTGCGCAACTAAAAAAGCAATATTACCAGAATTTGCATTATATTATTGTTTGTCAAGAAGAAGTTTATACCGAATTGGATAAAACTTATCCGTTTGATTTGGTTTTGGGGAATCGGAACGAACGTGGGAAGGCGTTTGTAAGTGCAATTGAATTATTTCAAGGTTCTTACTTTATGTTTGTAGATTGTGAGTCTGTACTTCATTCCCGACATATTTATAAAAATTATGAAGTCTTAAGTAAAAACCATGAACTGTTTGCTTATTCGGGATGCTATCTGAAGCATACTACAGGGGACAGAAAAAAGTATACTATCATGAATGATAAACCAATCTTGCAGAGTGAATTCTTATTATTTCGTTGTATATCGAATGGAAATACGGATTGGTATTATAGAGATTGTCAAACATTTTATATTGAAACATTGTTTTCTCGTAGTGCAGGGCTTTTTAGAACCGAAATATTAAAATATGCAGATAATAATGAAATAGTGCTTATCAGTGATAACATACACCTGTATTTGGCATGTTGTTCTTTGATTAAGGCGCATCAGCTAGGACGTTTTACCTATGCATTGACAACAGGCTATTGGGGGGATTCTATTTCGACTATGGAAAGACGCGTATTTGGATATCCTCGCCGCCACTGGTATTCCAATAGAAGATCTGCAAAAACATTTATCAAAGAGTTCAATGAAATTTTTTTTCAATATAATTTTGAGGTTGATTTATCTGTAATTCAGAGTAGGAACAGTAATGGGGAGATGACAAGGTATGGAGGACTACCAATTGCGAATGAAGGCATCGCCGATATTTTTTCCCAGAAGGATAATATATTGGGGCAGGAGAGGATTATTCGTTTTATAAAAAAAGTCATACCAAAACCGATAAAAAAATTGATTAGAAAATGTATAGATGCATAACATTATAACGAATGTGGGAAAACGTGTAAACAAAAGAGCGTTCGAAATGCTGATAAAAAGCATAATAAAAGGTTAGTGGAATAAGGAGTGAAATATCAAAATGTTGTTCTCAAGTTGAAGGAGGGAAGGGACATAATCCATAAATTTTCGCCTACATTAATGTATATAGTGTGTGATGATATTTTTAACGGAAGAACTTTATATATAAATAATGAGTAAATCCAATAAAATCAATGGGTATGGCATTTAGTAAAATGTTTAAGATCATATATAGAAGGGATAACGTATAAGATGTTGATAGGATACATGGTTCCATTCGGTTCGAATCCAATGGCTGAATTAGAAACACGTATAAGATTTAGGTATTGCGTTGAAAAATTAGGACATGAATTAATAGAAATTGATATGAACGGTTGTGATATTGCAACAGGACTTCATGCAGAAAATTTAAATATAGATTTTATTTTTTCACATGATACTGCCGTTTGTGCCGAGAATCCTCTTCCTGATTTTTTTTCACTTTTTGCGCACTGGTCACCAAATGGTTTTCTTGTTCCGGAGGATTTTTCGCGTTACTTTGTGTGGATGAGTAAATACGATGTTGTTGTTGGTGGATATGAAAGTAATAAAATAAGGGCTGATGTGGGCAATCATCCAGATGTGTATTCAAATTATTATAATATTACCTCTTCAATATCATGTGATTTTGCTCTTAAACCTGTAAAAAGCAATGATTTAAAGTTATTTTATGTTGGGATAAATCTTGAAAAAATTCAGAGGGGGAATACGAGATATATTAAACTCCTTAAGTATCTTGATGAAAATGACCGGATATTGATTTATGGACCTAACAGGACATTAAATGTAGAAAATCTTTGGGAAGGGTTCAAAAATTATAAAGGTGAAATACCTTTTGACGGATATTCAATTATAAAAAAAATTAATGAAGCAGGTATAGCCTTGGCTTTAAACTCTCCTGTTCATTCTGCTAATGGAACTGTTTCTAATAGAATATATGAAGCGGCAGCAGCTGGTGCAGTAATTATATCTGATGAGAATGAATATGTGCGAAAGTACTTTGGAGATTCAGTTTTTTACATAGATATAACAAAAGATGAAGATGAACAAATTGAAGATATAAAGACAATTCTTAACTACATAAAATCTCATCCACAAAAAGCATATAATATGGCCAAAACAGCACAAGGTATTTTTCTTCGAGATCTTTCTATGGATAGGCAAATAGAAGGTTTGTTCCAGTTTGTGCAAGATGAAAAAACACGTTATATTAATTCTTGCTGTGATGTGGTTGATATAATATGTTTTGTCAGTGAGTATGTGGAATATAGGAAGATTTTGGATGAATTATCACATCAATTTTATCAGTTTTATAATATGATTGTTGTAACAACTAAATCATGCATTGAGACAATTAAAAATGATAGCACAAGTAAAGATAATAGATTAAGACTTATCGAAAATACATTTAGTACATACGGTGAAGCTCTTTGTGAAATAGAGAAGTTTTTGGTGGGAAGTTACTTTATGTTTGTAGATAAGAATACATCATTGCAACATAACCATATTTTAAAGCTTGTACGAGCATTAAACAAATGTGATAAATATTTTGCCTATACAGGAACATATCTAAAGTATTTAGGTGATAAAGGAGAAACTATAAAATATGTTCCTTTGTCTACGGTGCCTTTAACAAAAGAGGAAATATGTGCTTTTTTGCGACTTTCATGCACAGATATTAATATTTTATATAACATAGAAGAACGTTTCAGCTTTTCTTGTTGTATGTTCAAACGCAGCATAATGGAACTAACAAATAAGAGTGAAATGAGTCAAATTAAAAAGGCAATTCATTTCTATCTTGCATGTGCTTCGATTATTAAAAAAAATATGCAAGGACATTTTGTTTATTCGATATCATGTGGTTACAAATTAGATGGTGAAAAAAATGTTCAAGATATTTTCATGGAAGATAGAAAATTTAATTATCTATATCATAAGACAGAAAATACGTATTTTAAAGATTTATATCTTGTTTATTTTAAATATGATTATGACGTAAATCCTGTTCCATGGGGGATTAACTATTCTCAACTTTATGGACAAAAAATTTCGAGGAAGCGACTAGTTATCCGTAGTATTAAGAAATATGTTCCTAAACCAATTAAAGAGTTTGTTAAAAAAATCATTTTTGCTTAAAGAGGAGGAAATAAAAAATGCGAATAGCAATATTAGGTGCAGGAGTATCTGGCCTTACTGCAGCCAGATTATTACTGAAAGGTGGTCATGAAGTAACTGTTTATGAAAAAAATCATACGATAGGGGGATTGGCAAGGACAAGATTTACGGATGGATACCTTTATGATCCTCATGGTGGACATATCCTAAACTCAAAGCACAAGGTAGTGATGGACTGGGTATTTTCTATTATGCCCAAGGATATGTGGCAGTTTACAGAGCGAAATGCAAAGATTTTTTTCAATGGAAAGTATATCTCTTATCCATTTGAATTGTCTCTTTGCGAGTTGGATACTGAGGATGCTATAGATTGCGTACATGACTTTATTCTTGCGCAGGCCGGGGAGGAGCCTGGAAATTTTAGAGACTGGCTGCTCTGGAATTTTGGAGCGGGAATAGCAAATCGGTATATGATTCCTTACAATGAGAAAATCTGGGCCTATCCACTTGAACAGATGGAGACGCAGTGGATGCGAGGGAAAATGCCGCTTCCCACCAAAAAAGAAATGATACGATCTATGCTGCTTAAAAATCCAAGGGAACGCAAAATGCCGCATTCGACATTTTACTATCCATTGCATGGCGGCATTCAGTCCATGGTTGATGCGATTGCAAAGGGTATAAATATAAAGACTGATTATGACATTGAACGGATTGTGAAATCCGATAGTGGATGGATTATTAACAACGAGATGCCGGTCGATAGAATTATCAGCACTATTCCTTTGCCGGAACTCCCGAAAATCATGCCGCTTCCGGATTTGATCTGCCGTAATATTCAGGATTTGAAGTATAACAGCCTTACGACGATTCTGTTTAGTTGCCCTGAAACTAATATTACATGGTTATATATTCCATCTCATGAGTATCGTTCCCATCGGGTTGGATATCAAAGTGCGTTGACGCCATATGCCTGTCCTAAGGGAGAAGGTTGTGGGGCGCTTGAGATTATTGGCCCCCAATTTGATGTTAGTCCAGAATTTGTAAAACAAAAAAGTATTTTGCCAGAGGAATTGGGCTTCAGAGAAGTCTTGGATTCTGAATTTACAAAATATGCTTATGTGATTCATGATTTGAATTACAGGGAAAATATAGAGAACATTAAAACTTATTTTGCGAGGGATGACACTTTCCAACTATTAGGACGTTGGGGAACATGGAATTATAAGAACATGGATTTATGCATGCTGGATGCTATGATTCTTGTTAAAAGTATTAATAAATAACATTTAGAAAAGAGAGAATACCGATGATTTACACAAAGACACCGTTCCGGATGTCTTTTTTTGGTGGCGGAACGGATTATCAGCCTTTTTTTGAGGAACATGGCGGGAGTGTAATTGCCACAACATTTGACAAATACTGCTACGTAAGTGTAAGACATCTGCCTAGATTTTTTGATTACAGAAATCAGCTTACATATTCCAGAATTGAGAAGGCAGCATCTGTTGATGAGATTGAGCATCCAATGGTCCGTAATGCCATGAAGATGCTGAACATGGATGAACTGTTTATTAGCTACGATGCCGATCTTCCGGCGAGGAGCGGGTTAGGAAGCAGCAGCAGTTTTGCTGTTGGACTGCTGAATGCTTTTCATGCGTTAAAAGGGCATTACGTCAGCAAGGAGAAACTTGCCCAGGAGGCTATCCGCCTGGAAAGGGAGATGTGCGCAGAAAGCGGCGGCTGGCAGGATCAGATTGCGGTTGCTTTTGGAGGATTGAATCGAATTAATTTTTCCCCGGGTGGGTTTGAAGTGAAACCAATCATTATCACAAACCGGCGAAAACAGATGCTGAATGAAAATTTGATGATGTTTTTTACGGGATTTTCACGGTTGTCAAGTGAGATTGCGAAAGAACAGGTGAAGGTGACTCATGATAAGACGGCTGAGCTTTTGGAGATGTTGAAGCTGGTGGATGAAGGAGAGAGGATACTCGCCGAGCGTCATGGGGATCTTGATGATTTCGGGAGATTGTTGGACGTTTCATGGAGGATAAAAAGAAACATCACAGATAAGGTGAGCACAGATGCGCTTGATCAAATCTATGATGCGGCGATGAAACATGGCGCACTTGGAGGCAAGCTTCTTGGGGCCGGCGGCGGTGGATTTTTTGTCTTTTATGTTCCTAAGGAGAGGCAATTGGAGGTAAGAAAGGCACTTAAAGATCTTCTTTATGTAGCGTTTGGATTTGAAAATTCAGGGACAGAGGTTTTGTACTATCGCCCTGAAGAATATGACGCATTTTGCGGAAAGGATGGTGCGATATGAAAAAAGCACTGATTACGGGAATGACAGGTATGGTTGGTTCCCACATGGCTGATTACATTTTGGAACACACAGACTGGGATATTTATGGGATGCAGAGATGGAGGAGCCCGTTGGATAATATTATGCATCTGATGCCCCGTATTAATAGCGGAGACCGGGTTTTTGTAGAATACGGTGATTTAAATGATATGTCCAGTCTGCTGACTGTCTTAAAAAAGGTAAAGCCGGATTATATTTTTCATTTAGCGGCTCAAAGTTATCCGCAGACCAGTTTTACAGCTCCTATCGATACGCTTGAGACCAATATTTTGGGAACCTGTCGTCTTTTGGATGCAGTGAAGCAGTTAGGACTGGATCCTGTGATCCATGTCTGCGCATCCAGTGAAGTGTTTGGCCGGGTGACAGCGGATAAGCTGCCTATCGATGAGGAATGTTGTTTCCAGCCCGCATCTCCCTATGCCATTTCCAAGGTTGGAACTGATCTCATAGGCCGTTTTTATGCGGAGGCCTATGGTATGAAGGTTATGACTACCCGGATGTTTACTCATACAGGACCACGAAGAGGAGACGTGTTCCATGAAAGTACGTTTGCAAAGCAGGTGGCAATGATTGAAGCGGGGCTGCAGGAACCGGTTGTAAAGGTAGGCAATCTGGATTCACTGCGTACTTATGCTGATGTTCGTGATGCGGTGCGAGCGTACTTTATGCTGGTTACTGTTAATCCTATTCCAGGTGAATACTATAACATTGGCGGAAGCTATACCTGTAAAGTGGGTGATACGCTTCAATTCTTTATTGATCACTCTTCTATGAAGGATAAGATCACGGTTCAGGTTGATCCTGCCCGTTTACGTCCTATTGACGCTGACCTTCAGGTTCCAAACTGTAATAAGTTTAAAGAACATTGCGGCTGGGAGCCGGAAATACCTTATGAAAAGACTATGTTGGATCTTTTGAATTATTGGCGCGAAAAGGTAAGGAAGACCGGGGGATATATTGACAGGTAGTGAAATGATATGCTGAAGACGATAAAAACAGATTTCCATTTTACGGACGAACGTGGTTCGATCGTACAGCTGATACATCAAGGATACCGGCAGATTAATGTGATCACCAGCAAAAAAGGTGTTGTGCGCGGCGGACACTATCACAAGCAGAACGAGGAAGCGTTCTACATTATTTCAGGGGAACTAGAAGTGACGGTAAATAATGAAATTCTCCGTTTCAGGACCGGAGATTTCTTTGGTATAGAGGCCAATGATATGCACAGTTTCGTGTTTCTGGAAGACACAATACTGGTAAGTATGTACAGCAGCGGTGTGGAACTGGACGATGGGACAAAAGACATCTTTACGGAGTAAAGGATGAAAATGGTTAAGATTTACAGGGAGGTATCCTTATGTATGTGGTAATCGGGGCAAATGGCTTCCTTGGAAGCTACATAATTAAAAATATCCTGAAGATGACAGATGAAAAAATACTGGCTGTCTGTTTGCCACCGGCGATGCAGGATACGGACAGAGTGAGATGGATTACGGGAGATATTTCAGAACGGTCATTTGTTGAATATCTTAATAAGAATTACCTAGATGGGAACAACAATAATAAAATTGTTTACCTGGCAGCATATCATCATCCGGATCTTGTGGAAAAGAATCCAAGGCTTGCATGGGACATCAACGTGACAACGTTGTCCTATTTTATTAATTCCGTAGAGCATTTGGACAGGTTTTTCTACCCATCCACAGATAGCGTATATGGAGAGAGCAGGGATGGTTATCGATTCAAAGAGGACGACAGACTTACTCCGGTTAACCGTTATGGACATCATAAATGCGCGGCTGAGAGACTGGTGACAGAATACGGCGGAAACGTTGTTCGCTATCCATTTTTGATAGCGCCAAGTTTGGCACCTGGAAGAAAGCATTTTTATGATACGATTGTAAGTACACTTCTTGCAGGGGAGCCAATTGAAATGTTCAGTGATTCCCTCAGATCGGCGTTAGACTTTGATACAGCAGCGCAGCTGATGATTCGATTGGCGGAGAGAAAAGAGCCTGTTCCGCAAATAATCAATGTATGTGGAGATGAGGCTCTTTCAAAGTATGATATTGGTTTAAGGATTGCCGATAATCTTGGAGTTTCAAGAAATCTGGTAAAGCCGATATCGATTGAAAATGCCGAAGGTATTTTTGAAGCAAAACGTGCTGCAAGTACGCTTATGGATAACAGTCTCCTGAAAAGGACTTTGGGACTTGAGAAAGTCAGATTGAAGCTTTAAAGAAAGAGATACATTCGGAGTAATATATATGATAAGGAACAAGGCAGATATCGGCGGGAATGCGGAAGTAACCGGGTAAAAAAGATATTGCAGATGAAAAATTCTCCTTTTCCCCTTTCTCCAGTTTATACAGGAATAGTTTTGAGAGGCGACTTTCCCGCTGCCGAGAGGATATACAGAAATGCCAGATCTCAGGATTTGATTTAAGCCTATCAAACGATTCCTGTTCGCTGTCACGGAAGACAAGAAGAAGGAGCCGATTGATTTTAGGGAGCATTCTTGGCTATCAAGGCCAGTGGAGTGAAAATGAGTGTTGATAATGCTCCCTATTCCCTTTCCACCCTTTGCGGAATAAACTCAATTGTCCTATGCGCGCCTCCTGTTCTTCGGATCAATTCGTCCTGTCCTATGACTCGAACCAGATTTCGTATCAGCGTGCCAAGGGTGCTCTTGTCATATTCATCTTTTCGATAATAGAAAATTTTTGTCTGGACATTATCGTTACAGATTAGCAGTTTTAGGACATCTCTGTCGGTAACATCCAGAGAGTGACCAAAGATATATAAGGTATGCTGTGGGCAAAAGTGCATATTTCTAATTTCATATGCCCAGTCGAGATATGCGTTTTCCGTTGACTTGTATATTCGCTGGTAGAATTTTTTGAAGGTTAGAAACTCCAGTTCTTTGTCTTTTCTGTCGTCAGTTAAATATTCGTCTATTCCCAGTACCAGATTGCAGGTGCTTAGATTTTTATTGATATCTGCTTTTCCATGAATAAAGTCATATTGAAGTTCTTTTCCTTTTCCATATGTCCTCCTGTACGTATCGGAATAATTAAAAGAAAGAATGTGATCGGGTTCTATATTTTCTATATCAGCACATGTTTGGGTGATTGTGATTTTGTCGACAAATTCCGCAATATATATTTCCGGCTCTTCTCTAAAACTTGGTGACAGACATCGAGAAAACCATGTAAAATCAATAGTTTGAGGGGATCTGATA
>CANQBN010000028.1 GCA_947588855.1 uncultured Lachnospiraceae bacterium
TGTCGATAAAATCTTTGTAAACCGGGAACAGATCGATCCCCTTGTAGGAAGCCTGATCGAACCAGGTGAAATGGTTGATGCCCAGCACATTGACAATAATGTCGTGACGGTCGATATCCTTCAGGCCGAAGGTTTCCTCGCAGATGCCCTTCAGCACCTTCTGGGTGCCGAACACCTCATGACAGCAGCCAAAGGCCTTAATCTCCGGGAACACATGATACAGCGTCTTCACGCACAGAGACATGGGGTTGGTGTAGTTAATGACCCATGCCTTCGGCGAATACTTCTTGACTGCCTCCGCAATGTCCACAAACATGGGAATGGTTCTCAGGGCGCGAATGATTCCGCCGGGGCCGGCCGTATCGCCTACGGACTGATAGATGCCCAGGCGCTCCGGCAGATGCACATCGGATTTCATCTCATCAAAGGTTCCGGGCAGAATGGAAATCACCACGAAATCAGCGCCGGTCAGCGCCTCGCCGATGGTGGGACAGGTCTTGTACTCCCACTTTCCGACTGCTTCCGGACGGCTGCTCAGACGGTTGCCGATAATCTCATTATTTTTTGCCGCCTTTTCGTCAATATCGTACAGACGAATGGTGCCGCTCAGCGTATCGTCCATGGACAGGTCGGTCATAAAAGTCCAGGCCCAGCCTCTGGAACCTCCGCCTATGTAAGCAATCTGAAGATCCGTCACTTTGTTGTCTGCATATTTCATATATATCCTCTCTTTCCGCGCCCTCAGCGCTGTGGAAATCCGGTCTGTATCAGACAAATCCGGATTTATTGAAAATTTCTTATAGACTTATCATACTACATAAGAGTATAATAATCTTATAAAATCGTGCATAATATTTCAATTTTCGTACTTTTGGCTACGGAGGAATCAACATATGGACAATCCATACGCGGAACAGATCATCTTCAGCAGAGAAATGGAAGGTCTGACCATCGAGCAGGTCATTCGTGAGAAGGAATACTCTATGGCAAGCAGGCATTTTCACGCCACCTATGAGCTTTACTATCTTTTAGAAGGAGAACGATACTACTTTATCGACAATGAAACCTATCTGATAAAGGCAGGCGATATTGTGATGATCCGGCCAAACCACATTCACAAGACCAGTCTGGTAAGCGTCCTGCGGCATAACCGGATGCTCCTGCAGATCAGCGGGGAGATGATGAATCCATTTCTGAAAGCGGCCGGTCTGGGCAGCATGGATGAGCTGTATGGGGAGGATGTGCGGATTCTTTCTCTTTCGGAAGAGCAGCAGAAAGAAGTTCTCGATACATTCATGGCAATCAAGGAAGAACTTTCCAAAAAGCAGCGTCACTACCAGGTTGCAGTCAAGATGGACCTGGCAAATCTGCTGCTTCGGCTGTCCCGGTACCAGTCTCAGGAAGCCCTGATTGCAGAAAACCAGACAGCGCAGACCTGGAAACACGGGAAGGTCCATGAGGTAGCCGATTACCTGACCTCCCATCCAGAGACCTCTGAAAGCCTGGAAGATCTGGCCCAGCGCTTCTACATCAGCAAATCCTATCTGAGCCGGATTTTCCGGGAAATCACAGGCTTCTCCGTCAATGAGTACAAGAATATCAGCAGAATCAAGAAATCCCAGAATCTGCTGACTCACAGCGACTGTTCCATCACTGAGATATCAGATCTTCTGGGATTTGAAAATCTTACCTACTATGAGCGGGTCTTCAAAAAATACGCGGAGATGACGCCGTTAAAATATCGCCGGCAGATGCGGCTCCAGGGATAACTACTGCAGCGCCTCGATCAGCGCGATCAGCGCCAGCGACTGGCCATAAGCCATGGGCATGATTGCGATGTTCCTGTAATGGTCAATATCGTATCCCATGCCGGTTCCTGCCGATACCTTCAGCACGGTGCCGTCCTCAGCCACGCTGTCACAAATGGCTGCGACAGCCTTCTCGGCACACTCTTTGAACGACTCGTCAAGAATACCAATCTTCATGCCGCGAAGGATACCGGCAGCGATGGCAGCCGAACCGGACACTTCCTCGTAACTGGTCGGATCGTCCAGAACCGTATGCCACAATCCGGAAGGCGCCTGCAGCTTCTTAAGGGCTTCCGCCTGTGCCTTAAAGGTATCGATAATATAGGTACACACCCCGGGATCCAGCGTCTCCCTGGCAACTGCCAGATACTCCAACGCGCCGAAGGTAAACCAGGAATTGCCCCGGCACCAGAAAATTCCGCCGAAGTTACTGTTCAGATGGAAGCTCCAGCCATGATAGAACAGGCCGTTCTTCTTCTCATAGAGATATTTAATATGAATCAGGAACTGTCTGGCCGCTTCGCTCCTCCACTCCGGACGATCATAAAGATGCCCCATCTGATTCAGGAACAGCACCGCCATAAACAGCGTATCGATCCACATCTCTCCATCGTTAAGAAGAACGCCGTTCCGGTCCCCGATGGCTGTGGTCACATGCTGAAAACCGCCTTCTTTGGTCTTCGGCAGCTCTTCCATAAGCCATCTGGCCTGGTCCAGACACATCTTCTCATACTCCGGATTATCCAGCTCTCCCAGAAGGTTCGCCAGCACCAGATAGGGCGCCGTCGTATTGATATTGCGGCTGGGAAGACCTTTCGCGCAGTTGTTCTCAAACCATTTCCTGAAGAAGTCCTTATAACGGTCATCTCCATAAAAATTCTGCAGCTTATAGAGTCCGTACAGCCCTACACCCTGAGGCCAGTCCCATTCCTCGATACCGAAATCTCTGGCGATGAAGCCCTGCTTCGTCTGTTCCGAACTGCTGGATTTGTCCTTGTCATAATCAGCGCCGCCAAGATTCATCAGTTTATCCATAACACGCTGAATGACAGGAAGTAACTGTTCATTGGTCATTACATACCCCTCCTCCACGGCTGAAATAAAATTCATATCTCTATTATATACAAAACCGATTGACAGGACAATCCCCTTTTGGCAGAAATCTGTCCTCCGCTCAGCGACAGCTTTGCGGCAGGAAGATCCTTATTACAGATTACAGCATCGCCTTTCCCCGGCAATAGGTCTGACACACATCATAGTTGTCCTCCAGAACCACTATATCCGCGTCGCATCCGGCTGCCAGTCTCCCCTTTCGGTCAGCCACACCCAGACAGCGGGTCGGATTGATGGTACAGGAATTCAAGGCCGCGTCAAAAGGCACCAGCGCTTCTTCCGCCAGAAGCTTCAGTCCATAGTTCATTGCCAGAGTGCTGCCGGCGATGGTATCCGTCCCTTTCAGATAGGCAAGACCATTTTCACGAATCTCGATGGCATGTCCGCCTAACTCATATTCTCCGCCGGTAGGACAATGCTTAGCCCGAAGAGAATCGGTGACCATGACTGCATAGCCGCGTCCCTTGGCAGCAAAAAAATTATTCAGCGCCGCAATATGCGAATGGCAACCGTCACAAATCACTTCCCCGTAGATATCCCGAATCCGAAGAGCCGCGCCCACCAATCCCGGATTCCGGTGATGATAACCGGTCATTCCATTATAAACATGAGTCATGGAAACCGCTCCGTTGGCGATTCCCATCAGCGCCTGCTCATATGCAGCGGAGGAATGACCCATACTGACCGCCACACCGTGGGCGCTGCACCAGCGGGTCAACGCAAAATCTTCATCATGTTCCGGCGCCAGAGTGATATACCGGATCAGTCCCTTCGCCGCCTTCTGATACATCTGAAACTGTTCCACAGACGGTTTCACGATGGCTTCCGGCGGCTGAGCCCCCTTATACTCCATATCAAGATAAGGTCCCTCAAAATGTATCCCCAGAATCTCGGCTCCCTCGTACCCGTTATCCACAACGGCAGCCACATTCTCCACAGCCTTGGTGAGTATATCCGGCATCTGGGTCACCGTAGTAGGAAGAAGAGCCGTCACGCCCTCTTCGGGAATCTGACGCACCCAGCTGCGCAGCCCCTCCGGTTCTCCGTCATTGGTATCAAAGCCGTAGGCGCCATGGGTATGGATATCAATAAATCCCGGCACAATCCGCTTATCGCCGTAGTCTTCATCCGCCCTTTGTTCCCCATAGGCGCGGACTCTCTCAATCCGCCCCTCCTGAATTTCCAGCTGAGCCTCCATAAACTGTCCCGCAATCCACACGCGCTTGCTCTGAATAATCATATCTCTGCTCCCTCTCTTGGAAATAAACCCGTCTCCATGTCTGACATTTTCATTTCACCTGTCATATCGATGCCCGACCTTGCCCCGGGTATCCTCTGACAGGCTCTCCACAAAAATCATCGCCGGCTCCTTCCCTTACACGTACAATACATTTCGCCTACAGTAAGTATACCCTATGTTTATGCGCCTGTCTATTTTATTTTTCCTCGTGGAATTCCAGGCGGGACGCCCATCGACATACTTAAAAGACGCGAATCAAAATGATCTCCATCCGCAGTTGAATGTTCCGAATTTCCATGAAGTGCATCCAATATAGCACAATTTTGCCGGAAAGAAAAGTCCTTTCATAGATATCTTATCCGATGCTTACTGAATCAGCGTAAAAACATCATCCAAATAACGGAATGATTTCATACACACAACCATATGATTGTAATGATCAATAACCGCCATTCCCAGAACATCTCCGGAGGCAATCTTCCACGGTTTGGCTTCCTGCCCCTCTATTGTATCATCAGACCGGATTCCGCCTGGCATACAGATACATTCGAAACGTGTCCTTTAGTCCCTGAAATCCTCCATACAGAAAACGGTTTCTCGCACGACGAAAGGGCTGGTTCTCCCATCGGAACCGCATATAATGCCTGCGCTTCCGTCCTCCATTCCTTCTGAAATCGTTCTTCATACAGAGCGGCAAATTCTCCCTGATGGTCACAGAAAAGAACTGTGTAGTCTTTTCCGGCAACCCATCTGAGAATCCAACCTGGCTTGTTTTCAGACTGGATTGAATCATTAAAAGCCGCAATCCGAGCCTCGGACATATTGGAAGATACAAAGTCTTCCGGATAGAGTTTCTTCAGTTCCGTGCTAAACCGCAGTGCTCCATGAGAATTCATGTGCGCTCCATCCGCGAAATGGTCTGCTGGATAAGCCGAAAACTAATCTATAGTCATAGAGGAATACTCCTGCGCCAAACGTCCATAATACCGGTCAATTTGAACGGCGAACAAAACATTGGCCAAAACCAGCTGAAATCCCTGATACACACTGTAGTTCCCGCAAACCATATTGACAAGAACGGCGCATCGGTCGCTGATCACCATTTTCAGAAAATATCCCCAAAGCATTAGAAGCAGCCCAGTCCGCGCCGCGTCATAACAAAAACATTTCGGTTCTGCAAGCTGCCGCAGAAGATTCTTCGACCGCTCAATGGAACCAGCCACCAGTTGCGGAAAAAAAGATACAAACAGTGCATATTGAAAAAAATTCTTCTCCGCATAAATTTCATCCCGGTACACATCCATTGTGTAACTGAGAGCCTGAAAGGTATAAAAAGAAATGCCTACTGGCAAAAGAATATCAAACTTGGGAATTGCCAGTTCCATGTGAAGAAACATCAGCGACCTTTCCAACAGATTGAAAGCAAAATTCATATATTTAAAATAGAACATTATCGCCAGGTTTAATCCGAAACTCAACGCCACAATCCGCTTTTTGTCTCTTATTTTCCGTTTTTCCACCCAATCCTGCCTCTTGACTGCCTCTAGCAGAAGACCGCTTATATATGTCACTGCGGTTGAAAAAAATAAAAGCGCCGCATACCGGGCATTCCAGCATATATAAAAATAATAACTGGCCATCAGAAGCCAGAATTGTTTCAGACGTTTCGGAATAATAAAATAAGTCAGTATAACAATCGGAAAAAAATTACAAATTCCATGGAATTGAACAGCATATCGGACACCTTTTCCAGTCTTTAGGATAAACTAATGTCAAATTATACAATACTATAGTATTTTAATGTTGTCAAGTAATGGTTATATACTGGTATTGTAATAATTGACCAAAGGGGACACATTACGATGCTCAGCAGCCGAATCAAACATTTACGAACTGCACACAGTCTTTCCCAAGTAGAATTAGCGAAAGCTCTTAATGTTTCCAAACAGAGCGTTTCCAACTGGGAAAACGATAACATTCAGCCTTCCATTGAGATGTTAATTAAGATTGCCGCTCTTTTTCATGTCAGCACTGATTATCTGCTGGGTTTAGATAACAGAGAATACCTGCTGATATCAGGTCTTACCACAGAACAGAGAACCCATATTCAACTCATTATTAACGATATTATCAAAAACGGAACCGCCGATTAGCCAAGCGGTCCCGTTTTATTCAGATATCCCTATTGTTCATTTCTCTATGGCTTCGGTGTTACCCCACCGCCACCTCCATATTTTCCCCGCAAAACGCCGCGCCCTCAGTGAGCCACTTCCATCCGCACACTCTTTCCTTTGATTTTGACGTTTTTCATGGCCCTCATGACCACTCTGGCACTTTCCTGGGGAACATCCACAAAAGTATACGCATCGAACATATCGATACTTCCTACTACCCGGCCCGGAATGCCGGATTCGCCGGCGATGGCTCCCAGGATATCTCCCGGCCGCACATTCTGGTCCTTGCCGATGTTAATAAAAAGCCGAACCATGCCTTCTTCGCCCTCGCGATTGCGGCGGCCTCCCCTGCTACCGTCATACCTGTCGTCATCTCTGCCGCGGCCATACCGATCCTCTCTTTCATATCGGCCGCCACGGCTGTAGCGGTCATTCCGGTCGTCTCTCCCGTACCGGCTGCCCCTGCCGCCGCGGCTGCGTCGGTCGAGATCGTCTAAGTCTCTGGGCAGAATACTGTCCTCGAAGATATCCTCATTCTCCTCTCCCATGGCCATTTTAAGCAGGGCAGCAGCAATATCCAGAGTAGTATAATCGCTCTCCAGAACCTTTTTCTCTATAATGTCTACCATCTTGCCAAGATCCGCATCCTGAAGAACCTCTTCCGCCTGCTCCATAATCTTATCTGCCTTGATCGCAGTAATATCATTGATGGAGGGTATGGGCTGAGGAATGATTTTGGTCTTGCAGTATCGCTGGATATCCCGCAGCTTATAGACCTCCCGTCCTACTACAAAACTGAAAGCGATTCCCGCATGGCCGGCCCTGGCGGTACGGCCGATCCGATGTACATAATATTCGTCGTCCTGAGGAATATCGTAATTGAAAACCGCCTCCACATTGCCCACGTCGATTCCCCGGGCCGCCACATCTGTGGCCACCAAAATCTCTGTAGCCCCTGTGCGAAAGCTGTTCATAACACGGTCCCGCTGCATCTGCTTCAAATCTCCGTGAAGGCCTTCCGCAAAATACCCCCGCCCCTGCAGTTCGCCTACCAGTTCATCCACCTGCCGCTTCGTGTTGCAGAAGGCCATGGACAATTTAGGAGAATACATGTCCAGAAGGCGGCACATAACTTCTACCTTGGTTCCTTTTTTCACATCATAGTAATACTGGGTCACTTCCGGCACGGTCAATTCCTTCTTGATCACCTTCACCGTCACCGGGTCCTTCTGGAAATTCTCCGCAATCCGCTGGATCTCCGCCGGCATTGTCGCAGAAAACATCAGGGTCTGCCTATCTTCCGGAAGCTGACTCAGGATAGTTTCCATATCCTCCAGAAATCCCATATCCAACATCTCGTCCGCCTCATCCAGAATCACCGTATGAACATAATCGCAGCGGATAGTCTTCCGATGCATGTGGTCCATGACACGGCCCGGCGTTCCGATGACAATCTGAACGCCGTCTTTCAGGCTGCGAATCTGACGCATAATATCCTGGCCGCCGTAGATCGGCACTACCTTAATGCCATGCATATACTTGGCAAGCTTTCTGATTTCTTCCGCTACCTGAATAGCCAGCTCCCTGGTGGGGCAGAGGGCAATGGCCTGCAGTTTCTTATTCCTGGGATCCACTTTTTGAAGAAGCGGGATGCCGAAGGCCGCCGTCTTACCGGTGCCGGTCTGAGCCTGCCCTACCATATCCCGGCCCTCCATCTGTACCGGAATCGCCTGAGCCTGAATCGGCGTAGCCGCCTCAAATCCCATCTCCGTCACGGCGCGCAAAATTCGATCATCCAACTGCAAGTCTTCAAATTTAATCGTTTCCATAAATCAATACATTTTCCTTTCCAACGCAACATATTCATGAGCTTCTGCCATGAATAACCCCAAAGTTCAGGCGGTAAAAAACGAGAAGGTTCAAGACAGATTCCTGAATCTTCTCGTTTCACGCAAGTATAGACTATATCAAAATATCCTTTGAAAGTCAAGGAAAATATTAATTTATTTCCTTTTCGGCCTAATCCGCTCCGTTTCTCTTCTTACACCTTAAAGCGGTATCCTACCCCCCATATCGTCTCTATATACTGAGGCCTGGTTGTGTCATATTCAATCTTCTCGCGCAGCTTCTTGATATGGACCGTCACCGTGGCGATCTGTCCCATAGAATCCATGGCCCAGATCTTATTAAACAATTCTTCCTTGGTAAACACACGGTTAGGGTTCTGCGCAAGAAAGGCCAGCAGATCGAACTCCTTCGTAGTAAATCCCTTCTCCTCGCCGTTGACCCACACTCTGCGGGCCGTCTTGTCGATCTTCAGCCCCCGTATCTGAATCACATCATTGACAGGTCCCCCGCTGTTAATAAGTCTGTCATATCGAGAAAGATGCGCCTTCACCCGGGCCACCATCTCACTGGGACTGAAAGGTTTGGTAATATAGTCATCCGCCCCCAGACCAAGACCGCGAATCTTGTCGATATCTTCTTTCTTAGCGGAAACCATAATAACCGGCGTGTTCTTCACTGCCCGTATCTCCCTGCATATCTCAAATCCATCCACGCCGGGAAGCATTAAATCCAAAATGAATAAATCATATTCCCCCTCCAGCGCCAGCTCCAGTCCTTTTTCTCCATCATTCGCAATCTCTACCTGAAATCCGCTCAGCTCCAGATAATCCTTTTCAAGATCGGCGATGCTCTCTTCATCCTCAATAATCAGAATCTTCTTCATGATATATGACCTCCTGATACTTTCTCAGCACAAAGTGTATCTCTGTTCCGATTCCTTCTTTGCTGGTGGCCCAGATCTTGCCGCCATGATCCTCAATAATCTTACGGACAATGGACAGGCCGATACCGCTGCCTCCCTTGGAGGAATTCCGCGAGGCATCTGTCCGGTAGAATCGATCGAATATGTTGGGCAGATCCCTGGGAGAGATACCTCTTCCGTTATCTTCAATCTCTACCTGTATAAAATCGCCTACATCCTTAATGCGAATATTGATAATCCCCTTTTTCTTATCCAGATATTTAACGGAATTACTGATGATATTGTTAATAACCCTCTTAAGCTGCTCCGCGTCCGCGATAATCACCACGTCTTCATCCACATAGTTAAAATATCCGAGTTCAATATTATTGGCATCTAAATCCAGCCCCACTTCTTCCACGCAGTCGGCGAAATAGTCGGCGACGTTAATCTTGGAAAACGCGTATGGAATTCGGTTGGTATCGATCTTGGTATAAAACGTCAATTCATCCACCAGACGGTCCATATCATTGGCTTTATTGTAAATCGTCCGGATGTATTTATCCAGCTTCTCAGGAGAAGAAGCAACGCCGTCCAAAATCCCTTCAGCGTAGCCCTTGATAGCCGTCACCGGTGTCTTCAGATCGTGAGAAAGATTACGCAAAAGCTCCCTGCTCTCCTCATCATACTGTATCTTTTCCTCGGTACTTTCTTTCAGACGTATCCGCATCTCTTCAAAATCCTGACATATCTGGCCGATCTCGTCATCTCCGTCTATCTCCATGGCGAAATCAAGATTACCGTTCTTAATCTCCTCAGTGGCTTTTTGAAGCTGACCCAGGGGTTTCAGTATAGACTGATAAACCCAGGCGATCAATATCATACCGGTAAATAACAGAATCATAACGCCGGAGAAAATAATCTCCCACATCATGGCGCGGACTTCCGGAATATAATCCTCAAATCCTGATACGATAAACGCACTGCCCTCCGAACCATCTCCGTACAGAAAATCCTCCTGCTTGATCAAATGCTGCGTATCACCGTCAAGATAAATGCTCCCTTCAAAAGAAGGTTCCTCCTCGCCATAGTCCGGCAGCCGGGAATAAAGTTCACGTTCCTCGGCGTTTCCGCCGGAATAAATAATCCGTCCATTCTTGCGGACAATCAGATAGGCATATTTCGCCTGCAGAGTTTCATTTATTCCATCGAGAAATTCCGTATCGTCAAACTTGTCCGGATTCTCATCCAGCGCTTTCCTAATCTCTTCCTGATTATTTCTGGTTAACCGGTCAAACACCTGCACCGTATTGTTGGTTAATAGATCAACCGGTTCATTTAATCCGTATGCCCGATTAAACGATGCTCTCTGATAGTTCGTCAGCAGAACGACCGACAGATAAAAAAGGCAGATTGGAACAATGGTTATCGTTACAAATGCGACCGCAAGCCTGGTTCTTATCTTCATGATACCATCCTCTGAACAAACGCTTGTCTTCATCTCGACCTGCATATCAACGGGAATACTGCGCCATCGGCACTTTCCTCGTTATTATACCACATTATTTCTCTTCTGTTTATTAAATGATTATAAAATATATCTTCTCCCCTGCAATACAAAAGGACCAGCGTCAATATTTAACGCGCCGGTCCTCTCATCAAACAATTTCTCATTCAGCCCAAATCCTATCTCGCCTCTGCTCTTCCGGTTCTGGCATAGAACGTGAACAAATACAATCCGCACAGACCCACCAAAGCATACACGATTCGGGACAGCCACGACATGCTTCCAAACAGAAACGCTACCAGATTAAAATCAAAAAAGCCGATTAATCCCCAGTTGACCGCGCCAATAATGCTGATTGTCAGCGCCGCCACATCTAAAACTTTATTGTCCATAGCTATTGCCTCCTTTTCAACGTCTAGTATGGCGCAGAAAAGAAAAACTATACGCCGAAAGATTCCATTTTGTTCAAAATATCCTTTTCCTGGCTGTCAAAAAGCAGCTTTTCGTTATACTGATAATATTTCTGACACTGGTACTCCTGAAGAAATTTCATGCTGTAAAAACTGGTATTCAGACCGGTAATAAACACTACCATCTCCTGACTGTCTCCAAACGCCGCCTCCATAAAATCAAACGCATGTTCCAGCCTCACCCCGCAGGCGTCAAACCGTTCTTCATAAGAATCATTCTCCCGGTCAAATACTTTTTGAACTTCCTTCCATACCTGCTCCGGTTCCTGAATATGTTCCGCCTTCAGATACTGAATCAGATGCTCCAAAATCTGCTGGACATCCTGGAAAAGATGATCCTCCTTCCTGCTGAGAAGTCCCGCGTCCAGTTTATAGCGGCGCTCCGCCGCTGTTCCGGCCGCCAGACTTTCCAGGCGGTCCAAACCTTTTATCTCTTCTGCGCTGCCTGTCAATCCCTGAACTGCCATCTCACAGTTTTGCGGTTTCATCTGACGAAACAGTCCCTGAAGCCGTTCCAACCGCTCTTCCGCCCTCACAATCTGCCCAAAATCGCTGTTCAGCTTCGCCAGAAGAAGGCTCATAACGCTGAGCCGTTCGTCAAAAGGCGCCCGGGCCAGCTTATCGCAGACCGATTCCTGAATGACCCCATCCAAAATCTCGTCCACTTTATAATCATTCTCATATTTATAATAGAGCTCAAGATAATTGGCAAAATCTTTGGCAATCCGAGGATGCTGAATATACTGGCACACCACTTCCCGGTCAGCGGTTTTGCCCAATTTCTCATACGTCTCAATTAATCTGGACAAATCCTCCCAGCCTCTGGGAGTAGCAAACCGCTTGCCGTCCACTGTAGTCTCAATCTGACAGAAATTCTGCTGTTTCACATTCAGATAGGCGATAATTGCCGGATGAATCTGCACCGATTCCGCATATTCCTTCCATACCGGAAAGTCCGCTTCCACCTGGATCATCTTGATCCGGTCCAGGGTCACTACATCAAAATCACGGACGGACTTGTTGTATTCCGGCGGATTGCCAGCCGCCACGATAATCCACCCTTCGGGTATCTTATGATTTCCAAAGGTTTTGGCCTGCAGAAACTGGAGCATGGTAGGCGCCAGCGTCTCCGATACACAATTGATCTCATCGATAAACAGGATTCCTTCTTTCAGACCGGTCATCTCAATCTTATCATAGATAGCAGCCACAATCTCACTCATGGTGTATTCGGTCACGGACCGCCGTACACTATCATAGATTTTCTCCTGAATATAAGGAAGACCGATGGCGCTCTGCCGGGTATGATGCGTAATCGTATACGCAACCAACCCGATGCGGCATTCCTGAGAAATCTGTTCCATAATCTGCGTCTTACCGATTCCCGGAGGGCCAATAAGCAATATCGGCCGCTGATGGATCACCGGAATCGCGTATGCGCCATATTCGTCCCTCATTAAATATGCTTCAATTGTATTCTTGATCTCTTCCTTTGCCCTCTTAATATTCAACTGCAAACCTCCCATTCTGTTCTTCTGTGTCTCTATTCGGCGGACACATGTCTTTATATGATGTCGCTTTAGCGTGACATATTATTGATTTTTATTTATATTCTTTATAAAAACACTTATATTGGACTTTTCTGCGTGTCCGTGATATACTGACATCATCAAAGGAATGATGCATATAACAACATCAAATTATTAACCTTAACAGGAGGATATATTATGAATACATTGGTACAGTTTGTCGAGATGATGGTTTCTATCGGTGCAGTAGTTGCTGTGGGAAGAGCACTCTTCTCCATCCCGGATATTTATAGTTTCACAAACCTGAAGATTAAATTTATGCCGTAATCCAAATCGGTTCATACACTACTCTTTAGCGACTCCTCGCTATTTAGAAATTCCCTGTTGGATCAAATGCCCATTGATTCAATGGGGTTTTTTCTTTCCATATCATGATACCACAATCCGGTCCGCGAGAAAACACATTTTTCTTGCGGTTTTTTCATTTCAATGGTATATTGAACTGACGGAGGATTATTATGAACGACAAACTATTTAACGGCTACGGCTATGTATACGAGGTCTACAAGACCAGAAGCTTTTCAAAAGCGGCAGAAAATCTGTTTATCAGTCAGTCCTCTCTCAGCGCCACCATACGCAAGATCGAACAGCGGATTGGCGTCGATATCTTTGACCGGAGTACCGTGCCCATCGGTCTCACCGAAGAAGGCGCCGAGTACATCAAGGCAGTGGAAAAAATCATGGATATCGAAAATTATTTTACATCCCGAGTGCAGAGGCTGGAGGAACTGGTAACCGGTCATCTGGTCATTGGCGGCAGCAGTATCTATGTCAGCCATGTTATGGTTCCTATCCTTGACATATTTACCAAACGCTATCCAGGCGTTCAGCTGCGCTTCATAGAAGGCGGAAGCCGACAGCTGGAAAAGCTGCTGTCAGAAGGCTATCTGGATATGGTCATCGACAATCGGAAGCTATCCGAAGAACATTACGAAAGCCTCCCTCTTATCGAGGATGGCCTGCTGCTGGCCGTCCCCAAAGACTGGCCCGTCAACGAATCTCTGACCAAATATCAGATGACGCTGACCGATATTCTCAATAAAAAACACCTGACCAATGAAGTTCCCCTGGTTCCTCTGGATGCCTTCAAGGACCTGCCTTTCCTTCTGCTGCGGGCCGGCAATGACACCCGCAACCGGGCAGACCATTTGTTTTACCTGTATGGCATGTCTCCTCTGGTAACTCTCAAGGTAGACCAGCAGGTATCCGCCCTGAATATGGCGAGCCACGGTCTGGCTATCACATTTATCAGCGACTGCGTGGTACACAGCATGAAGTCCGACCGCGTGCTCTACTACAGGCTTCCGTCAGAAGATGTACGCCGTCAGGTAAGCATCTTTTATCGGAAAAACCATCTGCAGAACCGGTGCATGCAGGAATTTCTGCGCATCGTGGCAGAAACCAAACTATAATATGATCTGCGCTTTTATCTGTTTCACGAGATAATACAAAAGAGCGTCACTGGCGCGTTTTTTGCATACTGACGTAATTACCAAGGGCCTGCTGCAGAATTGCTGTGGTGAATTTCTGCAGCAGACCCTTCCTGTCTGTCTTATCTCCGATTTTCTATTTTTCTTCTCTCAGATCTGACTCTTCCAGTATCAGCTTGATGGCCCAGGCCGGCACCGACTCATCCCGGTACTGATCTTTGATAAATACGAAAGCCGTATCATAAGGCGGCTTCTTCACCGGATAAATTCCCTTTCCATCAGTGAAATAAATAAGCCCCTTCAGTTTGGTAAAGGCCCCCTGGTTTCGCAGATTATCTACATACTCAAATGCCGGGCGAAAATCCGTTCCGCCCATGCCCCGGACAGTGAAGCTTCTCATATATTCCGCCATCTGATCCTGGTTGGTAATCAGCGCATCTGAACGAACCTGATCATCGCATTGAATCATGTGGACATTGATCTTCCTGAAATAACTTTCCGACTCCGTCAGCACCGTGTAGGTTTCTTCCAGAAACCGCCGCACCAGTTCCCCGGAGCAGGACATAGAAGTATCCACTACAATGACAAAATCCTCAATTCCGAAAATTTCTTTCGACTCCAAAGGCTCAATCAACGGCATATTGCCATAGTGCTCCAGACCATACGTATAATAGATGTAATCAAAAGCATCCTGATCCACCAGAACCTCTTCCTTAAGGACAGCAAATTTCCGGAGAAAACTCTTATAGTTGTACCGCTCCCGGTTCTCAATCTGTACCTGCTCCAGAAGACTTCTCTCGTCCTCCGACCGGGCTTCCTCCTGGGACATGGCCTCCATCTGCGTCTGCATCTTCTCCCGGTTATCCCTCCATCTGTTCTGTCTGGGGAGTGACTGACTCTGTGTTTTATCCTTGTACCACAATTCATGATCATCCGTCAGAAATTCAGCGGCCAGCCGGCCGTATTGACGCTCCGTCAAATTCATTTCCTGCAGAGCCTGATAGATTCCCTCTGCGGTCAGCACTTTCATTTTCTTCCCCAAACGCAGATACATATCCCTGCGGAAAGGGCTGGGCGCAATGTGGACGCATTTCTTATACAGACCATCAATGATAGACTCCATGGCAATATCGCAGGCCAGATTCCAGTAATCCTTCGCCCGCCTCCCTCTGGTGTCCATATGACAGAACAGACAGTGGAACACCATATGCAGATAAGCTCGATTTACATAAACCCTTCCCCGGCGATACAATCCGCATAAATAATCAGGATTGTAATAAATCACAAAACCGTCAGTCCCCAACATGGGAGTCGACGGGTCCGCCTCGAATCCAAGGCTGCTCAGGGGAATGTCCAGATAATGCATATTCAGATACAGTTCATTGCGGGCCGCCGTAAGAATCCGGACACACAATTCCACCATATCCAGCTCCTGCAGCTGACGATGCCGGACCGGATCAGTCATATTGCTCTCCTCCTGTTTCTGTGACTTACTTCAACGTAAACAATCAGATGGAAAATTTCCTTCTCTTTACGGCGCCGGAGCGGCGCTTCTGCTCCATAAGGTAACTGATGACCGCTCCGCTGCCTGCCCTGTTGGCCGCATCCAGAAGACGGTCCATCTGGTCCCCGTCATAAGGGATGTTGGCAAACAGCCATTGAAGCTGTTTCAGGTTTTCCTGTCGGACTGCCTGACCAGCTGCCGCAACTTTGTGCCCTGCCAGGTAATCCATATACTTCTTCCGATAAGTCTCTTCCAGCCTGCAAGGATGCATCAGCCGTCCCAATGCCAGCCTGGCCACCAGTTCCTCCGGCTCCTGAACCTGCACATGGGCAAAGAGACTGTCGTATTCTTTAAACTGAAACTGGGTCTGGACAAAGGCATTCCGGTATCTCTGGCCGCAGCCGTGGGTCTGAGTCACTAAAATCCTTGCCGGCGTGTTCTCCACCGCTTCCTCGAAATATTCCGGAAAAATCAGACAGGTATCTGGCTGAAGCGGTCCAGAACCTGCTGTCAAAACCGCCGCCGGGTCTACTGCTAGATTTACCGCTGGATTTGTTGTTGAATCCGTTACCGAATCTCGGAAATACAGAACCTCCAGCGTCTGCCGCAGCTCCGCCAGAATCTCTTTCATACAGGATCTCTGTTCTTCATTAACATGAAGCGTCAACTGACGCACCCCGAAGCAGCCGTTGAACACACCTGCGCCCCAGTCTAAAGTAGTAGAATATATTTCCAACTTCCTCAACCGCTCACAGTTATAAAAGGCGTAAGCTCCCACCCTCTGAAGACTCCGGGGAAGGCGCAGCTCCTCAAGACGGCTGCCCTCAAGAAAAGGAGAATCTTCCGGACTGATGTCCGTCATCAGCTTCTCCTTCAAGGCAGGATTTTCCTTTATTCCGGCAATCGGTTCACCCTCTGCTATTTCTGTCCCTGAATCCCACCAGAAAGCCTCCCGATTCTCTGACATGCCAAAAGTCCTGTGAGAAGAAAAAGCATAAGCCGCCAGTTCTGTCACCGGCAGTCCTCGAATGGTTTCCGGAACTACCGCCAGGCTGTCCAGGCTACGGCATTTTAAAATTCGAATACTGTCTATGCCCTGCCGTGATACTTTTTCACATAAAAACATCATTTCAGGCTTCCACCCGCTCCATTCCTGCCGCCATTCGATAGATCGCCGCCATATCGGCTTTATGCAGTACTTTCACCACGCCCAGATTATCATTGAAAGCAATACTGCATTTCTCGGCCATAAGTTCAATCTGCTCCGGCGTCGGGTCAACGCCCAGTTCCCGCATGCAGGTAGGCATTCCGATCGCGCGATAAAAATCTTCCATGGCCTCGATGCCTTTCCGAATGGTCGCTTCCTGATCAGCCTGAGGTTCCACCCCCAGAACTTTGGTGACAAACTGCTCGAAGCGGCCGGGATTCTCCTTATACACGTATCTTGCCCAGCTTCCCCAGATTGCAGTCAAACCTGCTCCGTGAGCCACATCGAACATTCCGCCGATCTCATGCTCCATACGGTGGCAGGACCAGTCGCCGCCGTCGGTTCCGCAGCCAGTCAGGCCATTGTGGGACAGGCTACTGGCCCACATGATCTCCGCCCTGGCTTCATAGTTATCCGGGTGATCCGTAAGGATCAGCGCATTGTGAATCACAGTCCGCATCAAACCTTCCGCCAGGCTGTCCGTCAGTTCCATGTTGTCGCAGTGGTTCAGATAACGCTCCATAGTATGCATCAGGATATCGGCGCATCCGCAGGCCGTCTGATATGCAGGCAGCGTCATAGTAAGCTCCGGATTCATGATGGCAAATTTAGCCCGGCAGGCATTATTATTGCAGCCCCTCTTGATACCGCCCTCTTCTTTGGTAATCACGGAAGAATCGCTCATCTCGCTTCCGGCCGCCGCAATAGTCACAATGGCGCCCAGCGGCATGCAGGATGCAGGAACCCGCTTCCTGTCATAGAAATCCCACACATCTCCGCCGTTGGCAATCCCGTAACCGATAGCCTTGGCAGAATCGATAACGCTTCCGCCGCCTACCGGCAGAAGGAAATCCACCCCTTCCTTACGGCACAGTTCGATTCCCTCATACACCAACGACAGATGAGGATTAGGAACTACGCCCCCCAACTCCACATAAGCAATTCCAATTTCTTCCAGGGACTTTCTCACCTTTCCCAGAAGACCAGTACGCTCGGCACTGCCGCCGCCATAATGGAGCAGCACTTTGGTGCCTCCAAACTCTTTGACCAGAGCGCCCGCCTGCGCTTCCGTCCCGCGGCCAAAAACCACCTTTGTCGGTGTATAGTACGTAAAATTGTTCATGATTTCATCCTTCCTTTCTTTTACCGTATTTTTATAACTTTTTTCAAATTTTCCAGCCGTCTTTTAAAACCCCTATATTTATAACAAAAACCCCTGAAAAATCAGGGGCCGCAAGAGCAGGCGATGGGAATCGAACCCACGTATCCAGCTTGGAAGGCTAGTGTTCTACCATTGAACCACGCCTGCATGTGCCTTGGACCGGAATCGAACCAGTGACACGAGGATTTTCAGTCCTCTGCTCTACCAACTGAGCTACCAAGGCTCATCCGGCATTGTGGAATCCCACTGAACCGGACAGGATGTATTTTACAATATTTCCGGGAATGTGTCAACTGTTTTTCTTATGCCGCAACCCGCCAAATCACAAACGGGAGGCAGCCATATCCTGGCTCAGTCAGACACCTGCATTCCGGAACGCCCCGGTCACAGCTTCACCGTCTTTCTGGTCCGTCCCAACTCCTGAATGACATCAATCAGCCGGAGAATGTCCTTCTCAACGGGTGGGGAATTTGCCCTCTGCCGCAATCTTTTTGTTCGGCTCCGCCAAATACAGATCCTCGTCCACTGGATTGTCCACTTCTTTCCCCAGCCAGAAAGACAGAAGAATCGCAATGGCCAGGTTCACGCCGTTGATGCCATCAGAACCGGGGGCCAGAAGGGGCTCGCCTTCCAAGAATACGATGTTCCCTGTGTTCCCACACCGATAATACCATAACGAACCTTCTTATCCATCTTCATTTTCCTCTTTTATCCAATCTCATCCAGAATCTCGCAGAGCGCATGGTACTGTGCGCCATAGGCCTCGGCTCCGGTCTGGAATTGGTTTCTCAGCAAATTATCCTTTGCATTGTTCTCCAGAGATGTAAACGTGGAGAATACTCTCAGATGAGGCTCCAGAGTCAGAAAACCCTTATAGCCGTCTTTGTTGATCGCCTGATTCAAAATCTCCTTAATCCTGCCGTCTCCGGTTCCGCACAGGACATTTTCACGATTAGAATACCGAGCATCCTTCACATGAATGTAGGAAATATAGGGCTGCAGCATGTTCCAGCACTCTACCGTATCCTCACCGCACTGAACAAAATTAGCGAAATCATAAGCGCTCCTCATACCTCTTGGCGCGAATCTCTCCATGATCTTCACGCAGCGGCTACCGATATCGCCGTAGATGTCCTTCTCGTTCTCATGAAGAAGGGTAACTCCGTACTTCTCGCCAATCTCCACGAATTTCTCCATCTTCTCAAGAACCGCTTCCCTGTAGTCTGCAGGATCCTTGCCTTCCGGCATAAAGAAGCTGAATATGCGGATATACTGACAATCCAGAATCCTGCACATCTGACAGATGGTATCCAGCTGAACCAGCTGCTTTTGATAGCCTTCTTCATCTTCAATATTCACCTTGCCAATGGGAGAACCAATGGACGACACCTTCACTCCTGCCTTCTGCAGTTTGGGAAGAAGCTTCTCCTGAACCTCCTCCAGTGTATAATCCGCAATTCCCTTGCCATCCGCAGCCCGCAGGCAGATATAGCCCATGCCCAACTCCGTCACTGTCTTCAGCTGTTCCTCGAAATCTGCGCAGATTTCATCAGCAAACCCAGATATTATAACCTTGTCATTCATTACCTATCCTCCTTGAGAATCTGTGGCCAATCGGTCAATATGTTATCGCCTGTTATCATACCACAGTTTCCTCCAAACTGCGAGACAAATTTCTGACAATCGGAAAGATTCAGCAGAAACTCATCTCAGTCCGCTATGTCAAAGCTGGACTCCCGGATACAGGGTATCGTCCTCACTTCCAGATCCTCAATCTCAATAAACCGCTGCCGGCCCATCCGGTCCACCAGCATGTCAATATCGCCGGGACGTCCCTGCACCTCCATCTCCACCCGGCCGTCCCACTGGTTTCGGACCCAGCCGGTAAGGCCTAACCCTGCAGCAATGTAATACGCCCGATAGCGGAAACCTACGCCCTGAACCCGTCCGGAGAACCAGATATGCCGCCGCACCTGTCCAGAAAAAGAATCTCCGGAGCCGGTCGGACTGCTATTCTCGTTTCGTTGTAAAAACATATCCTCACCTGATCATGCGCCCTGCTTCTGAACAGAACCAATCCCGTGCCATGGCATGGGCTGGGATTTCACTTCCGCCCAGGGCTTTTCTGCCGCTTCCTGAATCAAAAGCCATATATAAGCATCCTCCAGAGATTCCGCCAGCGGATACACTTCCGGACCGCCTGCCAGATAATCCCGCATGTCAAACATCATGGTAGCAATAGCATACTCATCCTGGGCGCCCTCCAGCGTCAGCACCGGATTCCATCGGCCGCAGATCTCTCTCAGTTCTTCCGTTTCCAGACACTGATATCTTGGATCCAGATATGGCTTCATCTGCTCTAAAACCGGCAGGTCATCCTCCCCCAGATACCGAAGATAACTGTCGTTCCATTCGCCGTTCTGTCCCTGCACGTTCAAATGCCGGGAGCGGATAAAGGAGTGGTAGATCACTCCGGAAAAATCATAAAACGCCGTCTTGCCGGAGGCAAACTCAATGGTTACATGATCCCTCACCTGTTCCTTCACACTTCCGTCAGTAATGGGGCCGTACCGGGAATCCGTCTCTGTCACCGGCAGCCGATAACGGTTGCCATGAAAAGTCATAGGCTCAAATCCCATCCTCAGCATCCGGCGAATCAAGCTGGCGCCGTGGTAATCATGGGCCACGGTCAGAGACACCGCATAGGGATCTCCCAGTTTTCCTTCACTGACTGCTTTCAGTCCTGCTGCCATAATCGGGTACCGATGATACTGCTCCGCCACCTGAATTTTAGCTCCGCACTTCTCCTTCAGCTCCCACAGTTCCTTCAGCTCCTCCACGGTGCAGCCTGCCGGCGTCTCCATAACCACCGGATAGCCTTTCCGCACCCAGTCTTTCGTCACAGCGCAGATATCCGCTTTAGACACTGCCACTACCACAAAATCCGGCTTCGCCGCCTCGCAGGCCGCAAGGGAGGTTGTGGTCGGCACTCCCTGCTCTGCAGCAATTCGCGCCGCTTTTTCTTCCGTCCGGCAGTACAGGTATTTCAGTTCAAACTGTTCCGGAAATTTCTTCGCAATCCGGGCGAAGAACATGGCCCGCCAGCCAGAGCCAATGATGATAAATGACAATGGTTTCATAAAATCCCTCCTTTTTATCATGAAAGTCCAAGGCAGCGGCGCATGAACCTTCAGCAAATCTTAGATTTCTGTTTACTTTGCCAAAAGCTTCTCCAAAAGTGCCTGACATCCTTCCAGCACATCCGCATAGGTCGTCTCGAAATCTCCGGTATACCATGGGTCCGCGATGTCACGCGGGTGGTCCGTAAAATCCAACAATTTAAAAATCTTCCCCTGCGGATCTCCGCCCGTGATTCTCAGCATATAGGCGAGCGACAGATGTTGCCGTGACAAACGAATAGTATTTTTACCATCCTGAACATATCCCTTCATAAGCCTGCAAATCCCGATATTTCGGGCTTTTCGGCGCTTTTTTCTGATTCTCTGTTTTGCCCTGAATCCATGTAATTCTACACAAATCTACGCAAATTCCCGGGCAAATGGTGTAATAAGTGGTGTAAAAGCAACCTGACTTTCTTTATCGATCATCTGCACAACTCTGCAAAAGATTGCAACGTCATTAATTTAATTGACAGCATCTCTAAATATCTGAACAAAAATCCCCAGCTGCCCTCCAATTTTTCTTCTTCTTATTTTTAACACATGAATGATATTATTTAATGACAACCCACATTCCATCACGCTTAGACCCTATGCGCTCTATTTTCCCCTTTTTTTGAAGACTAGCAAAAGTACGTTCAATAGTACGTTTCGTAACTCCTATCTCTGTCGCAATCATATTGGCGGTTCTATCCGAATCTTCAATTAACAATCCCAAAAC
>CANQBN010000029.1 GCA_947588855.1 uncultured Lachnospiraceae bacterium
AGCCTCCGCCGCGTATCCTCCTACGCCGCCGATCCCGAAAACCGCCACTCTGGAACCTGCCAGTATATCCATGGCCCTGCGGCCGATTAAAACTTCCATTCTTGAAAACTGATTCAGCATAAATCCTGTCTTCCTATATCGATATTATATTCCCTAGATCTTATTTTCTCTAAGAAGCCATGCTGTTTACGGAACAGGTCATTTTTCTCCATGACCAGCCAGATACACAAAATAATATCCCAGCCCTACGATCAACGCGCCGCCGATGAGATTACCCAGGGTTACAGGCACCAGATTCTTCACAACAAATCTGCCCCAGGTCAGTCCCTCCGCGGCGATTCCGTACTCTCTCGCCGCCAGAATCCCGGCAGGTATGTAGAACATATTGGCCACACAGTGTTCGTATCCGGCCAGGACGAAGACAAAGATAGGCGGATACAGACCGATCACCTTCTCTGTGGCCGTGGAACCGCCAATGGTGATCCACACGGCGATGCAGACCAGAATATTGCAGAGAATACCTCGGATAAAGGCATCGGAGAAACTGAGGGAGGTCTTGGATACCGCTGTGTTCACCAACGTCTGGGCCAGAGCCCCGCCGAACAGATCCGGCGTATGTCCGAAGACAAAGCAGACCGCCACAAACAGCGCGCCGGTCAGATTGCCCAGATAGACCACGCACCAGGTTTTCAGAAGCTCCGCTACAGTGATGGATTTCTTTGCCGCGGCCAGGACCATCAGGCAGTCGCCGGTGAACAGTTCGCTTCCCGCAAGCACTACCATGACAAGGCCGGCCGGGAAGATCAGGGAATTGATCAGCCGGGATGTAGATGGGTCAGGGACGGTTGCCGAGGCCACCGTTGCCGAAGCTCCCGCAATGGAGATAAACAAGCCTGCAAAGCAGGCCAGGACAAACATCTTCGGTATCGGAAGTTTTGCCTTTCCGGTTCCTACCGCAACATAACTTTCTGCTATCTGTGCCGGTGTCTTCATTCCTTTTCCTCCTTATAAAATTCGGTCGTATTTTTCATTTCCCGAGCTGCTGCGACTTTCTGCTTCTCCACACTTTCCCGTGCCGCCGCACTTCCCTGCTTCGCCTCACTGTTTCGCCGCTTTTTCCGTCTCCGCCGCCGGCACGCCTCACTGCTTCTCCGCACTTTCCATCTCCGCAGGCGGCGCGTCATTCCATCCGTAAATCTTTATCAAAGACTGCCTGGGCAGCGGATAGGCGCTGGCCGGAAAATTTTTTACGTCCGTGGTGTTGGAACATATAAGATAATCGATCACAGTTCCCCGATCGTCTTTCACCACATCCGTGATTACCACAACATGGCTCCAATTTCCGGACGTCCCCATCTTGATCAAATCACCGGTCTCTCCGCTGTAAAAAGCCGCGTCTGTCCGGGCTGCCAGACCATACCCGCGATTGTTTCCTGCATACCGGTCGAATCGGGCCACATTAATCCAGGTTACCGTATCCTCAGGTCCCTCCATCCGATCCGATTTTCCCTTCCAGGACCAGGTATCCTCTCCGTTCAGATCCATGGGAATCCCACCCTCCAGCAGACATTGCGAAGCGAAATTCTGGCAGTTGCCGCCCTGACGGGAAAAATCAGGCCAGACAGGATTCCTTTCTCCCACATATCGCTGAGCGTAAGCCGCCGCTGCCATTCTGTCATATGCATGGGATACTGCCGGTTCATCCGGCGGCCCGACCGGCATGCCTGATGCCTGCCGCTCTCTTAATCCTTCCCGAGCCTCAGCCAGAAGGCTTTCCTTTCGCCCGCTGAATGCCTCCCCGGCGTTCTCCATCTGTTCAAAATCCTGCCCCTGGAACTCCTTATACATGTTCCAGTAAACGCCGTCTCCCTGAACATGTTCCTTCAACAGCCACCGGCTGTCCTGCTTTACCAGAAGAAAATGGTGTCTTATCGCCGGATATTCAGAATCAATCCAGGGATGCTGGGAGAAATTCTGGATGCTCCGCTCGGCAATATCCGCCGCGACTGTCCCGTCCGCTCTCCTCTCCACTTCTTCAATCTGCAGTTCATAGAAATATCCGTCCAGATGCAGATCCGCTCTTTGCATGGCCCGAAGCTGTATCTCATACTGCCAGGTCTGCTCATTAAAGGCCTTCCAACCGCCGGCAGAATCTGCAAACAAATCATCCATATGTTTCTGTTCAAGCGCGGCCAGCGCCTTTTATCTGTCCCGGTCCACCCGCGGCATTATGATAACCGCAAGCGCGGCTGACAGAAGCGTCAGACCGCCCATAACCCCATAGGCAAAAGAATACCCCTGCTGTCCCGCCATGAATCCGGTCATCAGCGGTCCCAGCGTCATTCCGATTCCGTAAAGGGCCTGAAATAATCCAACGGCAGTAGACTGATTTTCCTGAGGAATACGGCGTATAATCAGAGCCGTCAGCACTGAATTGACCATCAGATTACTTACGCCGCCGATAATCTGCGCCAGATACAGAGGTATCATATTCGACGCGAAGCCAACCATCACACAGGACAGGGCCATGGCCCCAAATCCGACGGATACGGCCTGAGTCGTCGAAAGCCTTTTTAAGACCTTCTTACCGACAAAGCCGGCAGATACGATCTGAACCAGCGTAAACAAAGCCGTATTAACGCCTATTTCCAGGGGAGAGGCCCCCAGTCCTTCCGCCACGGCAGAAGTGAAGGAGTAGACCGTACCCTGAAGAAAGATCTGCATCATAATCGCGAAAAAGGACGCCGCCAGCACTGCCGGATGAACAAACACCGCAGCCAGATGCGCCACCTGAAGCGGTTCTCTCTTAACGGGCACCGGTTTCAGCGCCACAGCGCAGGATACCGCTATCAGACCGGTAAGGAAGCTGCACACAAGGGGAATCTTATATCCCCACAGAGACGCTGTGATCGTTCCCAGTATAAATGCCAGAAACTTACCGGCGCTGTTGAGAGCATTTACATTAGTTACTGCCCTGACGCTTTCATCCGCCTCATAATACGCCGTGTAAAGCACAGTAAAAGCCAGCCATGAGGACGCCGCTATTCCCGCCAGAAAGCGGCACAGCATAATCGTCGCAAAGTGTGTCGCAAACATCAGTCCAAAAGAAGATACGGTAGTAAATACCGTTCCCAGCAGAATCGTCTCTTTATAACAGCCCTTCACATCAGTAACGATTCCCATGGGAATTCTGACAAAGGTCTGGGTAAAACCGTAGATTCCCGTCATAATGCCGATTATCTCCGCCGTAAATCCCAACGTCTGAAGATACGGCGTAAAATACGGCGAGTGGCAGTATTCAGACGCCCAGAAAAATATAATAGTAACAGTCAAAAGCTGTCGTGACCGTTTCATCTCATCACCCCGTTCCGCCTAACTATCATTTTGAACATTCCGCCGGTTGTTGTCAATACCTTTCGAAAAGTTTCAACCGCAGTCCTCACAAGTTCCCGCGCCGCGCCTCTCACATTGTCCTGCCCGGAAACGTTCAACGCAAGAAACCGCTCTTACTATGCGGGATAAGAGCGGTCTTGCAGGAGTTTGCCTCCATGGGTCCAATGGAGGGCTTCAGTATGTATAGGATATTCACATGTAGTTAGTGCTTGCTAACTGTTAATATGTTAGCACATGCTAACTTATAAGTCAAGACTGTTATTGAACTTTTTTCTCATTAACGCGATTTTTTGCTTCTCTGCGGAATTTCCTGCGGAAAGGTTTCTTGTGAAAACGCAGCGCCGAGAATTGACTTTTCACCCAACAGCCTGATAGAATGACAGGAGAAATATCTGCAGAAGGAAGGTTGCGCTTTATGAAACACGATGAGAGATTTCTGGACGGTATCGGGCAGGAAATCAAAGAAATTCTCTATGGATATCTGAGAGCGGAGAGCATCACCGGTTCCCGGGCGGAACGGGACGCGGAACAATATTTTACCGGTTTTTTCCGAAATCAGCCTTACTGGCAGCAGCACCCTGATCAGGTGGGCTCTTTCCCGATTCCAGGCGACCCCTACGACCGCAGCGCGGCTTTTGCCATGGTTCGGGGGACCGGAAGCAATGCCAACGACACCATTGTTTTTGTCCACCACAACGATGTAGTGACAACCGAAGATTACAAACGGCTGCGATCTCTCGCCTTCTCCCCGGATGAACTGGAACAGGGACTCCTGCAGATCAAAGATACGCTTCCCGAAGATATCCGCACAGACCTGGAGTCCGGCCGCTATGTGTTTGGCCGGGGTGCCTGCGATATGAAAGGCGGCGCTTCCATCCAGATGGCGCTTCTGTTTCGCTATGGCCGGCTGCTCCTGGACAATCCGGCCGCGCTGACCGGCACCCTGATCGTCATGGCCGTGCCGGATGAGGAAAATCTCTCCGCGGGAATGCGGGCAGGAGCCATTCTTCTGGCACAGCTGAAGCAGAAATATAACCTGAATTACCGCCTGATGATCAACACCGAGCCCCAGTTCGGCAACGCAGGGGAAAATGGAATGTTTTCCATCGGTTCTGCCGGAAAGATGATGCCCTTCTTCCACGTCAGAGGCGTGCCGGCCCACGCCGGAGATCCCTTCGAAGGAATCAACTCCCTGGGAATCATAAGCGAACTGGTCCGCCGCACGGAACTGAATTCGGATTTCTCCGACGTGGTAATGGGCGAGCTCTCGCCGGCGCCTACCTGGCTGTGCCTGAAGGATCGGAAGCTTCAGTACGATGTATCCCTGCCTGTAACTTCAGTAGGTTACCTCAGCGTGATCACCTTCAGCCAGACGCCCGATACGATTCTGGAAAAGCTGCGCGTCATCTGCAGGGAAACCATGGATACGGTTCTGGAACAGATCAACCGGCAATATACGGCATACCGGTTCAAGAACGGTCTGCCCCCGAAGGAGCTTTTCTGGAAAGGGAACGTAATGACATTCGGAGAACTGTATCAGGAGGCTCTCCGTCTTCACGGCGAATTATTCCGGAACGGATATGCCGCGCGGCTTCAGGAACTGAAAAAAGAGCTGGAAGAAGACCGGATTACTCTGTCGGACTGCAATTTCGCCCTGGTGGATTACATTTACGATTTCATCGACGATCTGTCTCCCAGAATCGTATACGGTCTGATTCCGCCCTATTATCCCAACGTGTGCAACGTATTTCTTCCGGATCTTTCCGAGGACGTACGGACTCTTCCGGACAAACTGATCCGCTTCGCCGCGGACCTGTGGAGTCAGCGGTATGACACGGAATATTTTTATCCGGGAATCTCCGATTTAAGTTATACCAGCATTTCCCGGGGCGGCGATATCCTTCAGGCTCTGGAAAACTCCATGCCGCTGTTCGGACATATGTATGATATCCCCGTCAGGGAGATTGAGAGCATCTCCATGCCGTGCATCAACATCGGTCCCAGGGGAAAAGACGTTCACAAAATCGGCGAGCGGGTCCTGAAAGAAGATCTGTATGAGAGAATTCCGACGCTTACCCAGTATGCCGTCGAACAGATCCTGCCATGATTCCATAGATTATCAGAAAACAACTCTTTCTTATAATTAGGCACAGGCTTAAAACAACGATTGCACAGATGAAAGGAGTGACAGAAATGAGTTTTCAATTAAGAACCTTTACACCGCCTGATTTTGGCGCGCCGGAACTGGCAGCTGCCCCGGATGTGAAATTTGAAAAGGCGCCGTTTGACGGAGTAGCTCCGGAAAACTATCATGCCATGAGCATTTTTCCGGAATATTTTAAAGTGAACGGCCAATGGCTTCTGGCTGAAGAAAGCCGTATGGACTGCGTACCGGTCTACGAGAACGGAACCATTCTGGTCCGCGAATTCCGCCTTCTGAAAAAAGGCGATCTGGTGGCCATCGGCCGGACCGAGAACGGTCAGGACGGTATCTATCTATATGCCGACGGTTTCCGCGAGGGGCGGCAGATGGGAGACATATTCGCCTTCCGTCAGAACCGCTCCCGGGAAACCGCCTTTTCCAGAGACTATGATGAACTGTATGATCTTCTGCGCCATGAGAGAGACCATGGCAGGATCGTCTGGGTCATGGGACCGGCCTTCGCCTTCGACAATGACGCCAGAAACGCCTTCTGCAAACTGATTGCGGCAGGCTATGTGGACTGCATCATGGCAGGCAACGCCCTGGCGACCCACGACCTGGAAGCCGCCTATCTGGGCACCGCCCTGGGCCAGGATATCTACACCCAGCAGAGCCGCCCCAACGGCCACTACAACCACCTGGACGCTATCAACCGTGTCAAATACCACGGCAGCATTCCCGCTTTTATCCGAAACGAACGCATTGACAACGGCATCATCTATTCCTGCGAAAAATTCGGCGTTCCTTACGTTCTGGCCGGTTCTATCCGGGACGACGGCCCCCTGCCGCCGGTCTTCGGCAACGTATACGAGGCCCAGGACCGGATGCGGGATCAAATCCGCGGCGCTACCACGGTCATCTGCATGGCCACTACCCTTCATACCATCGCCACCGGCAACATGACGCCTTCCTACCGGGTTCTTCCTGACGGAACGATCCGGCAGGTGTATTTCTACTGCGTGGACATCTCGGAATTCACCGTAAACAAGCTAAGCGACCGGGGCAGTCTGTCCGCCAGGGGAATCGTCACTAACGTCCAGGATTTCGTAGTGACCGTCAGCAAAGGGTTGGGACTGTAATAACCCGTTCCGTTTTAGAATTCATTTCCCGGGAACTTGGGGATTCCGTCGAAGCCCTTCTGCAGATCCGCATCCGTCGGAATGTAATCGCTCATCTCGCCGTTGTGGAACTTCTCGTAAGCTACCAGATCGAAGTAACCGGTACCCGTAAGGCCGAAGAGAATGGTCTTCTCCTCGCCGGTCTCCTTGCACTTCAGAGCCTCGTCGATAGCTACGCGGATGGCGTGGGCGCTCTCCGGAGCCGGAAGGATTCCTTCTACTCTCGCGAACTGCTCTGCTGCCTCAAATACTGACGTCTGCTCTACAGAGGTAGCTTCCATCAGACCGTCATGATACAGCTGGGACAGAATGGAGCTCATGCCGTGGAAACGCAGACCGCCTGCATGGTTGGGAGACGGAATGAAACCGCTGCCCAGGGTGTACATCTTCGCCAGCGGGCAGATCATGCCGGTGTCGCAGAAATCATAGGCAAACTTGCCTCTGGTAAAGCTGGGGCAGGAAGCCGGCTCTACGGCGATGATCCGGTAGTCGTTCTCACCGCGGAGCTTCTCTCCCATGAACGGAGAAATCAGACCGCCCAGGTTAGAGCCGCCGCCGGCACAGCCGATGATGATGTCCGGCTTAATTCCGTATTTGTCCATGGCAATCTTGGACTCCAAGCCGATGACCGACTGGTGGAGAAGCACCTGGTTCAGCACGCTGCCCAGCACATACCGGTAACCTTCGTTGGTCGTAGCAACTTCAACGGCCTCGGAGATGGCGCAGCCCAGGCTTCCGGTGGTTCCCGGATGCTCCGCCAGAATCTTGCGGCCCACTTCCGTATCCATAGACGGAGAAGGAACTACGGACGCGCCGTAGGTTCTCATAACCTCACGTCGGAAGGGCTTCTGCTCATAGGATACCTTTACCATATACACCTTGCAGTCCAGGCCCAGATAAGCGCAGGCCATAGCCAGAGCGGTGCCCCACTGTCCGGCTCCGGTCTCGGTGGTAACTCCCTTAAGTCCCTGCTTCTTGGCGTAATAGGCCTGGGCAATAGCGGAATTCAGCTTATGGCTGCCGCTGGTATTGTTGCCTTCAAACTTATAGTAGATCTTCGCCGGAGTCTGCAGCTTCTCCTCCAGGCAGTAGGCCCGGACCAGAGGCGACGGACGGTACATCTTGTAGAAATTGCGGATTTCTTCGGGGATCTCAATGTAGGCAGTCGTGTCGTCCAGCTCCTGACGGACTAAATCGTCGCAGAACACGCCGGTCAGTTCCTCAAAAGTCATGGGCTTTAATGTGCCCGGGTTCAGAAGGGGCGCCGGCTTATTCTTCATGTCAGCGCGCATGTTGTACCAACTTGTCGGCATCTCACTCTCTTCCAGATAGATTTTGTAGGGGATCTTGCTTTCTTGTTTCATCTTTCTTACCTCCAAAATAAAATTAATAGAGTTGTGATTGCGGAAACAAAAAACTCCTGTCCCCACAATCAAATGCAGGGACAGGAGCAAAACTCCTGCGGTGCCACCCGGCTTGGTACAATGTACCCTCTCAGCGCATACAACCATATGCTGATTTTGATAACGGAGTATCTCTCCGGCTCACATACTGAAAGTTCTGCTCGCCCTCAGGAGTCCATTCCCTCTTACTTCCCGTACTGCCTTTCCACCACCGGCAGCTCTCTGTGACTTTCCGCAAAAGGTACTTACTCTCCCTCACAGGTTTTCTACATTTATTTATACCATGTTAAAGTGCTGACGTCAAGACAATTTACTTCTTTCTTGGAATGAAACATTCTCCACCAAATGTCCTTTCGTTCCATCAGATATCTCGCTGAAATAATAATCTTTTCCGTCAATCACATGCCATCCGGTATACATATACCCCTGAGTTCCATCGGATATCGGATGCAGATAGTATCGCAGTCCGCCGTCCGTGATCCATCCGACAGCCATATAACTGTCCTCATTGAAGTAATACCAGTTCCGTTCGCCGTTCCAAAACAGCTGTGCCCAGCCGCCGGCCCGCCACGTACCGTCTGGATTTTGATACCGCCAGCCCTTTTCATCCTGAATCCACCTGCCGGCTGCCGCCATTCTTCCGGAGGTTTCATTTCCAGAATCACCGCCGTCGGTTCCGGATACCGGATACGGCGAAGCTTCCGGCCGCTGGGGATTCGCCGGATTCGGAGGATTCAATGGTTCCGGAGGATTCACCGGTCCCGGAGGATTCACCGAAGGATTACCCGGGCTGGGATCGTCAGGCTTCCTGCTCTCTTTTTTATTGACAAACACCACTGACGCTCCCCCATTTTCCGGAATCTCAGTCATCGTATCAAAACCGGGAATCGTGCCGCTTACAGCATGGGATTGTCCTTGAGTTTCCACTATCTGCCCATCGCGGCTGACCGTCACCGTATAATCTTCCGCATCGGTCTCGCTTACCGTATAAACCGCGCCTACCGGAATATGTTCGATATAAATCAGTTCGCCATGCTTCAGGCCAAAGACAGCGCCGCCGGCCATGCTGCCGCTGTCCTCCTCAATCTCCGTATCTCCTTCGCGAATCTTATATTTTGTACAGGCAAAATCTCCGCTGTATGGTTGTCCGTCTCCGTTCGCAAATTCCGCCCGGAACTGAAACTCTTTGTCTTTATCGCCCTCATTTCCCTGAACTTCTTTCACGACGCGAAGCGAACCTGTAGCGCCGGCTTTTGTATTGAAAAACCAGACTGCCGCGGCCTCATCCGCTTTAATGCATCCGCTTCCGGCATGTTTCTCATCATCGAACTCTCCGTCAATTCCTCCGGACACGCTGCCGGAAACCACATAACCGGGATCCGCTTCTCCACCGCTGCCCGGGACGGTTCATTACCCTCCGCATCCGTAAGCGACAGCTGAAATGCAAATTCCCGCTCCGTCTTCTCCTCTTCCGTTAAGGGTCCGGATACCGGGTATTGGCAAAAGCCGCAATAAACGGTCCGTCCGCTGTAATCTCCCCGCTTCCGCCGATCACTGCCAGCTGATATCCCATGCGGCTGGTTCTCTCCTCGGTAATCTCATACGCAGTACCTGCGGGGATACCCTCGATTTCAGCCTGCTGACCGCCGGACAGAGAAATCTCTCCTACATAGGAGCCGTCTGCCTGCTCATTCAGCCGTAACGGCAGCGCACCGATACCTTCCACAGGAGCAAGCCCTGCAGATTTCACCACATAAGTAATGGTATTCACCCAGTCAGCGCTGTCCTCCTCTGGAATCAGCTTCACGCAAAAACCAAAGTTCCGGCTGGAAAGAGTGCTTCTCCCATCAGCCACCGTATTGGCCACAATCAGCCTGGTATCTTCTTCCGGATATCCAATGTCATCGCGGACAACATTCACAAACTGAACCGTCTTATCCTCTCCCGCTCCGATCTCGCCGCTTCCGACAGCCTCTCCGGTATCGCTGTTTTTAAAATAGTCTTCCGTACCGCCGCCTGTCACGCTTCCCATAACGGTATAACCGGCCGACAGCGCCGTCAATTTCACTTCATTTGCAGAAGCTTTGCTTCTGGACCCGCCGCGTTTTGCGCTGCTCTCCGTAGCTTTCGGCAAGATCAGTCTCTCCTCAGCTTCATTTTCGCGGTCCGCGCTGCTTTCCGTGGCCTTCGGCAGATTCCGGACGTTCTCTTCCGCTTCGCTTTTGCGGCGCGCGTCACCGGCACTGGCCGTAAGCAGGATTCTATTCTCGCTTTGAGGATCTTCCTCCGTCACCCGAAACTGTGTGCCGGCAGGCAGTCCGGTGATGGTAAGGCTGTCTCCGTCTTTCAGAACAACCGTCGTCAGGCCAAAAATGGTAAATATAATACGTCCATCAAAAATATCTTCTCCGGTTCCGGTGCCCCCGCAGGGATACCCCTCGTCAGGTATGCTTTCGCCTTCCGGAAGCGTAAGCTCCACATGGAAGCGGAACTTCCTGTCATACTCCGGCGCTCCCCGCAGATCCACAAACGAATTGGCAATCGTCAGACTGCCGGATTCCAAAGAGCCATTCTCTCGACTTATAGAAATCGCATCGTCAGGCTTTTTCACTCCCACAGCGGAGGTCCTCATCGGAATACTAAAGGTGACCGCAAGACATAGCGCCAGCAGAATCAAACCAGGTCTTAGTTTCAGCTTTCCTCTCCTCATACACATATCTCCCCGTTAACTCAATATTAAACTACAGACTTATCTCTTCTGCGCTGTCTTTTCTATTTTAATCCCATTTACCTGAAATTCCTAGCTCGTTTTCCAAAAAATCCTGAACTTTATTTGGGTTTTCTACAATTCAGCAAATAGGGTGGTGCATTTTTCCATATATTGTGCTACACTTAAGGGGTTGTTACAAAATTGCCGCAGTGAATATTTGATATATTTTGCAGCAGCCTCATACAGTTTTGGCACAGATACAGGGAAAGAAACCGGATGGATTTTCAGAGTCCTGCAAAAAGATAAGGAGAGCTTCATGACACGAATCGGATTTGACAATGAAAAATACAGAATCATGCAGTCCCAGCATATTCGGGAACGGATCGCCCAGTTCGGGAATAAGCTGTACCTGGAATTTGGCGGCAAATTGTTCGACGACCTTCACGCTTCCCGCGTACTGCCCGGTTTTGCGCCGGACAGCAAACTAAAAATGCTTCTGCAGCTGGCGGATCAGGCTGAGATCGTTATCGCTATCAACGCCGCCGATATTGAAAAAAATAAAATCCGCCACGACCTGGGAATCACCTACGATGTGGACGTGCTGCGGCTGATCCAGTCTTTCCGGGACAAAGGCCTCTATGTCGGCAGCGTGGTTATCACCCAGTATACAGGCCAGACTACGGCAGATACTTTCAAATCCAAACTGGAGAACATGGGCATCACCGTCTACCGCCATTACCGGATCGACGGCTACCCCAACAATGTGTCCCACATCGTAAGCGAAGACGGTTTCGGAAAAAATGATTATATCGAGACCTCACGGCCCCTGGTGATCGTCACGGCCCCCGGTCCCGGCAGCGGCAAAATGGCCACCTGCCTGTCCCAGCTTTACCATGAAAACCGCAGAAACATCAAGGCCGGCTACGCCAAATTTGAGACTTTCCCCATCTGGAACCTGCCTCTGAAGCATCCGGTGAACCTGGCTTACGAGGCTGCCACTGCCGACTTAAATGATGTAAATATGATCGATCCCTTCCATTTGGAAGCTTATGGCATCACTACGGTCAACTATAACCGGGACGTGGAGATTTTCCCGGTGTTAAACGCTATCTTTGAGGGAATCTACGGAGAAAGCCCTTATAAGTCCCCCACGGACATGGGAGTCAACATGGCAGGCAACTGCATCATCGACGACGAAGCCTGCCAGGAGGCCTCCAAACAGGAAATCATCCGGCGGTATTATCATGCCCTGGACCGGATGGCTGCGGGAACTGACTGCTCTGACGAGGTCTATAAAATTGAACTGCTGATGAAACAGGCGCGCATCTCGCCGGAAGTCCGGAGAGTCGTCCAGGCCGCCAAGGACAAGGCTGAGCTTACTCATGGCCCGGCCGCCGCCATGGAACTGCCTGACGGCCGTATCGTCACCGGCAAGACCAGCGACCTGCTGGGCGCCTCAGCTGCCGTCCTTCTGAACGCAGTGAAAGCCCTTGGCGACATTCCCGACGAGGTTCAGATGATCTCCCCGTCCGCCATTGAACCGATCCAGCGGCTGAAGGTTGGATACCTGGGCAGCGTCAATCCCCGGTTACATACAGACGAGGTGCTGATTGCCCTCTCCGCCTGCGCCGCGACAGATCCTATCGCCCAGAAGGCCCTGGAGCAGCTGTCCAAACTGAGGGGCTGCCAGGCACACACGTCGGTTCTGCTCTCCCGGGTAGATATCCGGGTGTTCCAGAAACTGGGCGTGGATCTGACGTCAGAGCCTATTTATGAACATAAAAAAATATACCGGTAACGGTTTCCGTTTCCGGCTTATTACTTACAAAAAATGCTGTTGCAAATTATGAGGTCACTATGCCATGATGCCTAATATTGAAAATAAAACTTCTCCCATCCATATCCGTCCGGCAACTCCCGGGGATGCAGAGGCTCTTCTGAAGATTTATGAACCCTACATCCTGGAAACTCCCATTACTTTTGAATATACCGTTCCTTCCGTGGATGAATTTGCCCGACGGATTTCCACCACACTGGAGAAATATCCTTATCTGGCGGCAGAAACCAATGGCAGGCTGACTGGCTACGCCTACGCCTCTGCTTTTAAAAGCCGCGCCGCCTATGACTGGGCAGTGGAAACTTCCATCTATGTAGACAGAACCTGTCACGGCCAGGGCATTGGGACTTTGCTGTATCACGTTCTGGAATATCATCTGCGCCGGCAGCACATCGTCAATTCCAACGCCTGCATCACTTACCCCAACCCGGCCAGCATAGGCTTCCATGAAAAAATGGGCTACCGCACAGTAGCCCACTTCACCAAATGCGGATACAAACTGGGACAATGGCATGATATGATCTGGATGGAAAAAATGCTGGGAGAACATGAGGAAATCCCTCAAAAAGTGATTCCCTTCCGCGAGCTTATTTAATCCTTACCAGCTCATATTTTCTGCTTCCAAGTCCGATTTTTTCACCATGAATCAACTGCGTCTCCCACTCAGATTCCGGGGTCGTGTTTTTAAAGTGATCGTGATGATCGCAAAAACTGCCTTCAGGCAGGCGTCCGCGCAGACCTTACAGCAGCTTCCCGCAGACGGCATAAAAAGAAGACATCCTTCCGGTCATATCCGACCTCCGGGATGCCTTCCCACTTTCATCTGTAATAAGATTCATCTATCTGTCTGCTTCGTCCGCATTGTGGCTTTCATGTTCAGAGTCGTTCATCAGATCATCCACGCCCTTTTCCACATCATCCATCAGACCGCCGATCACGCCGGTATCGCTCTTAGAAGACGAGCTTTCTTTGGAGGAGCCAGTGTCGTTTCCGCCTGTAACGGAACTGCCCCGGGAATTTTCCGTGCTGCCCTGTCCGGAACTCTCATAGGATTGGGACGTACCGGAAGACCGGCTGGCAGACAGATTATTTTCTGAACCGCTGTTTCTGCATGCCGTGACAGCGCACGCCGACAGAACCAGCAGAATTGCAAATGTGTAAAACTTGATTCTTTTCATAATGGCATTCTCCTTTCTGTTTTTCATCCGTTAGTATGCGCTGAACAATACCGTTTTATTGAAAGAAGAAATTTCCATACAGAACCTGCGTTAATTGGCGTCCTTAATTAAATGGCCGTCTCAATCACATCCGCCATGGTATAAAGCCCGGCCGGTTTCCCTGCCAGGAAAATTGCCGCCTGAATGGCTCCTTTTCCAAAAATTGCTCTTGAATACGCCGTATGGCTGAAGGTGACCACCTCGTCCTGGCCGGCAAAGATTACGTCATGCTCGCCCACGATGGTGCCGCCGCGGACAGCGGAAATACCAATCTCCTTCGGGTCCCGTTTCATGTGCCGCTTACTTCTGTCATACTCATAATGATACTGCCCGTCAAGAGCCTGGTTAAGAGAATCCGCCAGAGCAATCGCCGTCCCGCTGGGAGCATCCAGCTTCCGGTTGTGATGCTTTTCTATGATCTCCATATCAAACCCGGCTTCCGCCAGAACTTTCGCCGCGTCCTTCACCAGCTTAAGCAGCAGGTTCACTCCCAGAGACATGTTGGCAGACCGAAGGATGGCCACCTTTTTGGCGCTCTCTTCTACCTTCTTAATCTGTTCCTCGGAAAGACCGGTCGTGCAAAGTACCAGCGGGATCTGTTTCTCCACACAATAATCCAGCAGATGGTCCACCGCCGCCGCGGCCGCGAAATCCACCACCACATCAGCCGCCTCCCAGCACTGATCCAGGGAGCTGTACACCGGATAATCATTCTTCTGAACGGGATTTACATCAACCCCGGCCGCGATCTGAACTTCATCCATCCCGGCCGCAATCTGGGAAATCACCTGTCCCATGGCTCCGTTGCAGCCGTGCATTATTATCTTAATCATATTAAAATCCTTCCCTGTCTGTCAGTTTTTCTCTTATAAAATCCCATATTCCCGCATAGCTGCCGCCAGCTTCTCCTGATTCTGAGGCTCCATCTCCGTCAGGGGCAGTCTCAAGGGACCGACCTCCATACCCATCAGATTCATGGCTGCCTTCACCGGAATCGGATTCACCTCGCTGAACAGGGCATTGATCAGAGGAATGGCCTTAAGCTGCATCTGAGCACTCTCCTTTACATTGCCGTCAAAATAGCTCTGGCAGATATCATGGGTCTGGCGCGGGGCCACATTAGACAAAACGGAAATCACGCCCTTACCTCCCAGAGACAAAAGCGGCACAATCTGGTCGTCGTTGCCGGAATACAAATCGACGCATCCGTCGGCCATGCTCATCATGGTGGAGATTGCGGCTATGTTGTTGCTTGCCTCCTTCACACCTACGATATTGGGGACCTCCCTGCACAGCTTCACAATAGTAGCCGGAGCCATAGTCACGCCTGTACGGCTGGGCACATGATACAGAAGGGCAGGAATTTTCACAGACTCTGCCACTGTGGTATAGTGGGCGATCAGGCCGTTCTGAGTCGCTTTGTTATAATAAGGCGTCACCAGAAGAAGTCCGTCCGCTCCAGCCTTCTCAGCCTCCTGGGACAGATGGATAGCCTCGGCGGTACAATTGGATCCTGTACCGGCGATCACCGGGATCCGGCCTGCTACCCTCTCACAGGTGAACCGAATCACATCAATGTGCTCCTCATGAGACATGGTGGAAGACTCGCCCGTGGTTCCGCAGATAACAATGGAATCCGTCCCACCTGTAATCTGATCTTCCAGAATCTCTGCCAGTTTGTCATAATTAACATCGCCGTTCTCCTTAAACGGTGTGATCAGCGCTACGCCCGCGCCCTCAAAAATAGCCATAACTTTATCCTCCTTGACATTAAATGTAAGAGCTGAATCCAACAGAAGGTTTCATGGAGCGCCGTATTCCTTGCGGAAAGCGCGCCGCCGGCGTCTTTCCTGCATACTGACGTAATAAAAAGAACCGGCTCCGGGAGCCGATTCTTAAAGTTCTGCCGCATAACCCTTTAAGAGTAGCTCCCCATCCTTTCCAGATGACAGTCATATGATTGTTTACCATATGCCCAGGTCCGTGCCTGCAGCGTGGGTACGGCCTTCGGCGCTCTCCCTTTCCGGAACCTTCATCTGCACCTGCCGCATCCGATTCCGTACTGATGATCCGCGCAACCTCTACTCCTCACATTATTATGCTTATACTATCATCATTCTATATCTTTGTCAATGGCTAAATCTGCCATCCTGCTGTCAATCCGGACATTCCAGTTTGCTGACCGACACTTCATAGGCCACTCGCTTCTCGCACTGGGAGTCGCTGATTTTCTTGGTATACTCCCGGCTCTGAACCCGACCCCAGATACAGACTCTGGCGCCCACCTCAAAACCGGCCGCGTATCTGGCGTTGCGTCCCCACGCGATGCAGGGTATGTAATCGGATTTGCCGTAAGGACGGTTAACGGCCAAAAGAATATCCGCAATTTCCCGGCCCAGAGGCGTCTTCCGGTAAACAGGCACCTTACAAATGTAACCATCGAGAAATATCTGATTGGTCTTGGTATAGTCAGTGAATTCTTCCATAAAATTAATCTCCCTGACAAATACGGACAGCACCAGACGGTTTTTCGTCCCCTCATGCCGGTTATAGGATCGGAACTGGCCGATGGCCTCCACGGTGCAGCCGATATAGTCCTCCGACACATTTAAAAGTCTTTCTGAAATCATCAGCGGAATGATATCCGCCTGATCGCTCAGACGGTTTACCTCCAGGTCGATCAGATAAAATCCCTCTCCAAACACTTCATGACTAAACGTGAAGTCCGACACAATCTTACCGATAACACTGACCTTGTTGTTCTCAATCGCTTTTTCTGACATAGTATTTCTCCTCTTCCATCTTAGATTTTACAGCTTTGGCAGCTATCATAAATCTATGATGAAAGAGACTGAGAAATTCTAAAAACCGTTCGTGCGGTTTCGACAGGAACCGGTCATACGGCCTCTATTCTTTCTTAAACGACACCCTCTTCCGCAGCGTCGGATCCAGAATTCTCTTGCGGATCCGCAGGTTCTTCGGGGTCACTTCCAGAAGCTCATCCGTGTCGATAAAATCCAGGCACTGCTCCAGGCTCATCTCCTTGGGAGGCGTAAGCTTTAACGCCTCGTCCGCTCCGGAAGAACGCATATTCGTCAGCTTCTTGGTCTTGCAGACGTTCAGCTCAATATCCTCCGCCTTGGGATTTTGTCCGATGACCATACCGGCATAAACCTTCACGCCTGGCCCGATAAACAGAATTCCCCTGTCCTGAGCGGCAAACAGACCGTACGGCACGGAATCTCCGCTCTCGAAAGCGATGAGAGAGCCTGTTTTGCGGTAGCTTAAATCTCCCTTGTAGGGAGCGTAGCCGTCAAAAATCGTATTCATGATGCCATTGCCCTTGGTATCGGTAAGAAATTCCCCTCTATAACCGATAAGGCCTCTGGCCGGGATTGAAAATTCCAGTCTGGTATAGCCGCCCTGGGCCGGACTCATGCCTTCCAGCTCTCCCTTTCTCGTCGTCAGCTTCTGAATGACCGCGCCGGTAAACTCCTCCGGCACATCAATGTAGGCAATCTCCATGGGCTCCAGCTTCCGGTTTCTCTCGTCATATTTGTAGAGAACTTCCGCCTTGCTGACAGCGAACTCATACCCTTCCCGGCGCATATTCTCTATCAGAACGGACAGATGCAGCTCTCCCCTGCCTGAAACCTTAAAACAATCCGGGGAATCTGTCTCCTCCACCCGCAGGCTCACATCCGTATTCAGTTCTCTGAACAGTCTGTCACGGATATGCCGGGAAGTTACATATTTTCCTTCCTGTCCCGCCATGGGGCTGTCATTGACCATAAAATTCATGGCGATGGTCGGTTCCGATATTTTCTGGAAAGGAATCGCCTCCGGATTCTCAACAGAGCAAAGCGTATCTCCGATATGAAGGTCTGTGATTCCGGAGACGGCTACGATGGAGCCGACAGAGGCCTCCTGCACCTCCACCTTATTCAGACCGTCAAACTCATAAAGCTTGCTGATCTTCACCTTCCGCATTTTTCCCGGCTCATGATGGTTTACCAGAGCGCACTCCTGATTAACATGTATCCGGCCGTTGTCCACCTTGCCCACGCCGATCCGGCCTACATACTCATTATAATCGATGGTGCTGATCAGCATCTGAGTTCCCGCGTCCGGATCTCCTTCCGGAGCCGGAATATGCTCGATAATGGTCTCAAAAAGCGGGCTCATATCAACGCCTTTATCCCCCGGATTTTTTACAGCATAGCCTGCCTTGGCCGATGCATACACAAAGGGACAATCCAGCTGCTTATCGGAAGCGTCCAGATCCATAAGAAGCTCCAGCACCTCGTCAACCACTTCCTCAGAGCGGGCCTCCGGGCGGTCGATCTTATTGACGCACACGATCACGTAAAGATCCAGCTCCAGTGCCTTTCTCAACACAAATTTGGTCTGAGGCATGGGACCCTCGTAAGCGTCCACCACGAGAATCACTCCGTCCACCATTTTCAGAACACGCTCCACTTCGCCTCCGAAATCGGCATGTCCGGGAGTATCCACGATATTGATCTTGATTCCCTTATAGGATACGGCCGTGTTCTTGGACAGAATGGTAATGCCCCTCTCACGCTCAATGTCATTGGAGTCCATGACGCGCTCGATTACCTCCTGATTCTCCCTGAACACGCCGCTTTGTCTCAGCAGTCCGTCCACCAAAGTAGTCTTTCCATGATCAACATGGGCGATAATCGCCACATTTCTTACGTCTTCTCTCTTCATTTTCATAATCGGTTATTCTTCTTTCTATTTCCTGCTTTCTTACTCATTCGGCATGGCGTTTTACACGACTTCCTACTATATCATCATAAGCGGCTGAATGCAAGAATATTTCCGCCTTTTACCTGAAAAAACGGTTCACAGCAGCACAATTTCTCCGTCTGTCACTCCAAAATATATCAAATCTCCCAGTGTCATTCGCGTCCGTCCTCCGGTTCCATCCATAATCTCGGCCATAAGTCTTTCCGTTTCTTCCTCCGGAACCATCGCCTTCACCAGCACCTTGTCCGTATACTGAGTATCCAGCACCGCTATCTTCCTCTGCCCTAAAATATATTGGATTTTACCGATTCCCGTATAATCAGAAACCATGACCAACAGGCGGCCAGGACATTTCTCCACAATCTTACACTTCTTAAGCCCCTCCACAACAGCGCCTGAATACGCTCTCACCAGGCCTCCCGTACCCAGAAGCACACCTCCGAAATATCGCGTGACCACCACACAGACATCTCTGATCTCCTGCCCCAGCAGCACATCCAGCATGGGGCGGCCGGCGGTCTGACCCGGCTCCCCGTCATCGCTGCATTTTTGAAGCTGGCCCCGTTCCCCAAGCACATAAGCATAGCAATTATGCCTGGCGTCCCAGTATTTCTTCCGCGTCCGCTCAACGAACGCCAACGCCTCTTCTTCCGTTGAAACCGGTTCCACAGTGGCTATAAAACGAGATTTCTTTTCTGTCAGCTCCCCCTGGCCGCCTTTCCACATAATCTTATATCTTCCCGACATATCCGGTCCTTTCTTTTCTCCGCAGGTCTAAACCTTAATTTCTCCGTACATACTATGTTATTGTATCATAATACACACTTTTTTGCAAAACAAGCCGTTTTTCTGACGATATCGCACACCCGGGCCTTCAGTAAGGTTTTATTGCGAAATACGTAATAAACCGTATATTGAATTGCATGGAAAATTTTGCTATAATGAAACAGCGAAGGAGGCTTTCTACATGAATTACGGAAAGATTGCGATAAAGCGCAAAATTAAAGACACGACTTCCAATTCCAGAAGATGGGGCAGCAAGCTCTTTCTGACCGTTGTCAAGCTGACGCTTCTCTTCGTTGTCATCTGCGGAAGCTTTTGTGCCAGCACCGGAATCGGAATCATCGTAGGTATTATTGATAATGCTCCTGAAATTAATATAGACAGTGTCGTCCCTCAGGGCCTTGCGACCACGGTATACGACAGCGCCGGCAATGAAATCGCTACGCTGGTACAGGCCGGTTCCAACCGGGATCCGGCCACCTACGACGAGTTCCCGCAGGATCTGATCGATGCCTTTGTCGCCATTGAGGATTCCCGTTTCTGGCAGCATAACGGTATCGATCTCCGCTCGATCATGCGGGCCGTCCGGGGTGTCCTGACCGGCGATTCTTCTGCCGGCGGCGGAAGCACCATCACCCAGCAGCTGATCAAGAACAATGTGTTCGAGGGCGGCCGGGAAGACAGCTTCGGCGAAACTCTGGAGCGCAAATTTCAGGAACAGTATCTGGCGGTTCAGCTGACCAAAACCATGGACCGGGAACTGATCCTGACCAACTACCTGAATACGATCAATCTGGGCAATAACTGCCTTGGTGTAAAGGTCGCCGCCAGACGGTATTTTGATAAGGAAGTATCGGACCTGACCCTGTCTGAGTGCGCCGTCATCGCGGGGATCACTCAGAATCCCTATCACCTGAATCCTATCTCCGGCCAGAAGGCCAACGCCGAGAAGCGTGAAGTCATTCTTCAGTACATGTTGGAACAGGGATATATTACCGAAGCCGAGCGGAAAGAGGCTCTTGCCGACGACGTATACTCCAGAATCCAGATCGTAGACTCCAACGCCAAGGATACTTCCACTGTCTACAGTTACTTTGTGGACGAGCTGACAAGTCAGGTGCGGGATACTCTGGTGAGAAAGCTGGGATATACGGAAACCCAGGCTCACAATCTGCTGTACAGCGGTGGTCTGAAGATCATGGCCACTCAGGATCCGACTCTTCAGGCCATCGTTGATGAAGAGGTGAACGATCCATCCAATTATGATGTGACTAAATACTCCATCGAATACCGTCTGTCCGTAAAACACGCTGACGGCACGACGGAGAATTTCAATCACGGACATATCCGCAACTGGCACAGGGATGTGCTGGGACAGCCGGACTTCGATTCCATGTACCGCTCCGAGGAAGCCGCCCTGGAGGACGTGGAAGCGTTTAAGGCATATATTCTCAAAGAGGGTGATGAGATCTTAGGGGAGAATGTCAGTACCGCTCTTCAGCCTCAGGTCTCTTTCGTCCTGATGGATCAGCATACAGGACAGGTAAAGGCCCTCAGCGGAGGCCGGGGCGCCAAGACTGTCAATCTGGCTCTGAACCGGGCGACCAATGTTCCGCAACAGCCGGGATCCACCTTCAAGGTCATCACGGCCTTTGCTCCCGCAATCGATACCTGCGGAGCGACTCTTGGAACAGTCTATTACGATGCTCCCTATACTATCGGCACCAAGACTTTCCGGAACTGGTATTCCAGCGGTTACCAGGGGTACTCCAGTATTCGGGACGGCATCATCTATTCCATGAATATCGTGGCTGTCCGCTGCCTTATGGAGACGGTGACACCGCAGCTGGGCGTAGAGTACGCGCAGAATTTCGGCATCACTACACTGACCTCCACAGATTATAATCCATCTACGGCCCTGGGAGGACTGACGGAAGGCGTTACCAATCTGGAACTGACCGGCGCCTTTGCCACCATCGCCAACGGCGGCGTATACAACGAACCTGTTTTCTTTACCAAAATTCTTGACCGAAACGGCAAAGTGCTTCTGGATAATACGCCGGATACCCACAGAGTTCTCAAGGATTCTACGGCTTTCGTCCTGACGGACGCCATGAGGGAATCCATGCTGCCCAACAGGAAATTCGCCGGAGGCTCAGCTCCCAATTCCACCAGCACGGCAGCCCACCTTGACAACATGACGGCAGCCGGCAAGAGCGGTACGACCTCCGATAACTTTGACGTATGGTTTGTGGGCTTTACG
>CANQBN010000030.1 GCA_947588855.1 uncultured Lachnospiraceae bacterium
GGCCGCAGACACCTTCTGGCGGTGGGGCTTGAGGCCGGAATCAGCCGGAGAAGGTGCATGGATATGATGGACGAGGTGGAGGAGCGGGTCAGGGAAATGCTGGCCGGACAGCAGGAGTTTATGAGAGGCGTCACGGCCAGCCGATAATGTGACTGCTGCCGAAGGCGATGAAACTGCTGAATAGCGGTTCATCCGCTTCAGAAGACGATGAAACGGCCGAACAGCGGTTCAGCACTTCAGCAGATCGAGAGTGCATGTTCCGGCAGTGGTTTCGCGTATCTTTGCCCGAAGCGGAAGAACCGAGGCGGGCGACACGGACAGTTCATCGATTCCGATGGCAAGAAAGGTCTCAAGAAGTTCAGGGTCGGCGCCCAGTTCGCCGCAGATGCCGATTCGGATACCGGCCGCGTGGGCCGCGTCAGCAGCCATCTTAAGCGCCCGCAGAACTGCGGGGTGATGCGGGTCAAAAAATCTGTCCAGTTCAGCGGACTGCCGGTCGCATGCCAGTGCGTACTGGGTCAGATCGTTGGTGCCTACGGAGAAGAAATCCACTTCTTTTGCCAGCGCGTCGGCAATCAACACAGAGGCCGGCGTCTCTATCATAATGCCAATCTCGGTATCTTTTCTGTACGGGATTCCCTCAGCGTCCAGCTCGGCCATGACCTCAGCGCAGATTCGTCTGCATTCTCTCACTTCCCAGACCGATGTGATCATCGGGAACATGATGGCTACGTTGCCGTAAGCCGATGCCCGGTACAGGGCGCGGAGCTGGGTGCGGAATATCTCCGGCCGGTTCAGGCAGATACGGATGGCCCGCATGCCCAGAGCCGGATTTTCTTCTTTGCGGAGCTGGAAGTACGCGGCCTGCTTGTCTGCACCGATATCCAGCGTACGGATAACTACTCGTTTGCCGTTCATGGCTTCTGCTGCTTCCCTGTACACTTTGAACTGTTCTTCCTCAGAAGGATAATCGCTGGCGGCAAGATAGAGAAACTCCGAGCGGAAGAGGCCGATGCCACTTCCGTCGTTGTTCTGCACTGCCGCGATATCGTCGGGGGAACCGACGTTGCAGCAGACCGTCAGCCTCCTGCCGTCAAGGGTTATGTCTTCCCTGCCTTTCATGTCCTCCAGTGATTCCCGGAATTCCTGCCGTCTGGCGTATTGTGTTTCCAATTCAGAAAGAGCGGTTTCATCAGGCTCAATATATACTTTGCCGGAAGAGCCGTCTATACAGGCATCCAGTCCGTCATATTCCTGCCGCAGACCGGATCCAAGCCCGCAGATGGCGGGAATACCCATGGAGCGGGCCAGAATGGCCGTATGGCTGTTGTCGGATCCTTCTGCGGTGATGAATCCCAGAATTTTGCTTTTATCCAGCTGCAGAGTCTCTGAAGGAGTCAGATCGTCAGCGGCCAGAATGACAGGCGTTTTGGAAATTATGCCGTTATCTGCCGCACCCGTAAGATTGTTCAGTATACGGCGTGTCACGTCTTTAATGTCAACGGCACGGGCGCTTAAATATTCATCATTCATAGCGGTCATCATGGCAGCAAACTGTTCGCCGGCCGTCTGTACGGCGTATTCAGCGCAGCATTGTTGTTCCCGGAGGATATTCATGATGGTTTCCGTATAGATTTCATCTTCTGCCAGCAGAGCGTGCGCCTCGAAGAGGCCGGCAGTTTCATGATCTGCTTCCGTCCGGGCTTTCTCAGCCAGAATTTTCAGCTGCGCGGCGGATTCGGACAGAGCGGCAGTTATCCGGTCCTGCTCGGCCTTCAGATTGTCGGTTCTGATTTTGGTTACATCAGCAGCAGATCGTCTTAAGAAGCAGATCGGTCCTCTGGCCAGTCCTCCAGAAACGCCTTTTCCGTCTATAACGATCATGATCTTCCTCCTTATTTCCTGAATCGAAGTCCAAAAGTTCCGGCCAAAGAGACGGCCGTCCCCGGGATAAAAGACGGAAACCCCATACCGCCGCAGGGATTTCCGCCTTTATCGTTACAGGTATTTATTTATCCTTGATCTCTCCGTGAAGCTGCTGCAGGGATTTTACTTCCTCCTGACTGTGGGATTTCACATATAGGATGCCCTTGGCGGCAGACCGGGCCGCGGCCATGGTGGTGAAGTAAGGGATCTTGGCCTTGATGGCGGCCTTCCGCAGGTAGCTGTCGTCATGGACGCTTTCTTTGCCTGCAGGGGAGTTGACAATAATCTGGATGCTGCCGTTGGTCACCAGATCCAGAATATTGGGCCGGCCTTCGTGAAGTTTGTTGACCCGCTCCGCCGGGATACCTGCCTGGTGAATCAGGTCGTAGGTGCGGCCAGTGGCCAGGATTTTGAAGCCTGCCAGGGCAAAATCCTCTGCGATCTCAGCTACTTCCGGCTTGTCCTTGTGGTTGACGGAGATGAGGACGGTTCCTCCCTGAGGCAGCCTGGTCTGGGTGGCCTCCTGGGCCTTGTAGAAGGCTTCGCCGTAGTAGGTGGACAGTCCCAGCACCTCGCCGGTGGAACGCATCTCCGGACCCAACAGCGGGTCGACCTCCGGGAACATGTTGAAGGGGAACACAGCCTCCTTGACGCCGTAGTAGGGGATATCCTGTTCTTTCAGCGCCGGTACCGGCGAAGGCTTCCCGGTCAGCTCGGAGGTAATGATTTCCGTGGCCAGGGGCACCATACGGATGTTGCAGACCTTGGATACCAGGGGCACGGTGCGGGATGCTCTCGGATTGGCTTCCAGCACATACACCTTGCCGTTCTCGATGGCGTACTGCATGTTCATCAGGCCTCTCACATTCATTTCCACAGCAATCTTCCTGGTGTATTCCTTGATGGTCTTTAAATTCTCATCTGAAATGTGTACGGAGGGAATGATGCATGCCGAGTCGCCGGAGTGGATTCCGGCCAGCTCAATATGCTCCATAACGGCAGGCACAAAAGCGTGTTCGCCGTCGCTGATGGCGTCTGCCTCGCATTCGGTGGCGTGGTTTAAGAACCGGTCGATCAGGATGGGCCGGTCGGGTGTGACGCCAACAGCGGCCTGCATGTAGTCGGCCATGCTCTCGTCATCGTAGACCACTTCCATGCCCCGGCCGCCCAGCACATAGGAGGGGCGTACCATAACCGGATAACCGATCTTGCCGGCAATCTCCAGAGCTTCCGCCACGGTGGTGGCCATACCGGATTCCGGCATGGGAATCTCCAGCTTGTCCATCATGGCGCGGAACAGGTCCCGGTCCTCTGCCAGGTCGATGACGGCAGGGGAAGTTCCCAGAATCTTCACGCCGTATTTTTCCAGATCGGAAGCCAGGTTCAGAGGCGTCTGGCCGCCGAACTGGGCGATGACGCCCAGAGGCTTTTCTTTATTGTAAATGCTCAGCACGTCCTCCAGGGTCAGAGGCTCAAAGTACAGCTTGTCGGAAGTGTCGTAGTCGGTGGATACCGTCTCCGGGTTGCAGTTGACAATAATCGTCTCAAAGCCCATTTTCTTCAGGGCCAGGGATGCGTGGACGCAGCAGTAGTCGAACTCGATACCCTGGCCGATCCGGTTGGGGCCGCCTCCCAGAATCATGATCTTGGGTTTGTCATTGCTGACTGGATTCTTGTCAGCTGCGTTGTAGGTAGAATAGTAATAGGCGCTGTCCTGGGTTCCGCTTACATGGACGCCTTCCCAGGCTTCCTCCACGCCCAGGGCCAGACGGCGGTTGCGCACATCCTCCTCGGGGATTTCCAGGATCTGACTTAAGTACTTGTCGGAAAAACCGTTTTTCTTGGCGGCGATCAGCGCATCATCCGCCGGCAGGCTGCCCTTGGACTGCATAAGGGCTTCCTCTTCCTCCACCAGCTCTTTCATCTGGTTGAGGAAATAATGTTTTACCTTGGTGATCCGGTACAGCTCGTCCACGGAAACGCCTTTTCTTAAGGCTTCGTAAATGAGGAAATACCGCTCGCTGGAAGAGTTGATCAGCCGCTTCAGAAGCTCTTCCGCGGGAAGGCTGTCGAAATTCTTGGCATGGCCCAGGCCGTAGCGTCCGGTCTCCAGGCTGCGGATGGCTTTCTGGAAGGCCTCCTTGAAGGTCTTGCCGATGCTCATGACCTCGCCGACAGCCCTCATCTGGGTGCCCAGCTTGTCTTCCACGCCCTTGAATTTCTCAAAGGCCCAGCGGGCGAATTTGATGACCACATAATCGCCGTCCGGGACATATTTATCCAGAGTTCCGTACTTGCCGCAGGGAATATCCTTTAAGGTCAGCCCGGCGGCCAGCATGGAGGATACCAGTGCGATGGGGAAGCCGGTAGCCTTGGATGCCAGGGCGGAGGAGCGGGAGGTACGGGGATTGATCTCGATAACCACTACACGGTCCGTCACCGGATCATGGGCGAACTGGACATTGGTTCCGCCGATGACCTGAACGGAGTCCACGATACGGTAAGCGTATTCCTGGAGCCGCTTCTGGGTCTCCTCGGAGATGGTCAGCATGGGGGCGGAGCAGAAGGAATCGCCGGTATGGGTGCCCATGGGATCGATGTTCTCGATGAAGCAGACGGTGATCATATTGCCTTCCGAGTCGCGGACCACCTCCAGCTCCAGCTCTTCCCATCCCAGAACGGATTCCTCTACCAGAACCTGTCCTACCAGGCTGGCCTGCAGGCCTCTGGCGCAGACGGTTTTTAACTCTTCCCGGTTGTAGACCAGGCCGCCGCCGGCGCCGCCCATGGTGTAGGCGGGACGGAGAACGACGGGATATCCCAGTTCATCGGCAATAGCCAGAGCTTCCTCCACGGAGTAGGAGACCTGGCTTCTGGCCATCTCGATTCCCAGAGCGTTCATAGTGTTTTTGAATTCGATACGGTCTTCGCCTCTCTCGATGGCGTCAACCTGGACTCCGATGACCTTCACGTTATACTTGTCCAGAATGCCTGCCTTGTAAAGCTCGGAACTCAGGTTCAGGCCGGACTGGCCTCCCAGGTTGGGCAGCAATGCGTCGGGACGTTCCTTGGCGATGATCATTTCCAGCCGCTCTACATTCAGCGGCTCAATATAAGTTGCATCGGCCATCTCAGGGTCTGTCATGATGGTGGCCGGATTGGAATTGACAAGCACGATCTCATAACCCAACTTTCTCAGAGCCTTGCAGGCCTGAGTGCCGGAGTAATCGAATTCACAGGCCTGGCCGATGATGATGGGACCGGAGCCGATGATGAGTACCTTGTGGATGTCGTTTCTTTTTGGCATTAGTTGTGTTCCTCCTTATGGTTTGAAGCGTTTGCCGCAGGCATCATCTTTTTGCGTATCTGCCGGCAGAATGTTTCTTGAGTAATATTATATATAAAAATAGAAATCCTGCAAGAAGTTTCGGCGGCTCCTGGAAAAAAGTTCTCTGTTTTCCTGTTTTCCAGGGGAAAACAGTTTGACTGACAATGATATGCCACGTATAATGTGATAAGGAAAAGAGGAAGACAATTAGAATATGAGAATAGGAGAGGGTTTCATGAAAGATCGTTTCCACAGATATGAAAAAGTGGATTATCCGGTATCGGTTCGTCCCATGGATAAGATTGCTGGGTATTGGATCCGTCCCGGAATGTTTGATTTAAACGGCGCGACAAGTCTGGAGGTAGGAGTCAATTTTACCATTCACACTCACAGAGGTACGTCCTGTGAGCTTCTTTTGTTTCACCGGGGGGAACAGGAGCCCTATGCGGTGATCCCGTTCCCAAAAGAGTACAAAATCGGCGACGTGTATTCCATGATCGTGTTCAATCTGAAACTGGATGAGTTTGAGTACGCGTATCGGATTGACGGACCATGGAATCCGAAAGAGGGGCTTTTATTTAATAAGAAAAACATCCTTCTGGACCCCTACGCCAGAGCGGTGACGGATCAGGGTCTCTGGGGCATCAGGAAGAATCAGTTCGGTTACCGCGCCAGGGTGGTGAAGGACAATTATGAGTGGGGCAATAAGCCCCAGTCCAACAGGGAACTGAGCGATCTGATCATCTATGAGCTTCATGTGAGGGGATTTACCCAGCATCGGTCTTCCGGCGTGGAGCGGCCGGGAACCTTCCACGGCCTGAAGGAAAAGATTCCTTATCTGAAGGAGCTGGGTATCAACGCGGTGGAACTGATGCCGGTATTTGAGTTTGACGAGACCATCAATGCCCGTGAGGTGAACGGACAGAAGCTGCTGGAATACTGGGGATATAATTCGGTCTGCTTCTTTGCCCCCAATACCAGCTATGCTTCCACGCCGGAGTACAATCAGGAGGGGGCGGAGCTGAAGGACCTGATCAAAGCGCTTCACGACAACGGCATCGAGGTGATTCTTGATGTGGTATTCAATCACACGGCGGAGGGCAACGAGAGAGGGCCGGTCATCAGTTTTAAAGGAATTGATAATAAGGTGTATTATATGATGACGCCTGACGGAAATTATTATAATTTCAGCGGGTGCGGGAATACACTGAATTGTAACCATCCTATAGTGCGGCAGATGATCGTGGACTGCCTGAGATATTGGACCATTAATTACCGGGTGGACGGTTTCCGATTTGATCTGGCCAGCATTCTGGGCCGGAAGGAGGACGGTTCCCCCATGAGCGAGCCGCCTCTTCTGGAGGCACTGGCCTATGATCCCGTTCTTGGCAATGTGAAACTGATTGCAGAGGCCTGGGACGCGGGCGGACTCTATCAGGTTGGGCATTTCCCGGCTAACAAGCGGTGGGCGGAATGGAACGGACGCTACCGGGATTCCGTCCGGGGATTTCTCAAGGGCGATAACTGGGAGGCCTGGAACGCGGCCTGGAGCATCGGCGGTTCCGGCGATCTGTACGGCAACTATTATATGGGAGAGAACAGCAACTATGTAGGATATAATTCCAGCATCAATTTCCTTACGTGTCATGACGGTTTCACTCTGTATGACCTGTACTCCTACAATGAGAAACATAATGAGGCCAACGGATGGAACAATACGGATGGCAGCAACGACAACCGCAGTTGGAACTGCGGAGAGGAGGGGGAGACGGATGAACCCGAGATACTCAGCCTTCGCTATCGGATGATCCGCAATGCCTGCGCGGTTCTCATGTGCAGCCGGGGCACGCCCATGTTCCTGGCGGGAGATGAGTTCGGCAACACTCAGTTCGGCAACAATAACGCGTATTGTCAGGACAATGAGATTTCCTGGCTGGACTGGGGCCGTCTGGAGAAGAACCGCGACCTGTTTGAATTTTTCAAATTTATGATCGCCTTTCGGATGAAGCATCCGGTTATCCGGAAGCAGCTTCCTGACGCGGTCTGCGGCATGGAGCCCATGCATGCTCATGACGTAAACGCGGAGAATGTGAATCTGCCTGAAGATACGAGAACATTTTCCATGAGCTTTGCCGGATACGATATGGCGAGGGGAAAAGACGATCTGGTCTATCTGTCCATCAACACATACTGGGAGAACGTGATGATTACCCTGCCGGATCTGGGCGGCCATCAGAGCTGGTATCTCAGTATTAATACATACGGGGATGAGCAGGGACAGTATTTCTACCCGGAGGGTCAGGAGCCGAGGGTTGTAGATAACTTTGTCCTGCGGCCCAGATCGGTGGCAGTATTCAGCGTGAGATAGCAGTGTCTGATGCAGATTTATACAGGATTTATGGATATTGTATCGATTTTTGTAATTGAGTATATGTAAAATTTGTGCTATACTTGCAATAACGCAGGTTTTTATGCAGATCTGCTTGTGCAATTTTTAACAATATTTAGAAAGAAAGAGGGTTAAGAGGTATGGGATTGGCTACATTTGTTGGCGGAATTCATCCCTATGAGGGAAAAGAGCTGTCAGAGAATCAGCCGATGGAAGTCCTGATGCCGAAGGGAGAGCTGGTATTTCCGCTGTCCCAGCATATCGGCGCTCCTGCCAAGGCTCTGGTGAAAAAGGGCGACCAGATTCTGGCCGGGCAGAAGATCGCCGAGGCAGGAGGCTTTGTCTCGGCCGTCGTCATCTCCTCTGTGTCCGGTACCGTGAAGGGTATTGAGAAGAGAAGAATGGCCAATGGCGGCATGGTAGATTCTATCATCGTGGAAAACGATGGCCAGTACAAGACCGTAGAAGGGATTGGCGCTGAGCGGAGTCTGGATTCTCTGTCCAAGGAAGAGATTCTTAATATTGTGAAGGAGGCCGGAATCGTAGGTCTGGGCGGCGCCGGATTCCCCACGCATGTGAAACTGGCTCCCAAGAATCCGGAGAAGATCGATTATATCATCATCAACGGCGCGGAGTGCGAACCTTATCTGACTTCCGACTACCGCAGGATGATCGAGGAACCGGAGAAAGTCATCGGAGGCCTGAAGGCGATTCTGAAGCTGTTTGACGGCGCCAAGGGCGTCATCGGTATTGAGGACAATAAGCCCGAGGCTATTAAAAAGATGACGGAGCTTGTGAAGGATGAGCCGAAGATCGAGGTTTGTCCCCTGAAGACCAAATACCCTCAGGGCGGTGAGCGCACCCTGATCTACGCGGTGACGGGACGGAAGATCAATTCCTCCATGCTTCCCGCTGATGTGGGCTGCATCGTGGACAATGTGGACACGGCGGCAGCCATTTACATGGCGGTCTGCAAGAGCACACCTCTTATGACCAAGACGGTGACCATTACGGGAGACGCCATTGCCAACACCAAAAACTACAGCGTGCTTCTGGGTACCTGCTATCAGGAGCTGGTGGACGCGGCGGGCGGATTCAAAAAGGATCCGGAGAAGATCATCTCCGGCGGCCCCATGATGGGCCAGGCCCTGTTTGATTTGAACATACCGGTTGCCAAGACGTCTTCTTCTTTGACCTGCCTGAGCAAGGACGACGTGGCGGCTATGGAGCCCAGCGCCTGCATCCGCTGCGGACGCTGCGTGTCCGTATGTCCCAGCCGGATCGTTCCTCAGAAGATGTATCGGGCGGCATTGAAGCATGATATGGACACTTTCGTCAAGCTGAACGGCATGGAGTGCTGTGAGTGTGGTTGTTGTTCTTACATATGTCCGGCGCGGAAACCGCTGACCCAGTCGTTCAAAGAGATGCGGAAGGCCGTTGCGGCTGCCCGCAGAAAAGGATAAGGAGGGGTGAATATGAATAAATTATTAAATGTATCCTCATCGCCCCATACAAGGAGTGACGTGACCACACGCAACCTGATGCTGGACGTGGTGATTGCCATGATTCCCACGTCGCTGTATGGCGTCTGGCAGTTTGGCGTGAGCGCGCTTCTGGTTCTGATTGTGACGGTACTCAGCTGTGTGCTCAGTGAGTATATTTATGAGAAGGTATTGCATAAGCCGATTACTATCGGCGATATGTCGGCAGTAGTGACCGGCCTGATCCTGGGACTGAACATGCCGCCGACGATTCCCCTGTGGATTCCCGCCCTGGGCGGCGTCTTTGCCATCATCGTGGTGAAGCAGCTGTACGGCGGCCTGGGCCAGAACTTTATGAACCCGGCTCTGGCGGCAAGGTGCTTCCTGCTGATTTCCTTTGCCAACAAGATGTCTTCCTTCACTCTGGACGGAGTGTCCGGGGCTACGCCTCTGGCTCTTATGAAGAGCGGAACCGTCATGGGCCCCAATGAGATATCTGCCATGTTTATCGGACGGATCCCCGGAACCATCGGCGAGGTTTCCACCATCGCCCTTCTGATCGGCGCGGCTTATCTGCTTTACAAAAAGGTTATCAGCATCCGGATTCCGGGCGCGTACATTATCACATTTGCGATCTTTGTGTTTATCTTCGGCGGGATGGACCTGAACAAGGTTCTGGCCCATCTGTGCGGCGGCGGTCTGATCTTCGGCGCATTCTTCATGGCGACCGATTATGTGACCAGCCCCATTACCCCCATGGGACAGATCGTTTTCGGTGTCCTGCTGGGTGTTCTGACCGGATTGTTCCGTCTCTTCGGCGGCTCGGCTGAGGGCGTGTCCTACGCCATCATCATCAGCAACCTGTTTGTACCGCTGATCGAGCGGTTTACCCTTCCGGCAGCATTTGGAAAGGAGGGTAAGAAAGCATGAAATCCGTAGGTTTTATGAAAGACGCTTTGATTCTGTTTGCCATTACTCTGGTGGCGGGCGCCTGTCTGGGCGGCGTCTATACGGTGACGAAGGAGCCCATCGCAGCGGCTCAGCTGGCTGCCAAGGAGGAGGCTTATCGGACCGTTTTAGCGGACGCCTCCGGCTTCCAGCAGGATGATTACTCGGCGGCCTTTGAGAAAGCGGAGGCAGAGATTCCCGGACTGGGTTTCGGCAATGTGACCATCGATGAGTGTGTGACCGGCGTGGATGCCTCCGGCAATCCCATCGGACACGTAGTGACCGCTACTTCCGGCGACGGTTACGGCGGAGACGTGACCGTATCTGTGGGAATCAGCTCCGAGGGCGAAGTGAAGGGTATCGCTTTCCTGACCCTGGCGGAGACTCCCGGTCTGGGCATGAGGGCTTCCGAGCCTGAGTGGATGGCCCAGTTTGCCGGAAGGACGGTAGATGAGTTTACCGTGACGAAGACCGGTTCCACCTCTGACAGCGAGATCGACGCCATCAGCGGTGCTACCATCACAAGCAGAGCAGTGACCGGCGCGGTTAACGGAAGCCTGTATTTCGTTAACAGCTGCCTGGCACAGTAGGAGGTGGGATTATGAATAAATGTGTAGAGCGTTTATATAACGGCATTATCAAAGAGAACCCGACCTTTGTTCTGATGCTGGGTATGTGCCCCACGCTGGCCACTACCACATCAGCCATCAACGGCCTGGGCATGGGCCTGACGACCACGGCAGTGCTGGTATTTTCCAACCTGATCATCTCGGCTCTGAGGAATATCATTCCGGACCGGGTCCGCATTCCGGCTTATATCGTTATCGTGGCTTCCCTGGTTACGATCGTTCAGCTGCTTCTGCAGGCCTACATACCGACATTGAACGAGGCCCTGGGAATCTTCATCCCTCTGATCGTAGTAAACTGTATTATCCTGGGCCGTGCCGAGGCTTATGCGGCGAAGAACGGTCCCCTGGAATCTGCCTTTGACGGAATCGGCATGGGGCTTGGATTTGCCCTGGCCCTGACCTGCATCGGCCTGGTCCGTGAGCTTTTAGGCTCCGGCTCCGCTTTTGGTATCGGCATTATTCCGGAAGACTTCCATATCTCTATCTTCGGCCTGGCTCCCGGCGCTTTCTTCGTCCTGGCAGGTCTTACGGCCCTGCAGAACAAGTTTAAGATGCCGTCAGCTACCAATGTGGAGGGCAACGGTTCTGTTCTTGCCTGCGGCGGCGACTGTATGCATTGCTCCGGTTCCGCATGTATGGCCAACCACGCGACCCTGGAGACCAGAAGGCTGCAGGCGGAAGAGGATGCCCTGAAAGCCAAGCAGGCTGAGCTGGCCAAAAAGCAGGCTGCTCTCAGCGCCAAGCTGGATAAGAAAGATGAATAAGGAGGGGGAAGAGCATGGATGCAATTAAATCATTATTGTTGATTATCGTGGGCTCCGCCTTGGTAAATAATATTATCCTGAGTCAGTTCCAGGGGCTCTGCCCGTTCCTTGGGGTTTCCAAAAAGACGGATACGGCAGTGGGCATGGGCGTGGCGGTTATCTTCGTTATCACCCTGTCCAGCTTTGTGACCAGCCTGATCTACAAGTTCGTGCTGGTGCCTCTGGATGTAACTTATTTACAGACCATCGCCTTTATCCTGGTTATCGCGGCGCTGGTTCAGTTCGTTGAGATGTTCTTGAAGAAGAGCATTCCCTCCCTGTATCAGGCCCTGGGTGTGTTCCTTCCCCTGATCACCACCAACTGCGCGGTTCTGGGCGCTGCCCTGACCAATGTGCAGTCCGGCTACGGGATCATCGAGAGCGTATTCAACGGCATCGGTACTGCCGTAGGTTTCACCATCGCGATCGTGCTGCTGTCCAGCATCCGCGAGAGCATTGCAGACAATGATATCCCGTTCACGTTCAAAGGATCCCCGATTGTGCTGATCACCTCCGGTCTGATGGCGATCGCGTTTATGGGATTCGCGGGACTGATTTGATGAAGGAGGTAGCGTGATATGACAGGACTTATTTTGGCTGCCGTGATCATCGGCGCGATTGGTATCATTATCGGCGTACTCCTCGGCATTGCCAGTGAAAAATTTAAAGTAGAAGTGGATGAGAAAGAGATGCTGGTTCGCGCTGAGCTGCCCGGCAATAACTGCGGCGGCTGCGGATTTCCGGGCTGCGACGGCCTGGCCGACGCCATCGCCAAGGGCAAGGCTCCGGTAAACGCCTGCCCCGTAGGCGGCCCTGCCGTGGCGGATAAGATTGCCGCCATCATGGGTGTGGACGCGGGAAGCTCTGTGAAGAAGGTTGCTTTTGTCAAATGTAAGGGCACCTGCGACAAGACCAGGGTCCAGTACAATTATTTCGGCGCCGACGACTGCCGGATGATTTCCGTGGTTCCCGGAGCAGGTGAGAAAGCCTGCGCTTACGGCTGCATGGGCTACGGCTCCTGCGTGAAGGCCTGCGCCTTTGACGCCATCCATGTGGTGGACGGCGTGGCCGTGGTGGATCCGGAAAAATGTGTGGCCTGCGGCAAGTGTGTGGCCACCTGCCCCAACCACCTGATTGAGTTGGTTCCCTATGACGCCAAGCATCGGGTTCAGTGTTCCAGCCATGACAAGGGCAAGGACGTAAAGGCCAAATGTGAGAACGGCTGTATCGGCTGTACTCTGTGCACCAGGCAGTGCGAGTTTGACGCCATCCACATGGACAACAATGTGGCCGTTATTGATTACGAGAAATGCACCGGCTGCGGCAAGTGCGCGGCTAAGTGCCCGTCCAAGATCATCAGCTGATGAGCCTGGGAACAGAGTCCGGATCTTCAGAAAAACGGCTGAATATTAACTGAAACAAGATGAAGGGGTTGCGGCAGAATGACTCATCTATTTTGCAACAGCCCCTTTTTGCATACTGACGTAATTGAAGGGGCTGGCCTGACGGCTGGCCTCCTTTTTCGCATTTTTAAGACATTGCATAAGGATTGGAGTTATCAGAGAGACAGTCATTTGGCATTGATCTTATAAAAATTGCTCGGGCGAAATGATACTTGCAGATTCTCTTGGACTGTGGTATCATAAGAATCGAAGAGATTCTATCGCTTCATGAGACGAGTGACGGTTCTGACTCGTCGGTAAAATAAAAATTGACCGAGCGATGAATTCAATTCGGCGGGAGGACTTCGGTTCTCCCGCATCTTACATCAAAAGAACAGTCTACTGACCGATGCCTTTTACGAGGCATATCCCCCTTCATCCTATAAAGAAATATTGAATAAGGCGCAATCATTAGGAGATGGGAATCGATTCTGAAAATGCTGCCGGCGGTGAAGAGTTTGCTGGCGGGACTGCGTAAAAGTCAGATTTGATTACAAAAAAATCATTGCTGCTGTATCGGAAAAATGGCAGAGTTGTGGTACAATAATAGTTGTTTTTATGGCGACTCTGCCGTGAGAGGAGGATGCGGTATGCGGATTGCGGTCTGTGACGATGACCCGAGAGAACGGCAGCAATTCGATGAAGCGCTGCGGGAGTGGGATCCGACACGGAATGCGGAGAAATTTCTGAACGGCTCATCTCTGTTGGAGGCGGCTTCCCGGCTGCCATATTTTGATATTGTGTTTTTGGATATCTATATGCCGGGAGAGAACGGAATCGACATTGCCAGAGCGCTGCAGGGGATTTCACCGGAGACGGGGATTGTCTTTGTCACTACCAGCGTGGAGCATGCGGTGGAGGCCTTTTCTCTGCAGGCGCTGCACTATCTGGTTAAGCCGGTGACGACGGAAGGCGTGGTAGAAGCATTCCGGCGGCTGACTGAGCTTCGTTCCCGGCAGAGGGAGAGGCTGTCGTTTACTGTAGGACCGGATAGATACACGGTGTTCCTGGATCAGATCTGTCTCCTTGAGAACGAAAATCATGCGGTAAATATTTCCCTGTCCGACGGACGGAGACTGAAGGTCTGGATGTCATTTAGGGAACTGGAACAGAAGCTTAACGGAAGCTTTCTGAAGATTAACCGCGGGATCGTGGTTAATATGGATTATATTGTACAGATGGGGACGGATACCTGTACCCTGCGGGACGGAAGCAGGCTGCCCATTGCTGTGCGGCAGCGGGCCGCTATCCGCGGTACCTATGACAATTATGTCTTTGACCGGCTTTCCCGGCAGAAAAGCTTGAAAGGAGGTTGAAGCGGGCATGGCGGCGCTTATACAGAATGCGCTGGGATTTTTTATACAGCTGTTTCCCTGCGCCCTGATGATTTTTCTGCCCTTTCCTCAGGAGGATTACCGTTTTCAGCGCAGTCGGATTTTTGCATGGATGACCATCGTTTCGGTGATTTCTGCCGTGCTGTTTACACTTGTGCTCTGCCTGCGCGATACGGCCCGGTATCCGAAACATATTGTGATATCCAATTCATCGATGTTTGCCGCGATACTGCTTATATTGGCGGCGTATATCTGGCTGGTGCGGGAATCGCTGCTGAAGAAGATTCTGGTGTTTTTTATTGTACTGTTCTATGCGGTGACAGAATTTGTGATGGTTAATGGGATACATGCCATCCTTAACCCTGACGGTATCGATACTACGGTGTATCCTTATACCGAAAGCTTTCTGCTGCTGTATGCCGTCACAACAGTCTTTCTGCTGCCGATCATGCTGGCAGCCGTGATCCGGCCGCTGAAAGAGTATATTCGGGAGATTGAGCCACGGAATATGCGGCGGGAATTTTTTATCGCTGTATTCTCCACGCTGGTGTATTTTGCCATGACGATTTACTGTGAGACGATTATTGGAAGCGCAGGTTATTTTCAATATTTTCTGCTGCCGATGTTGTTTCTGACGCTGAATCAGGTATTAATTTACTGGCTGCTTTTTCGGGAGTCGGTGCGGCGGCGGCGGGACAGTGAATATCAGAGGGCCATGGAGATACAACAGCTTCAATATGAGAAGATTGCCGGCGACATGGAAACTACCCGGCGGATGCGTCATGATCTGCGCCATCATTACAATTCCCTGAACGACATGCTTGACCGGGGACGGTTGGACGAAATGAAGGAGTACCTGTCTGATGTGATTGACACGACCGTCAGGCGGGACAATGAAGTATACTGCAGGAATATGACGGTTAACGGACTGCTGCAGTACTATATCGGTATTGCCAGAGATAAGGGCATACGCTGCGAAGTTCACGCCGAGTGCGGCGAATTGTCCATTGAGCCGGCGGATCTGACGGTGCTGTTCGGCAATGCAATGGAAAATGCCATTAACGCCTGCGGAAAATGTCCGGAAAACCGCTGGATTTTTGTGCAGGTCGGTACGGTGGAGGGATCTTTTGCGGTTGAGATATCCAATGCCTGCAAGGGTGTGCGAATTAACCGCCAATTTCAAAGCGCGGATGGATTTTCGCCTGCGGAGGCGTTTTTGAGTGAGGGCTCAGGCGAGGGATATGGTCTGCGCAGCATCGCTCATATGGCGCGGAAATATGGCGGGAGCGCCGGTTTCCGGTTCAATGCCGAAAAGGAGATGTTTACGGCGCGGATTCGTCTGAATATGTACACAGATGTATAAAACGCTGCGTCTGTCTGGCGGAGCGCATTATAATAAAGATAAAAGGAGCTTGGGATAATGAAAGAATTTATGAGAAAACGGCCGATTCTGGTTGCGTTGGTATGTCTGGGAATTGGTATCGCGGCGATTAAGCTGCCGGTATATAATATTCCGGGACTGTCAGTCGTGCGCTTTGTCATGACTGCCATTATGTTCGGGGTGATAGCCGTAATGGGCGGAGGTGGCAGTCTGCTTCGTGTCAGGGAGGGAGCGGCGGATACGCTGCGCAAATCCATCTATCCCCTGATTCTGGCTGTTCTTATGGGAGCTTTGATGGTAATGGCGGCGCTTTTCGGTAATATGATGAATACAGAGGGACTGGCGGCGACTGAGTTTAAGTTTCTCATTCTCTGCGCCTCCATCGGATTGTTTGAGGAGTCCCTGTTCCGCGGGGTCCTGTTCAGCGGTCTGCTGAGGAAGATGGGCGGCACCCGGAAGGGAATCCTGGGGGCCGTGCTTCTTTCCTCGCTGATCTTTGGATTTGTGCATGTGGAAGATTATATATTTGGCGGCAGCTATGACCTGGTTGGCTGTGTGCAGTCCGTGTTAAAGATTCTGCAGTCCGGAGCGCTGGGGTTTCTCCTGGCGGCTCTGTATATGAAGAATAAAAACATGTGGATGATTGCTCTTGTTCATGGGCTTAATGATTTCTTCCCCATGCAGGCTGTTATACTGGGCAACGCTTCCCTTGGCAATTATGTGGGTTCCGGCGAGGGAGGAGTAATCCTGATTGGAATATATCTGGTTTACTTTCTGCTGTATATTCCGGTGATTATATCTTCCGTCAGGATAATAAAGAAGCAGGAGCTGCCGGAGTACGGCGTTTTTGGAGAATAGCTCTCAAAATGTTTTGAGATAATCAAAGAGATAAAAGATACAGCCGGGAGGAGTGACATTATATGGTTACATTTGTGATTGGTCTTGCAATCCTTTTCGTTGGAGGAGCTTTGTACGGAAAGGTGTGCGAAAAGATTTTCGGACCGGACGACAGGCAGACGCCGGCGGTGCGTATGAACGACGGCATGGATTTCGTGCCGATGAAGGAGTGGAAGAATTCCCTGATCCAACTTTTGAATATTGCTGGGACAGGTCCTATCTTCGGCCCCATACAGGGCATTCTGTTCGGCCCCGTCGCCTTTCTGACCATACCCATAGGCTGCGTCCTGGCAGGCGCTTTCCATGACTATATGTGCGGCATGATCTCCGTGCGCAGCGACGGCGCTCAGATGCCGGTTCTCATACGGAAGTACCTGGGAAACCGTACGTATCCGGTATACAATGTATTCGTATGTCTTTTGATGCTGCTTGTGGGCACGGTGTTCATCTATACGCCGGGCGACCTGTTCATCACGCAGATTCTGGGGATGGACAGCGGCATCGCCAATCCTGTGGTATGGCTGGTATACGGCGCGATTTTCGTGTACTATGTAATCGCGACCCTGTTTCCCATTGACAAGATTATCGGCAAGGTTTATCCGGTCTTCGGGATGCTGCTGATCTTGTCGGCGATCGGCGTGTTTATCGGCATCTTTGCAAAGGGATATTCCCTTGACAACATATGGAAGACAGGGGTCGTGGGCGTTCATCCTCAGGGGCTTCATTTTATACCGGTATTCTTTGTGACGGTAGCCTGTGGAATCGTGTCCGGCTTTCATTCCACCCAGGCCACTCTTATTTCCCGCACCATGGGGAGTGAGAAGGAAGGTCGCATGACTTTTTACAATATGATGATTGCCGAGGGCCTGATCGCCATGATATGGGCGGCTGCCACCATGGGTGTGATGAAGCTGGGACTGGCTACGGCAGAGACAAGCACTACCAACGTTGTGGGAATTATCGCCAGGAATCTTCTTGGAAGCGTGGGCGGAGTGATCGCGATCATAGGGATTATCGTGCTTCCCATCACTTCCGGTGATACGGCCCTCCGCTCTCTCCGGCTGATCGTTTCGGACGCCCTGAAGATTGACCAGTCGAAGAAAAGGAACCGTCTGGGAGTTTCTCTTGTGATCTTCGCGATTGTGGCGGCTGTTCTGATATTTGCGAAGATGAACGCGGGCGGATTCAATATCCTCTGGCGGTATTTCGCCTGGGCGAACCAGACCATCGCCGTGTTCGCCTTCGCCATGATCACAGTTTATATGATGGGAAAGAAACAGCCGTATATCATGGCGCTGGCGCCGGGTATGTTCTACATGTTTATCATATCCAGCTTTATTTTAAATGCGTCCATCGGGTTCCGCCTGTCCTGGCCGGTCAGCTACGCGGTCGCGGGGATCCTCACGGCGGTTTACGCGGCGGCGGTGATACGCCGGGGCAGAAAGAATCATTTATGAGAAAAGGAGAAGTCGAGATGAACGAATTGTATGAGATTACAAATCCTGTTTTTAACACAGCGAAGATGACGCTCAATCTTCTGAGCGCCGTGGGCAACGAGGATGCCGCCGCCTTTCGGCGGATGCTGGGTTTTGAAAATGCGCCTCACGTAAGCGGACAGGCAGCCGACATCGAACTTTTGAGCAGAATCGGAGCCATCACCATTGAGCTGCGATACGCGTTGGCAAACAGCATGATCGAGGCGGCCGGGAATCAGAATGTGCTGGATCTGGCCTGCGGTTATACGCCCAGGGCCAAGTATCTGATGGACAGGGGGTATCAGTATATCGGCGGCGATTTGCCTGCGGTGGCAGAAGATATGACGCGGGTATCGAAGGAACTTTTGGGCGGCAGGGCCCGGTTCCTGGTGGTGGATGTGACCAACGGGGCCAGCGTGCGCCAGGCGGCGGATCAGCTTCCGGGACCCATTACCATCAGTTCGGAAGGACTTGTCAGTTACCTGAATAAAAGTGAGCTGACCGCTATGGTACGCAATTTTGCGGCGGTGCTGGCGGAGCATGGCGGCTGCTGGATTACCACGGATTTTGAGAGCGATGATTATTTCTTTGCCATCGCCCAGGCCATTTCCGGCGGCGAGGGCGGACATTTTAGCCAGATTGTGAATTCACAGGTTATCAAAAAGACTGCCGACGCCAATCACGCGCCTGTGTTTGCCGACAGTGACGAGAAACTGGAATTTTTGAAGAGTTGCGGTTTGAAGACGGAGCGCCGGCCCATTACCGGGCTTGATCGTCTGGGCCTTCGGACCCTCTATGCCTGTACGCCTGCCCAGCGGGACGCCGTTGCGGCGGCTCTGGAAAAAATCAATGTCTGGATCATGACTCCGGACGGGGAGAGAGCGGAAAAGACAGACCACATGGAAATTGTCGGACTGGCAGTGGAGCAGTCTCTGACAGGCAGCGCCCTGACGCTGTGCCTGAAGGGCCGACTGGATTCCATCAGCGCGCCGGAACTTCTGGACATGTTTCAGACCGTCACCGCGGAGAATACGGTTCAGGATATTACCCTTGATTTTGAAGGCCTGGAGTACACCTCCTCGGCAGGACTGCGGGTCATGCTCATTATGTACAAGCATGTGGGCGAGGGGCATTTCCGGCTCCTGCATGTGAACGATGCCGTCGGCGCCGTTCTGGACAGCACCGGATTCAGCGATGTTTTCGGTCTCTGATACGGGATCATGCCAGTTTCTTCCATGGCAGATGTGGGCTTCTGGCCGGAAAGAGAATCGGACGGATGTCATTTGCGGTTCCGGACATAAGATGATACAGTATTTACATATGAGCTTGATGATCAGAGAGGAAGATGGATATGTTTGATGTGACAAAACTGCAGTGGACAAGAGAGCCGGTGTCTTTTTCCATAGTCGACGGCCGGATTGAGATTGTCACAAGACCCCATACGGATCTGTGGCAGCGCACCTACTATCATTTCCGGAACGATAACGCCCCGGTTCTCCAGATGCGGACGAGAGAGAAATTTTTTTCTTTTATTGTCAAAACGGAATTTGAGAGCAAACACCGTTTTGACCAGTGCGGCGTGGTGATGTATCTGGACAGCGAGAATTGGCTGAAAGGGTCCATTGAATATGAAAATGAGGAATTTCAGCATCTGGGCAGCGTGGTCACAAACCATGGGTATTCTGACTGGGCCACTACAGAGATTGACGCGTCCGTCAAATCCATGTGGTACCGCTTAAGCCGCAGGGAGGATGATTTCTGCATCGAATGTTCCGAGGATGGAGAGCATTTTTCGCAGATGCGCGTCTGCCATATGTGGGAGGCTGCCGATGAGATCGCTTTTGGCGTGTATGCCTGCAGTCCAGAGGATTCCTCTTTTAAGGCGGTTTTCACTCACATGGACGTCACGGACTGCAGATGGCTGGCCCACGACGGGCAGAAGCCGGATGATGAATGAATGCCGGCCTGCCGCGGTATTATGACATAAAAAGAAGCGGCTGCGCCGTTGCGGCCCGGAGGCTGTACGGCAGAAAACCGCTTCTTTTTTGAAGATTATATTTGTGAAAGTTACTTTTCTGTAAATCTACAGTCCCTCGGCGATCTCGTAGATGAGCCGCTCGGAGTCCTCCCATCCCAGACAGGGGTCGGTGATGGATTTGCCGTAGCAGTGCTCGCCGATCTTCTGGGAGCCTTCCTCCAGGTAGCTCTCGATCATAACGCCCTTCACCAGCTCGCTGATCTCGGAAGAGTGGCGGCGGCTGTGAAGAACTTCTTTAACAATGCGAATCTGCTCCTTGTACTGCTTGCCGGAGTTGGAATGATTGGCGTCCACGATGCAGGCCTTGTTCTGTACGTTCCGCTCCTGGTACAGCTGGTGCAGCAGGATCAGGTCCTCGTAATGATAGTTGGGCAGGTTCTGGCCGTGCTTGTTGACGGCGCCCCGCAGGATGGTGTGGGTCAGGGGATTGCCCGGGGTATGAACCTCGTAACCTCTGAAGATGAATTCGTGAGCTCCCTGAGCAGCTACCACAGAGTTGAGCATAACGGTCAGGTCTCCGCTGGTAGGGTTCTTCATGCCTACGGGCACATCGCAGCCGCTGGCCACCAGACGGTGCTGCTGGTTCTCCACGGAGCGGGCGCCTACGGCGATGTAGGACATGATATCCGACAGGTACCGGAGGTTGTCCGGATAGAGCATCTCGTCGGCCGTGGTCAGTCCGGTCTCCTGGACTACCCGCATGTGCATCCGGCGGATGGCGATGATTCCCTCATACATATCCGGCTTCTTCTCCGGGTCCGGCTGATGGAGCAGGCCCTTGTAGCCCTCGCCCGTAGTCCGCGGTTTGTTGGTGTAGACCCGGGGGATGAGGATCAGTTTGTCCTTCACCTTTTCCTGAATGGGAACCAGACGGTTCACATACTCCAGGACCGGATCCTCGTGATCCGCGGAGCAGGGACCGATGATCACCAGGAACTTGTCGCTCTCGCCCGCGAAGACCTTTCGTATCTCCTCATCCCTCTTAGCCTTGACTTCCGCCATGCCTTTGGGCAGAGGAAACTGCTCCCGGATCTCCGCAGGAGTCGGGAGCTTGCTGATAAATTCTAATCCCATAATCATTCTCCTTGTAAGCCATGCAAAATCAGTATAACGCCGGAATGCAGAGAAACTTCTGGATACAGATTCTGCCGCAGAACCGTCATCTTTATTGTCTCGGGAAATCAGGGATTCCGTCGCCGTCGATATCGATGGGGCCCGGACCGGGGCCGCCGTAGAATTCCTTGCCCACCACATTCCACTGGTTGCGGCAGTTTTCTACTGCGATGGAGAGCATCTTGCGGATCTTCATGGGTTCCTTGATGTTCTTCAGGGTGAATTCCGGAGTGGAATCAACCCTGGTCTTCAGGATGATATCGCCGGTGCCGAAGATCTTTCCCCAGAGGGACTG
>CANQBN010000031.1 GCA_947588855.1 uncultured Lachnospiraceae bacterium
GAGCGCACCATTGAATTCCGGATTCTGCCGCACAGCCTTTCCGCCGCCGACATCGTGCTGACGAAGGATGCGGACAGCTATGAATATACCGGGGAGGCAATCTGCCCGCCGTGGACGCTGAGCCATGGGAGCAGAGTCCTGGAGGCGGAGACGGACTATAAGGTCAGCTACCGTTCCAACAAAAGCCGGGGAACCGCGACCGTGGTATACAGCGGGTCAGGAAATTATCAGGGCATCAGAACCACGACGTTCAAGATTGTAGCCCGGCCGCTGACTTCAGACGGGATGGCCGTCGAGGTGGACGAAAGCGCGAATCTTGGCAGCACGCCGGCAGTCAGGGTGGCATATAACGGGACGGAGCTGGCAAGGAATAAAGATTATAAGGTTTCGTTTGTGCCGTCCGTGACGCAGGGAACGGGGAAAGCGACCGTGACCGGAATCGGAAATTATACCGGCAGCGTGGTAAAAAGCTATCGGATCATCAAGCCGTCGATTGAAAAGGCCGAGGTCGGCTTTGAATACTGGTGGTCCTATACGGGTAAGGGCGTGCCTGCGGCACCGACGTCGATAAAGGTCGGCGGCAAGACGCTGAAGGCGGGGAAGGATTACTATATCCGTTATCAGAATGAAGAGGGGGATCTGCTGCTGGCAGTTACAAAGCCCGGTCAATACCAGCTTGTGATCGTGGGAACCGGCAGCTATGAAGGAACCATCAGCTTTCCGTTTGAGATTACGGAAAAACTGCTCCTGAGGAAGATGAGCACAAATGTGGCGGCTTCCTATATGTACAATGGGAAGGAGCAGAAGCCGCCGGTGGAGCTTGAAGTGACAAACCCGTCTGACAAAAGCACGCTGACTCCGAATACCGATTATACAGTGGAATATACGGAAGGCGGCGACTATACAAATGTCGGTACGGCTTCTTTTACATTGAAGGCTGTCGAAGGGGACGACGCAAAGTATGTCGGGGAGAAGAAGGTTACTTTCCGGATTACCCCGCACCCGCTGACGGAAAACGACATCAATGTGGAGCTTACGAAAGAGTATATGTATACCGGCAGGCCGATCGAGCCGGATCCGGTTATCACGATGGGTAATTCGGTGGTGCTGAACAAGGGCACGGATTATCAGGTGAAATATTATAACAATGTGAAGATCGGCCAGGCGAGAGCGGTCATCTCCGGCATTGGGAATTATTCCGGGGAGCGGACGGTCGAATTCAAGATCCAGAAGGAGCAGCCGTTCCCGGCCACGGTCACATTCGAGGCAGGAGAGGCGCCGGTCTACACCGGAGATCCGCTGGAAGCGAATATCACGGTCAAGGACGGGGGTACACTGCTGGAAAAAGACAAACATTATACCGTAGAGTACCTGAACAATGTCAATGCCGGAACCGACACGGCTGTCGCCGTCATCCGCGGCATCGAGGCAAACGGCTATACGGGGATGCATGAGCAGGCGTTCAGCATAGCTCCGAGAGATATCGCGGACGAAGATGTAACCGCTGAATTGAAGGAGAACTGGCGGAGAGGCAGCGGCCGTCAGGCATCCCTGATGGAGGTATTGACCTACAGGGAGCGCGAACTGAAGCCGGGCGTTGACTACACGGCGGAAACCGTTTCCAGCGGCGATAAGGACGGAACCGCCGAAGTGAAGGTTAGCGGCAAGGGCAACTTTACGGGTACGCGGACAGTTTCTTATACGAGGAAGAGTTTATCTAATCTTCGCGCGAAACTGGAATACGTGGAGGCGGAGTATACCGGAAGCAGGCTGGAGCCGAAGGCCGACGTGCGGGACGGTGATACGAAGCTGGAGGAAGGACGCCACTACATCATCTCCTATCAGGATGAGAACGGGGACGAAAAAGACAGTAACGAAGAGGACGCGGTCAATGCCGGAACCGTTACGGCGACCATCACCGGCATCGGACTGTATTACGGAACGATCACAAAGGAGTACAGGATCCTTCCGGTCGACATCAATAAGACTACGATCATTGTACCGGAAGAGTACAGCTACTGGAAATATAAGGATCTGGATGTAGATATATCTTATAACGGGATGAAGCTTGAAAAAGGAGAGGATAAAGATTATACTATTAATCTGAACCTGAATCAGCTGAAACCGGGAGAGATGAATTCGTTCACTGTAAAAGGCCAGGGGAACTATTCCGGGGAAACTGAGAAAGAGGTAAAGGTAAGGGCTCTCAGTGAGGAGAAGCTGGATGTCGAGTACTGCCGGATTCTGACGGATAAGATCACAGATGAAGATATGTTCGAAGTGGAGATAGCATTATCGGATCTGGAAATTTCCGATATGGACGGCCAGAACGTTTCCCTCAGGCGAGTATCCAATACCGGAGATACCGATACGGTACGGGAGACTCTGCACGATGCGGAAATCTTTCTGCCGGAAGGGGCGGCGGATGGAAATTCCAAGCTTGTGCATGCAAGGGTTCCCTTTACAGACAGGCATGATCTGGAAGAGAAGATGATGAGCAAGTATGCGCTTGTCATAGATGTGGAGGGTAAGGATCCGCTTACTTCCAATGCCGTCTATATCGAGAACCCGGAAGCGGCGGCTGTGACGACAAATACTTATCAGGGATTTTATGAAGGGAAGGTTGCGTCCAAGAAGGGAATGCAGGGAAAGCACCCTTACGCGGTTGACGAGCTGGGTGTACAGGCGGCGCTTGTTAATTTCCCTCTGAACGAGTTGATTAAGTCATCGGCCAATGTAAGAAAATATACGGCGGCCGCCTATCAGCCATATGAATATAACGGCAAGACTTATTATTTCCTTGATATGGAAGGTATCCAGAAAACGATCTATAGCCTGAACGGCTGGAACGGCGATAAAAATGATGAAGAGGGTTATGAGCAGATCCGGAGGAATGTTTCGCTCAACCTGCTGCTGAAATGGGACAGCGAGCTGACCTATCTGATTCATCCGAGCGCAAGAAGCGCAGGCAGAAGCTATTATACGCTGAACATGAAAGATCCGAGTGCGCGCGAGACGTTTGAGGCGATGTTCAGCTACATGGCGGAGAAGCTGGGCGGCAGTATGCCGAAAACAGTGGATACGGACACAAAGAAATACCGTGTGTCTAACTGGGTTCTGGGCAATGAAGTGAATTGCTGCCAGGTCTGGAATTATTCCGGCAGCATGTCCACACAGGCATGTGTGAATAACTATGCGGAGGCATTCCAGCTTCTGTATCAGGCGGTGAAAAAGGCGGATTCCAACGCGAGGGTATTCATATCCCTTGACCACAGCTGGAATGACGCCACGCATGGGCACAGCAGCAAGGCATACCTCGATCAGTTTGCGAAATATATGCATGAGACGGCTCCATGGATGCGCTGGAATGTGAACTTCCATCCGTATTCGCAGCCTCTGACCAGAAACGATTTCTGGAATGACGGCAGCAATACCACCTCTTCGACGGGGACGCGGTATATCTCGATGAGAAATCTGGATGTCCTTACCAACTATCTGAAGACTCTCGAGGAAAAATATGAGATCCCGCAGGAGAGAAATATCCGTGTTATTCTCGGTGAGCAGGGCTATATTGCGGCCAATAAGTCTGCGGAACCTTCGCAGGCGGCGGCAACCGCCTATGAATTTTACCTTGCGTCGATGAACACGAAGGTGGATGCGATGATCAACCGGGCGTTTACCGATGATCCGGCGGAAGGCGTCATGACGCTGGGACTCATGTACAAGGGCGAAAAGAAGAAGGAAGCATACTATGTGTACCGGGATATGGATCAACCGGAAGCATTTGAACCGGGGACAGCCGAATATAACCGTGTAAACGGGTATGCATCCAGGGTAAACGGAAAGCTGCGCGCGTGGACGGCGATCATGCCGAAGCTGAGCGCGGATCAGGTTTATCAGGAACCATAATAAAACATTGGTGTAAATATGTATAAAAAACAAAGTCAGCTGATGGAGATTGCGGTGTGCCTGCTCGATATGATTGCGGTGATCTGCAGTCTGGCGATCGCGGATTATCTCCGATATCAGCAACTTGGCGAGATGACAAATATTGGAACGATCAGCGTGTTCTTCCTGCTCCACATTGCCGCGTTTTATTCGCTGCACGTATACGAGGATTTTTTCAAAAGAGGACGTTATCGGGAGCTGTTCGTATCGTTCCGTTATAATGTGCTGCTGGTTGCGGAAGCACTGATCCTCGGATTCGGACTGAAGAGGGAGATTTTTATATCCAGGCTGGTGTTCGGCTATTTCCTGGTCGCGAACACGTTTCTTATCTGGGCGCTTCATCTGGTGATACGGAACAGCAACCGTTTCGTACAATGGAGCCGCAGAAGAGAAGTAAACCTGCTGCTGGTGACCACAAAGGATTATTTGCCGGAAATAGTCAGGACATTTGAAAGGTCAAAGGAAACCGTATGGAGGATAGCAGGCGCGATCCTCTTAGACAGCAGTCAGGCCTCGGAGATTCAGCTGGGTGAAGAGTCAATTCCTGTCATTCCGGCGGATGAAGAGAGTTATCTGGAATACGCGACCGGCCATGTGGTCGACGAGGTATTTATCCGGGTCGACGCCATCCAGGAGAGGGAGCATTTTCTGAAGGAAATGATCCTGGAATTCGAGAAGATGGGAATCGTGGTTAATCTGAACCTCGATCTGTTCGACCTGGGCATCTCCGGGGAAAAGCGCATCTACAGCATGGAGAAATATCATGTGGTTGCGTTCAGCAGCCGCCTGTTTGACTATCGGATGGTGTTTTTAAAGCGCGTGCTGGATATCATCGGGGCATTGGTCGGGCTGGTGATAACGGTTCTGGTGGGAATCGTGCTGGCGCCGTTTCTGCTTCTGGAGTCGCCGGGGCCGCTGATCTTTTGTCAGAAACGGGTCGGCGTCAATGGGCGTACGTTTAACTTCTATAAGTTTCGCTCGATGTATTCGGATGCAGAGCAACGAAAGGCAGAGTTGATGAAGGAAAACGAAGTCCAGGGACTGATGTTCAAGATGGAGAACGATCCGCGCGTGACAAAGGTCGGCGCTTTCATCCGCCGGACAAGCATCGACGAGTTGCCGCAGTTTTGGAACGTCCTCAAGGGCGATATGAGTCTGGTCGGAACACGTCCGCCGACCCTTGACGAATACGAGAAATACAGTTATTATCAGAAGCGTAGAATCAGCTTCCGACCCGGTATCACCGGCCTCTGGCAGATCAGCGGCCGCAGCGATATCAAGGATTTTGACGAGGTCGTGAAGCTGGATCTGGAGTATATCGATAACTGGTCGTTGTATCTGGACGTGAAGATTATCCTGAAGACGATCGGGGTCGTGCTCGGAGGCCAGGGGGCGAGGTAGAGCCTTTCGGAGTCGGAGACGGGTCAGGCCAGTCCTCTTCCTGATCGCTGGCAGGCAGCTGCCGGATTTGAGCGTCAGCAGCGGAATTCCGGGACGGAGACGGCGCCAGACGATTCGGCTCTTTGCTGAGATATGTATGGACCGCGTGCCGGAGAGACAATCCTGAAACGAATCGGGGCTGATATTTGGCAGTTTCTCATGAATATAGCTCATGGCAAACTGGTTGATATTGTCCCACAGAAATATCATTGCCTGTGCGCGGCGCATGGGATCCTTGCTGTGATAGTCTTCCATCATTTTGACTAATTGCTCTTTGCTGGCGTTCATTTTTTGCCGTCCTTTCATCAGTTTTATACTTATATGACGGGGAAATAATAAAAATGGTTGCAGAAAAACGGAGAAATATGCATAATATTGACAAAAATAAAATCCCGGTCTGCAATATTCTCGGAGTGGATATTGCCGCCGTGAATATGGACTGGCTTCTCGAATATATCGGCCAGCATCTGCCGGAACTTTCCGGCGATTATATTACAGTGGCGAATGTGCACACGACTATGATGGCGCATGACGATCCGGAATACCGTGCAATCCAAAATGGCGGTGTGATGGCGATACCGGACGGGGGGCCACTAAGCAACGTAGGACGCAGACGCAGATATCGGGATATGGATCGCACGACCGGTCCGGGGCTGATGGGGCGAATCTTCGAGATTTCCGCGGAAAAAGGCTACCGTCATTATTTTTATGGTTCCACAAAAGAGACGCTTCGGAAATTACGCAGGAAGCTGTGTCAGAAGTATCCGGGGATTCAGATCGCCGGTATCTGTAGCCCGCCGTTTCGGGAGCTTACGCCCAAAGAGGACGAAAGGGTTATCGACCGTATTAACGCGTCCGGGGCTGATTTTGTATGGGTAGGCCTGGGAGCGCCCAAGCAGGAACGATGGATGGCAGAACATCAGGGGAAGATAAAAGGCCTCATGATAGGGGTAGGCGCCGGGTTTGATTACCATGCCGGAACGCTGAAGCGCGCGCCGAAGTGGATGCAGAAACATAATCTGGAGTGGGTTTATCGATTGATGCAGGAGCCAAGACGGTTGTTTACACGCTATTTTTGTACGAATATACGTTTTTTGTGGTATATGTTGATTAGGAGTGGGTAGAAAGGAAGACAATTTATATGAAATGTAAACATTATTATAGGTTTAGCGCGAATTTATCATCTAATAGACTTGATGAAGATTCATGGGAAATACTTAGGTGTGCAGATGAGATCAGCCCATTTGCAATAGAAAAGACAATTAAGGATTATGAGGAAAATTGCTTAAGCAGAAATGATTATATGATGGATGCCCAAACTATTTGCGATTTGGTTGGTCACTATTCGAACATTGTTTCTTTAGGTGTTGGGAAAGGAATCTTGGAGTGGCATATTAAAAGAATAGATAATACTATCACAGTAGATATGACCGATTACACTCAAAATGCTTTGGAATTATTGGAAAATGTATTTATAAGTCATGATCGTTTATTCCGATTTGATATGTTAAAAGATGAATATTCTTTGTTGAAAGAGTATGATTATGTTTTAATGTATAGAATTTCAACAGAATTTTCCAGTGAGCAATGGAGAAATATTTTTAGATTATGTTATGAGAATAAAATTAAAAATATTATTTTCTGGCCAACGGAGATTCTCACCTTGAAGAAAGCTTTATTTACAGTAATCAGAAATCAGATTTTGATAATGCGGGGGGGGTATTTTGCGGATGGCTATATTCACGGAAGGCATTTAATGATTTTTGGAAGGGCTATTATAGTAGCACACTGCAGTATATAAATGGTAGATATATGTTTTTATTATCGCTTAAGATTTAATAAATGATAAGAATGGATTTAAGCTACAATGGAAATTGCAACGAATCGATTAGACCGAGGGTTTTATAGATATAAAGAAGAATTTGAAGAAAAAGCTTTGGAAGTACTTCGATCCGGCTGGTATGTATTAGGAAAGGAAGTATCTTCTTTTGAGAAAGAATTTTCTTCATATATTGGTGAAAAATATTGTGTAGGCTTGGCAAGCGGACTGGATGCATTATGGATTACATTTCGTTTATTGGGGATTGGCCATGGCGATGAGGTTATTGTTCAGGGCAATACTTATATAGCCAGTGTTATGGGCATTACAATTAATGGGGCTACCCCGGTATTTGTAGAGCCGGACGAGTATTTTGGGATTGATGTTTCAAAAATTGAGGAGAAAATTACTGACAGGACAAAAGCAATTCTGGTTGTGCATTTATATGGAATGGCCTCCAGAATGGATCAAATTGTAAAGATATGCCGTAAGTACAATTTAAAATTAGTGGAGGACTGTGCACAGTCGCATGGAGCTCAATTTGCCGATCGTATGACAGGGACTTTTGGAGATGTCGGTTGCTTTTCTTTTTATCCATCAAAAAATTTAGGAGCCTTTGGAGATGGTGGGGCCGTTATAGTAAATAATTTGGAGTTGGCTGAAAAATTCCGTGTTTTTCGCAACTATGGGAGTGAAAAACGTTATTATAATAAAGTAGTAGGTGCAAATTCTCGGCTTGATGAATTACAGGCAGGATTGTTACGTGTTCGTTTAAGACATATTAATGAAATAAATCAGGAAAGGATACAGCTTGCAAAATATTATACACAGAATATTAAAAATAGAAAAATAATATTACCTAAGCCATTGAATAATTCAACATGCGTGTGGCATCAGTATGTAGTTCAATGTGAGGAACGAAATCAGCTTATGGAGTATTTAAAGCGTAGAGGAATCGGAACGCTTATTCATTATCCGATTCCGCCGCACTTGTCAGAAGCCTATCAGTACTTGGGCTATAAACCGGGCGCACTGCCGATTACTGAGCATTTAGCAGATACGATATTATCTTTGCCTATGTATAGCGGGATGACCATTGATGAGCAGGATTATGTAATTGATGCACTAAATAGTTTTTAAGATTTGGAGAGGATTAAAATGACGCTGGAACAGAAATGCCCGATTATCCATTTTGCGGATTTTGGAGATGAGAGAGGCAAGCTTGTTGTAATTGAAGGTGAGATTGCCATTCCTTTTGCAATTCAAAGGGTTTTTTATATCTACGGTTCAGATGCCAATATGGTCAGAGGACAGCATGCCAATAGAAAATCTGAGTTTGTCCTGGTGAATGTCTCGGGGAAAAGCAAGGTTTACATTACTGATGGAAAAGAAAAATTTTTTGTAGAATTAGACAAACCGATGATGGGGATATATATTCCTCCGATGATATGGAAAGACATGTATGATTTCTCGGAGGATTCCGTACTTTTATGTTTAGCGAGTACACATTATGATGAGAAAGAGTATATCCGTGATTATGATATATATGTAAAAGAAATGTGGGGCGAAAAATGCTGAATTTCTGCACGCTATTTGACAGCTACTATCTAGATAAGGGGATCGCACTATATCGGTCTATAGAGAAAGTCTCCGACTGCTTTAGATTATATATTTTTTGCTTTGATGACAGATCATACGATGTTCTTTGCCAGATGCAGCTGAAAAATGCAATTATTATCCATCATCATATTTTTGAGACTCCGGAATTACTGGTTATAAAAAGCCAGCGTTCAAAGGCAGAATATTGCTGGACATGTACGCCGGTAGTCATAGAGTATGTCCTGGAGCATTATGAGGTGGAGAGCTGCACCTATTTAGATTCAGACCTATATTTTTATTATACACCACAAGTTCTTTTTGACGAAATAAAAGAGGTCGGGGCAGATGTTGTTATAGTAGAGCATCGTTTTAAGAATAATCGATACGGAAGACAGTTGGAGAAGCGAAACGGGAAATATTGTGTGCAGTTTAACTATTTTAATCAATCGGAAAATTCTAAAAAAGTTCTAAAATGGTGGAAGAATAAGTGCTTTGAATGGTGTTATGATATTCCTGAGCCTGAACGAATGGGAGATCAAAAGTATTTAAATACATGGACCAGGGATTTTAAAGGCGTTTACGAACTGCAGAATCTAGGAGGCGGAGTTGCCCCCTGGAATTTAGAGCAGTATACACTGAGTGCTGTTTTGGATAACCAAATTATTTTAGAGACAAGCGAAGGAGCACAATTTCCGATTGTGTTTTATCATTTTCAAAATATTCGATATTTGCCTGGACATAGAGTAAATATCAAGTCTCAGACAAAGAATAGAGCTTTAAAATATGCGGTTTATGTTCCATATCTAAAAGAGATTGAGCGTATCCGGACTATGCTTGAAGAAGTATATGGGTTCTCATATAAATCGCAGGGTGTCGTACGTTCGAGCAACCGGATTGTCGGGTTTTTACAGAAATATTTTGCTTCGTTTAAGATACAGTCGTTTTCTGACATTATTGAATTGGATGCATTGAATAAGTATAAGGCTGAAAAATGGTGAGGTACATTTGAGAATTGCTATAGTTGAGCTGTATTGTGGAGAATCCGGACAAATAGGCTTTTATAATAGTCAAGAAATAGGCTTGGCACGAGCGTATGCAAAGCTAGGTCATGATGTATTAATCATATATCCTGACAGGGATATTTGTGAACAAAAAATATGTAAACTGGAAAAAAACATTGAAATTTTATATGTTCCGGCAAAAGTATTAGGAGTGCATTCGTTTTATAATTTAGATGTCTTACTAGAGTATGGGATTCAATTAGTTCATCTTGATGCGGATAATCAAATATATGCCCCAAATGTTATGAAATACTGTGAAATGCACGGTATCATGATATATAATTATGTAGGAACCTTGTTTAGTGACTCCGACCGTTATTTGAAGAAAGCTGTTATGGAAGCTTTTTCCAGGAGAAATATTCGGTATTTTAAAAAATATCAGACATTTGTTAAAACAGAATATGTTCAGCAGCAGCTTTTGAAGTCAGGGGGAGTAAAGGCAAAGATTGTTCCGGTTGGACTGGATTTGGAAATCATTCCCCAAATCAGCGAATCGAAGGAGTCCATACGGGGACGACTAAGTATTCCTGAAGATAAAAAAGTGATGCTTTTTGTCGGGCGTTTAGAGGAATATAAGAGACCGCTGGATGCTGTTTCGCTTTTGAGCCGATTAAACGAGTCATATTATATGATTATTGTCGGTAAAGGGAGTCTTCAGAAGAGTTTGTTGTCTATGGCTGAGCGGCTGCATGTGAAAGATAGATTGAGTTATATTGACGGTATTCCTAATATAGAGATTCATCAATATTATAAAGCCGCCGATTGCTTTGTAAATTTTAATGAGAAAGAAATTTATGGTATGAGCATTTTGGAAGCAATGTATCAAAGGTGTCCAGTGGTGGCAAGGCATGCGCCTGGGCCTGATTCTATCATTGAAGACGGAAGGACAGGATATTTGTGTGGCAGTTTAAATGAGATGGCAGTCAGGATAGGACAGGTTCAAGATAAGATGGGTGAAGAAGCAAGACAAAAGGTTCTTGATAAATTTAGCTGGAAAACTGCAGCTAAAGCTTTTCTGGTTTGACTTCCCGGAGAATAGATGCTAGAATATAGCAATCGTATAGCTTTCGTGACGTTTGACATTTTTCCGAACAGGATGGAACTCATTATATGAGAATCATTGCGGTGTTTACCTGTTTTAACAGAAAAGCCAGAACGCAAAACTGTATATATACATTAACAGAAGGGAATCCGAACTGTAAGTTTACATTTGTGGCTGTGGATGATAACAGCACGGATGGAACCGCGGAAATGCTGCAAGCGCTGCAGAAGGATGGTTATGATATCCGTCTTTTAAAAGGAAATGGCAGCTTGTTTTACTCCGGCGGGATGCGGCTGGGCATGGAGTATGTACTGAAAAGAGTGGCAGCCCCGATAAAAGATAATGATGCATCAGACGATGGATATGACTATCTTCTGATGCTGAACGACGACGTGTTTTTTTTCGAAAACTGTGTTGAAAATATGGCGGCGCAAAGTAAAGAACAGGGCAACGCGGTAATTGCCGGGGCGATGTGTGACAAAAGGCATCATATGACTTATGGCGCTGTAAAGTATACCTATGGCATTCACTATCGAAAACTGGCGACGACTGAATGGGAAATGCAGGCGGATACTTTTAACGCCAATGCAGTATTGATCCCGTTCGAAGCATTCAGGGAAGTGGGCGCGATAGACGGGCATTATATTCATTCCCTGGGCGATTTTGACTATGGCCTTTCTATAAAAAAGGCGGGATACAAGATTTACTCATCAAAAGAATATGCAGGAATATGCGAGTATAATCCGAATATCGGAGGCTGGCAGGATGTTTCTCTGCCAAGATGTGAGAGGATCAGGAAAAAAGAAAGTATAAAAGGCGCGCCAACGAAGCAATGGTTCTATTTTCTTAAAAAAAATTTTGGGCTATTTATGGCGGTGAAGGGGTGTGCGACGTCGTATATCAGGATATTGATTAAAAAGTAATATGCTTTAAGGAATATAATGTGTGTAAGAGAGTGTGTCAATATGTCCTATTATCTGTATATAGTACCTTGAAAAATTCATATTAAAACAATTCTTACAATCCACTTATTTGCGCTTGAAAGACGAAACTTACATTGATTACCATACTGTCTAAAACTGAAGAAAGTCTTTACAATTAACTTCCTCATGCTTTATAGTATAGTTTCTTTAGCAATTATTTTATCAAGAATGTCAAGGATTGGAAGATTTTTATTACTATTTGTGTCGCCGACTTGGTGGTGGAACGGAGATTATAATGAAGATTTTAAAATGCAATTTAAAGATTTTATGTAAGATGCCAGGAAAGTTGATATGGAATTTATTTAATTACCTTCAGATGAAAAGATATTGTGTGAATTATGATTCTTCACTAATTATTAACGGGATAGCTTATATTTCGGGAAATAATATTCATATTGGGAAAAATGTGAGGATTAACAGCGGGTATAAGTATAATCCTATTGGAGGGGACAGTCGAACAATTTTGCGAACAAGTGGGGGGGGGACAAATACGAATAGGAAATAATGTGGGAATTTCTAATACAGCTATAGTGGCATGGAATTCGATTTTTATAGAAGATGATGTTACGATTGGTGGATCCTGCAAAATATATGATACGGATTTCCACCCTTTAGATGCAAAAGTGCGTAAAGCAACGCCAGGACAGGGCTGGATTGCTAAGCCAGTCGTGATTAAAAGAGGAGCTTTTATAGGTGCCCATACGATTATTTTGAAAGGAGTCACAGTTGGAATTAATAGTATAGTGGGAGCGGGTTCTGTTGTGACAGGTAATATTCCAGATAATGAAGTGTGGGCAGGAAATCCTGCAAGATATATTCGAAAACTACCATAGAAACTGTGAATAATAAAACGTGAGGTGAAGAAATGCTGGCTCCTGTTGTTTTATTTGTATATAAAAGACTACAGCACACAAAAACAACTATGGAATCGCTGTGTAATAATTCATTGGCTTTAAAATCAACGCTATATATTTTCTCAGACGGGATGAAGAGCAAAAGTGATGAAGAAGCTGTGAAAGCAGTCAGGAGATATATTGATCAGCCGGTTTGGAAGAAATATTTTCAGGAAGTTGAGATAATAAAAGCAGAGCACAACAAGGGATTAGCAAATTCTGTAATAGACGGAGTGTCTTATATTCTGAAAAAATATAAAAAGGTTATAGTCTTAGAAGATGATTTGCTTCTTTCTCCATATTTTCTTAAATACATGAATGAGGCATTGGATTATTACGAGAAAATAGCGGACATATGGTCAATTAGCGGATATTCATTTCCTATGAAATCCTTAAAAAAGTATCCGCATGACATATTTTACAGTTACCGTGGCTGTAGTTGGGGATGGGCTACTTGGAAGGATCGTTGGGAGAAAGTTGATTGGAGTGTTTCTGAATATTCAGAATTTATCACTGATAAATCAAAAGTAAGAAGATTTAACAGGGGTGGCAAAGACTTGACAGGAATGCTGAGCCTGCAAATGAGAGGGGGAATTGATTCCTGGGCTATTAGATGGTGTTTTGCTGAAAGTAATTTAAATATGTTTACTATATATCCACGGATATCCTATGTAAAAAATATAGGATGTGATGGAACAGGAACGCATAGCGGAGCAAGCAGTTACTATGATACGGAAATAAGTGAAGAAGAGGAGTGCAAGTTTGAAGTATTAAGAATTGAACGGAAAATCGCGAAGGAATTCAGCAAAAAATATACAGAGACGTTATGGCAAAAAGTAAAACGACATTTGAATAAGTATAGATGGAAAAGAGCGAACTAAAATGAAAATATTATGGTTGTGCAATATTATGTTGCCAAGAATTGCGAAAAGTTTGTCTATGCCGTATAGTAATTCTGGAGGATGGCTTACTGGCATTTCAGATGGATTATTAAAACGAGCAGATGTGGAACTCATAGTGCTATTTCCGGTAAAGAATAAGATATCTCCAATGGAAGGAATGGCAGATGGTACTAGGTATTTTGCTTTTGAATGGAATGGAATGGATTTTTTCTGCAATAAAAATACAGAGCAATATTTTTGCGATGTGTTAAATCGAGTTGAGCCGGATATTGTTCATATTTTTGGCACAGAGTTTCCGCACACGTTAGAGATGGTTCATGCTTGTGAAATAACTGGGTATATAGACAGAACGGTTATAAATATTCAAGGTCTGGTTTCGGTTCTCGCAGAGCATTATTTCGCCTTTCTGCCAAGAAGGGTAATTTATGCGTATACGTTGAGGGATTTGCTAAGAAGAGATAATATTAGATTGGCTCGAAAAAAATTTCAAAAAAGAGGAAAACTTGAAATAGAAGCATTGCAAAAAACACCTCATATAATCGGACGCACCGATTGGGATCGCGCCTGCATAGAAAGAATATGTGCGGGGGGGGTGAATTATTATTTTTGCAATGAAACATTACGGGATATTTTTTACCATAATGAATGGAGTTTAGAAAAATGTGAACGGCATTCTGTATTTTTAAGCCAATGGGGATATCCAATCAAGGGATTTCATCTCTTTTTAGAGGCAATACCTGATTTGATAAAAAAATATCCGGATATGAGAATATATATAACCGGGGATAATCCATTTGCCGCTAAAAGTGTAAAAGAGACCCTGAAAACATCTTATTATCAAATATATATTAAGAATTTAATTAAAAAGTATCGTCTGGAAAAGCATATTCTGTTCTTGGGTAAAAATTTGAATGCACAGTCTATGTGTAAAGCATATATGCGTGCCCATGCGTTTCTTTTGCCTTCTTCGATTGAAAACTCTCCTAATTCGTTAGGGGAAGCAATGCTGTTAGGTGTGCCTTGTGTGGCATCGGATGTTGGCGGTGTACGCAATATGTTGAAAGACAAAGAAGAGGGATTTATATATCCGGCGGACGAATATTACATGATTGCATACTATATCAGCCTGATTTTTGACAATGATGATTTGGCAAGAAGTTTATCTGCTAAGGCGAGGCTTCATGCACTTCAGACTCATAATCGGGAGAAAAATCTGCAGAATTTAATGTGCATATATGATAATATTATAGCCCAATAAGGGTATATTTTTATAGGATGTTTTATATCTTGCCCATTGAGTCAATTATAAGGAGGCCAGAAAAATTTGAAGGTAAAACTTATAATCTGGAAGGGAAAACAGGAAAATGGGAAAAGATATAATATCAATTATTATACCTGTCTATCAAGCTGAACAATGGCTTAGGGATAGTGTTAACAGTGTATTAAAGCAAACTTATAAGGACATTGAAATATTATTGGTAGATGATGGTTCTACAGATTCTTCCGGGAGAATATGTGATGAGCTGGGAGCTGAATTTCCGCAAATACAGGCTTTACATCAAAAGAATTTGGGCGTAAGCGCAGCTAGAAATAAAGGATTATCTTTGGCAAAAGGAAAGTATATTTTGTTTTTAGACAGCGACGATAGTATTCAAGAGAATACATTGGAGTTCACACTAAATATAATGCGTAAAGAGCATGTAGATATAGTGTTTTTTAATTACATTAAATGTTATGATACTGGGAAAGAGGAATTCATAACGGTAGATTTGGAAGAAGGAGCATATGAATCTAAGAGTATAATTAATGCATTTATGAAGCTAATTGATGCTAATATCGCAAATAATATAGGGACAAAACTTTACAGAAGAGAGGTCTTGAACAATGTTTTTTTTGATGAAAGTGTTAGCATATATGAGGATGTGAGATTTTGTTTAGAGGCAGTTCAGCATGCGAAGAGAATTTATTTTTATAATAACTATTTCTATCATTATGAATGCAAAAATACAAACTCTTTAATACATTCGTATAAAAAAGAATACTATTTTAGCCTGTGCAAATTTTTAAAAGCTTTGAGGATATTTGGAGATAAAGAGACGGATTTCGAATGTTGGTATGCAAAAGAGGCAATGGAGGGATTAAGAGGAGCCGTCAGAAATGCTAAAATGGATAAAAACAGTTTCAGACAAGAATTTCAGAAGATTTGTGATAACAAGGAAATGAAAAATGCAAAAGATATTTTGAAAAGATCTCATTATGCTGGTCTTTCCTTAAAATCGGTTATTCAGTTTTATATGATGTGGAATAGATGTTATTTGGGAGTAAAGTTTTTATGGCATTAAAAGAAACGATTTGCCCTGCGATTGTTACGATTGGATATAATAGACCTAAATCATTATATAGACTATTAAAATCAGTTGCAAATGCTAAATATGATTTTTATAATATTCCGTTGGTTATCAGCATTGACAAAAGTGAAATTCAAGCAGAAGTTGTAGGGGTTGCAGAAGACTTTGAGTGGAATTATGGGGAAAAAATAATACGTACATTTAACGAGAGACAAGGATTAAGAAACCATGTATTGCAGTGCGGTGATCTGGCTGAAGAGTACGGAGCAGTTATTTTGCTGGAAGATGATATTGTTGTTTCTCCTGAATTCTACAGTTATACGGTAAAGGCATTGGAATTCTATAAAAGTGAAAAACGAATAGCAGGGATTTCTCTTTATAGCCATAAATACAATGGTTTTGCGCAAAAGATTTTTACGCCGGTTCATAATGGATTTGATACTTATTTTGCACAGTTTGGAGTTTCCTGGGGACAGTGTTGGACAAAGGATCAGTGGAATTGCTTCAGAGATTGGTATTCAACGAACGGTTCTCGAAAGCTGCAAAGGCAAGACAACATTCCAACGGAGGTGAGCAACTATTCGGAAAAGTCTTGGGGAAAATATTTCATATATTATATGGTCGAAACAAATAAATACTATGTAATGCCGTATGAAGCATTAAGTACATGTTTTGCAGATGTTGGGGAGCATGTTTCAGTTGCGAATACAGCACATCAAGTTCCTTTGCTGATGGGAAAACGTAGTTATAAGTTCGCCCGATATGAGGACGCGGAAAAATATGATATTTTTTTTGAAAGTATAAATATAAGACAATACTTTCCAAAAGAGATAGCGGATGGTTTATGTGTTGATTTATATGGATTGAGGGGTAGAAAGATTAGTAACCGATATCTTTTGACATCAAAGTGTAAACCTTATAAAAAATTAAAAACGTATGGATTATCCATGAGGCCGAAAGAATTGAATATAAGATTTGAAATAGAAGGGGATGGGATTTTCCTTTATGATACTCAAACGTCTAAACAGTACGATGGGGGAGAGGATTGGCCTGAAATTTATTATGATACATTGGGGCTGGAGTGGAGAACAGCATTAAAATATGGAATAAAAGAGTTTTGGGATAGAGGAAGGCGAAAACTTAACAATTGCTTTATTGAAATTTTTCATGTCCCAAGTAAGTACAGACCTTTAAAACTCTAATAAAAACGTGTAAAAAGACATTTACAAAGTAATCCGAAAACAGCTCCAATATATCTGCTAAAGTGTGAGACTTCATAACGAGGAGAGCAAAATAATGAATGAATATATCAGCGATTTAATAAACAATATAAGCAATACTCAGATATCCTCTCAGAAAATTGGTCTTTATTCCACCTATGATCAAGGACTCTTAGCTTTGCTCGATAAGTTTATTCAACATAAGGAGCAGAGGACAAAACTGTTTTTTCTTGGAAATGGAGGAAGCGCTGCCATTGCCATACATATGACATCTGACTTTATGAAAAATGGAGGAATGCGTACCTGCAGTTTGTATGACAGCTCTACAGTGACCTGTATGGGGAATGACTGCGGTTATGAATCCATCTTTTCCCGGCAGCTGGATTTTTTACTTAATAAAGATGATTTACTGGTGGCAATAAGCAGTTCGGGAAACTCTTTAAATATTGTCAATGCAATTATAACTGCAAAACAAAAAGGCGCTGAAGTCATTACTTTTACCGGTTTTCAGCCGGATAATAAAGTAAGGCAGATGGGCGATCTGAATGTTTATGTACCCTGTGGAAAATATGGTATCGTTGAATCTATCCATAATCTAATCTTGCAGCAGATTGTGGATGAGATATTGGAGCAGGATGGAGCGGCAGAGTAAATGACTGAAAAAAGGCCGGCGGTATTTCTTGACAGAGATGGCGTCTTGAGTAGAGAAAAGGGTTATGTTCATTCTATAGAAGAGATGGATATTTTCTCATATGCAGGTGTTTGTGTTGAACAGATTAAAAAAAAAGGATATTATGCTATAGTAGTCACAAATCAAAGTGGTATTGCCAGGGGATTTTTCTCCGAGCAGGCTTTACAGGAAATGAATGCATATTTGATAAAAACGGTAGGGGTAGATGCCGTATACTACTGTCCCCACTATCCAAGTGGTGTTGTGAACCAGTATAGAAAGATTTGCAATTGCAGGAAGCCAAAGCCGGGATTACTGAATCGGGCAATGGAGGATTATCCCATTGATAAAGGCCGTTCATATATGGTTGGTGACAGGGCGGCAGATATTCTTGCTGGACAACAGGCAGGTATGAGGACTATACTATTGGAGTCTGGATATGGGACTTCCAGATTAGAGGAAGATGTCAGGCCGGATTATATCTTGAACGACTTACGTGATGTGATTTCTATATTACCAGACCAGAATAAATAAACAGGGAGGATATATATGATTTCATTAGTAACAGGAGGATGTGGATTTATAGGATCTCATATGGTGGATCGATTATTAAAAGAAGGACATGAAGTAAGGGTAATTGATAACTGGACAACGGGAAGACCGGAAAATCTGGATCATCAGAAAGGTAATCCTAATCTTACAATTTACCATATGGATATTCGGAATATAGATGAGATACAGCCGGTTTTTCAGAATGTGGATTATATTTTCCATTTTGCAGCGTTGGCAGATATAGTGCCTTCTATTCAAAGACCTTGGGATTACTATTCATCAAATGTTTTAGGAACATATAATGTCGTAGAGTGTGCCAGAAAGGCTAATATAAAGAAACTGGTCTATGCAGCCTCATCTTCCTGCTATGGAATTCCAGATGAATATCCAACGAAAGAAAGTGCGGAGATTCGGCCACAGTATCCGTATGCGCTTACCAAACGGCTTGGCGAGGAAACGGTGTTGCACTGGGGACAAGTCTATGGTCTGCCGGTTATTACTTTGCGTTTATTTAATGTGTATGGGACGAGATCAAGAACTTCCGGTACATACGGGGCTGTGTTTGGTGTGTTCTTGGCTCAGAAGCTGGCAGGGAAGCCGTTTACGGTCGTTGGAGACGGAAGCCAGACAAGAGATTTCACGTATGTAACGGATATTGTAGATGCCTTCTACACTGCAGCGGTATCGAATGTTGTTCAGGACACATTTAATGTGGGGAGCGGGGGAACATATTCTGTCAATCGCCTGTGTGAACTGCTTGGAGGGGAGATAACTCATATTCCCAAAAGACCGGGAGAACCAGATTGCACATTTGCAGATACGTCAAAGATAGAAAGGCAGCTTGGATGGAGAGCAAAGGTAACATTTGAGGAAGGCGTGCAAAAGGTTTTAGAAAATATAGACTATTGGAGACAGGCACCAGTGTGGACTCCGGATAGTATAGGTGAAGCGACAAAGGATTGGTTTAAATATCTTAGCTAAAACGAAATATATTATCTGAAGAAATAAAATATAGTATTATTCTTTAGTAAAAGTATACTTGGTTTGAGGTGTTAGAATATGAATTTCGATATTTTACTACAAAAGGCCAATCTGTTAAGAAGACAGATTATGGAGGTGGGCTATAAAACTCAGAGTGGACATTTAAGTTCTGCTTTATCTATAGTAGAAATAATGACGGTGCTGTACTATGCAGATTTTTTAAAAATAGATAAGTCAAATTATGATAATCAGTTTCGTAACAGATTCATAATGAGCAAAGGCCATGCATGCATAATACAGTATCTTATTCTTGTGGATATAGGATTATTAGAAGAAAAATATCTCTGGACATTTTGTAGACCAGAGGGGATTCTGGGAGCACATCCAGATGCTCTTAAGATACCAGGAATTGATATGACTACGGGATCTTTGGGACATGGGTTATCACTGGGTATAGGAACTGCACTTGCTGCAAAACAGATGCATAAAGATTTTCTAACATACGTAATACTAGGCGACGGCGAATGCCAGGAAGGGAGCGTATGGGAGGCAGCTTTATGTGCGGGTAATAGAGGTCTTGATAATTTGATCGTAATTATTGATTGTAATAAACTGCAAGCATCTGATTATACAGATCTAATTTCTTCTCTTGGCCAGATCGCAGACAAATGGAAAGCCTTTGGTTTTGAGTGCTATGAGGTGGATGGGAATGATATTGAACAAGTGTATACTGTATTGGAATTAGCCCAATGCAAAAAGAATGGAAAACCAAAAGCGATTATAGCAGATACATTAAAAGGAAAAGGAATTCCAATAATGGAGAACAAAAATGGCTGGCATGGGAGAAAGCCGAATGCAGAGGAATGGAATAAAATAAGTGCCGAATTAGGACTGGCAGGGGAGTGAGAAAATGGTAAATACATGTATAAATACTTTATATGAGATAGCGCAGCAGGATCCTCAAATAGTTGTTATGGGCTCTGATTCCATGCATATAGGAGAGATATTTAAGGAAACTATCTCTGATCAGTATATGGAGATGGGGATAGCTGAAAGTAATCTTATTGGAGCTGCAGCAGGAATGTCTACTTGTGGGATTGTTCCGTTTGTCTATGCAGTAGCTCCTTTTCTAATATATAGAGCGTTAGAATTCATAAGGGATGATATTTGCCTGCAAAAAAGAAATGTTAAAATTATAGCTTATAGTGCAGGAATGGATTATTGTACATCGGGGCCCACTCATCATACGACAGAAGATATTGCAATTTTACGTTCGCTGCCAAACCTTACAATTTTGTCTCCAGGATCGGCAAAAGAAGTGCGGGAAATGGTAAAAGCCGCTACGAGTATAGATGGACCGGTATATTTAAGATTAGCTCGCGAAAGAGAGAGAGAATATCAAGAAGACGGTTATCAATTTCAATTGGGTGTTCCCAGTGTTTTTGGAGATGGAACAGATGTGGTGATATTTTCTACTGGTTCGATTACATATGATGTTTTAAGGGCAGCTAATGAAGCGAAAGAAAAAGGTTTAGGAATAAAAGTAGTTCACCTTGGAACGATAAAGCCGTTAAATAAAGAAAATATTATAAATATTTTGAAATCATCTGCTCAAATTATAACAGTGGAAGAAAACACAACAACTGGCGGAATAGGAGGATTAATATCCGAGTTAGTAGCGCAAAGTGGATTAGGGTGTCAGGTAAAAAGGCTAGGATTAAATGATTCTTTTGCAGTTGGGTATGGAAATCACGATGAAATAAAGGAATTAAACG
>CANQBN010000032.1 GCA_947588855.1 uncultured Lachnospiraceae bacterium
CTGTATACGAGGGCAGATTTTCCCCACGACAACTGGTGGAAGCAGGTGACGGTCTCCTTCTCCGATGGAACGGAGATAGACTGGAAGATGGAGAAAAACATTCTTCCCCACAGCCTTGCGATTGAGAAAAAGAGAGTGTCCTGGGTGAAGCTGAGCCGCCTGATCCGGTCGGAAGAACCATCGCCTTTCCCGGCCCTCAGCCAGATTGAAGTATATGGGAGGGAATTTTACTCCGATTTCGGAATATAAATTGACATTTTGCGTATGGTGTGCTAAAATCGGAATACTATTTGATGGGGGTGATCATCTTGGTTGAAAGAAAAGAATATCTGGACCGTTTGATTCAATGGAAGGATGAACAGGTTATCAAAGTTGTCACTGGTATCAGGCGCTGCGGAAAATCCACCTTGCTTCTGCAATATCAGACGTGGCTTAAAGCAAACGGTATTTCTGAGGATCAGATCATTTCTATCAATTTTGAGGAACTGGAATATGAGGAGCTGCAGGACTATCGAAAGCTTTATGCCTATCTCAAGAAGCAGCTGTGCAAAGAAAAAAAGACTTACATCTTCCTGGATGAAATTCAGAAAGTTTCATCCTTTGAGAAGGTCGTAGACAGCCTGTATGTCAAGCCGGATGTGGACATCTATATCACCGGTTCCAACGCCTACTTGCTTTCCGGAGATCTTGCCACACTGTTGACCGGACGCTATGTGGAAATCAAGATGCTGCCCCTGTCCTTCCGGGAATTTCTGGAAATCACCGGTTCAGATCCGGATCAAGGGCTTGCAGAATATATGCGTGACGGAGGACTTCCGTATATTGCCGTTATGGACCGAACCCCGGAAAAAGTAGAAACTTATTTAGAGGGTATCTACAATACTGTGATCGTAAAGGATATCGAAGATCGTCAGGCCCGCAAGGAAACAGATCCGGATAAAAGAAAAATCACGGATATTCTCCTGTTGAAAACCATAGCCAAATATCTGGCCAGTGTGGCCGGAAATCCAGTCTCCATTCGAAGCATTACCGACTATTTGATTTCAAACGGACGAAAAATCTCCCCCAACACGGTAAGCGATTATGTTGAGACCCTTACGGAATCCTTTATCTTTTATCCTGCAGAGCGTTTTGACATCATGGGAAAACAGCTTCTGAAGGCAAATCGAAAGCTGTACATTGTAGATTTAGGCTTACGGAACCATATCCTGCCGCGCAATCAATATGATCTGGGATTTTCGCTGGAAAATCTCGTATATTTTGAACTTTTTCGTCGAGGCTATCGGATTATGATTGGAAAGGTTGGCAATAAGGAAGTAGACTTCGTTGCAGAAAAACAAGGGATCTACACTTATTTCCAGGTCACAGCGGATATGACTGCGAAAGATACCTTCAATCGCGAGCTGAAGCCATTGACAAATATTCGGGACAACTACGAGAAAATCGTCTTGACCGGAGATCGCCTCACTGTAGGGAACTACAACGGCATCCAGGTCAAAAACCTGTCTGATTGGCTGCTGGGAAAATAAAAATCCTCATGCATATCTCTGCGGTTTAAGGAACCGGGAAATGGAGGGATAAGAATCCTATGAACCAGAAAGAACGAATGTTAAAGGGTCTGCCCTACAAGGCCTGGCTGGACGGCCTGGAAGAGGAGCGGGAGGCCTGCAAGGCCATCGTTTATGAATTGAACCAGCTGAGGCCGGAGGAACGGCCGAGAATCCCGGAAATCCTGAAAAAGCTGTTTGGAAAAACAGGGAACAATATCTGGATCGAACCGCCCTTTCATTGCGACTATGGCTGGAATATCGAGGCGGGGGAGAACTTTTTCGCCAACTACGGGCTGACGATTCTGGATGTGGGCAAGGTGACCTTTGGCAACAATGTGCAGATTGCCCCCAACGTCTCCATCTATACGGCGGGACATCCGATCCATCCGGTCAGCCGGAATTCCGGATATGAGTATGGGATTCCCATTACCATAGGAAATAACGTCTGGATCGGCGGGAACGCGGTTATTCTGCCGGGCGTCATCATCGGCGACAATGCGGTGATCGGCGCCGGAAGCGTGGTAACAAAGGACATTCCTGACAATGTGATCGCCGCGGGCAATCCCTGCCGGATCATCCGCAAGATCACGGAAGAGGACCGGAAATTCTACTACAAGGACCGGGAGTTTGACGTGACGGATTATTAGGGGTTTTGACCAGCCGCCACAGAGGCAGCAGATACAGATAGCACGCGAACAGGATGGAGCTGAGAGGCGTGCCTGCGGAAGCCAGAGGGACGCTTCCGGCGATGGACCAGGGAACCAGAGGAGCTACGACTACGGCCGTGTCCTCCAGGTCGTTGGCGAAGCCGGGAGCGTCCTTGTACAGGGCGCGGCAAAGCTGATCGGTGGTAATGATTGCCAGTGTCTGGTTGCAGGCAATGATACTGGAGGCGGCGGAAGTGATGAGCGTCGCGGCAAAAGGTGAGGTTTTCTCTGATAGATTTTCGATGGTATGCTTTAGGCCGTTCAAAAGTCCTGTTTTTTGAAAGATTCCGGAATAGGAGGAGGACAGGCACACGATTCCCGCCACCTTCAGCATGGAAATGATACCGCCGCCGTTCATCATGGCACCGACCTGGGCGTCGGAGGAACGGTAACCGAAAAAAGCTGTATTCAGCAGTTCAAAGGGTTCCATGTGCTGCAGAAAAAGGCAGAAGGGGATGGAGGCGGCTATACTTGCTGTCATGGCCGCTTTAACGTTCACCCGCAGGACGGAAAGCACGAGGATTACCATTGCGGGAACGAGAGTAAGCCAGTGCAGTGTAAATTCCCTGCCGAAGAGGACGCTAAGATCAGGCGTTTCCCCAGCCTGAACGGAGGAAAGGCCCAGAATGGCGTAGACGGCGCTGGAAAGCAGGAATGGAGCCATGGCGGAGCGCAGCATTCGCTTTATATTATCAAATATATCGGTGCCAGTCAGCTGGGCAACCAGCAGGGCGCTGGTGGATACCGGCGAACAGCGATCCCCGAAAAATACGCCGGAGAGAATTGCGCCGCCCACAAGCCGGAGGTCCATGCCCATCGCGGCCGCCATTGCGGCGCAGATAGCTCCCATGGTAGCGGCTGTGCCGAAGGAGGTTCCCGTCAGTACGGATACACCGCAGTTCAGCAGAAAGGTCATCAGAAGGAAGACGGACGGGCGGATCAGCGCGGAAGCGCAGCTGACGATGGTGGGGATTGTTCCCGCCGCACGCCAGAGAGCAGTCAGGATGCCGATAAGAAAAAAGGTAAGCAGAATATTTTTTACGGTTTTGACCCCATCAAGGGCCATCAGGGCCAGTTCGAGCCAGGAATATCCCTTCTGTTTTCCGTAGAGAAGAAAGAGCCCCAGTCCGGCCGCCAGCGCCAGCAGGATGGAAACGTTGCAGGCAATGCAAAGTAAAAGAATCGCGCAAAACAGGATGAGTACCAGCAGTTCCATTTCAATCTGTCCCTTCTGTTATCATGAAGATTCCGGCGTTGTATTATAGCACTCGGAGAAACTTCCATCAATGGGTTTTCATAAAAAACCCATAATAGAAACGATTTATAGATGAAAATGTATAATCAATATATCGGCATATATATTTTACTTATGTCTTGCGCCTTGTTATAATAAACGTAACGATACCGTTTTCCTGCCTTCGAGCCCACATCATGGGCGGCAGGGAGATTTCACACAGACACATAAGGAGGAGTACATAATGCCGAAAAATTTGTCGCGCAAGATTCTGGAGGCCCATCTGGCCCAGCCGTCGGAAATGATTCCGGGAGAAGAGATTTATCTGAAAGTCGATCAGACTCTGACCCACGATATTAACGCTGTTATGACCTATCTGGCCTTTGAGCAGATCGGCCTGGATAAGACTCAGGTGGAGACCAGCGTAAGCTATCTGGATCACAACCTGCTGTATATGGATTTCAAGACGCCGGACGATCACATTTATCTCCAGTCCATTGCGAAGAAATACGGCGTTTATGTGTCCCGGCCCGGCAACGGCATCTGCCATGCGGTGCATGTGGCCCGTTTCGGCGTTCCCGGCAAGCTGTCCATGGGCGGCGACAGCCATACGCCTCACGGCGGTTCCATCGGCATGATGTGTATTGGCGTAGGCGGCATGGATGTGGCGACGGCCATGACCGGCGTGCCGATGCGGCTGAAGATGCCCCAGATCATCAAGGTGAACCTGACCGGTAAGCTTCGTCCCGGCTGCAGCGCCAAGGACGTGATCCTGGAAATGCTGCGGCGCAACACCGTCAAGGGCGGTCTGGGCAAGATTTATGAGTATGTGGGACCGGGGGCGGCTACCCTGGAGGTGGAGGACCGTGTGACCATCACCAACATGGGCGCTGAACTGGGCGCTACCACATCGATTTTCCCGGCGGACGAACAGGTTCGGAAGTTCATGAAGTCTGTGGGAAGAGAGGATCAGTACATCGAGCTTCTGCCGGATGAGGGGGCGGAGTACGACGGTCAGATCGATATCAATCTGAGCGAACTGGAGCCTCTGATCGCCTGCCCGCATCAGCCGGACAACGTGTGCAAGGTCAGCGAGGTGGAGCAGAAGCCGGTTCAGCAGGTCCTCATCGGCGGCTGTACCAACGGCTCTTACAAAGACATTGCCAAGGCGGCGCTGGTTCTGAAGGGCCATCACGTTCATGAAAATGTCAGCTGCACCTGCATCGTGGATTCCAAGCAGATCTATAAGCAGCTTCTGAAGGACGGCTATATCGATATGATGCTGGACGCCGGCGTCCGTTTCCTGGAGCTGGCCTGCGGTCCCTGCTGCGCCATCGGCCAGACCCCGGCCACCAACGGTGTGGCGGTCCGTACCACCAATCGCAACTTCCGGGGCCGTTCCGGCAATCCCAACGCCCTGGTCTACCTGGTAAGCCCGGAGACCGCCGCGGTCTGCGCCATTACCGACCGGTTCACCACGGCGGAGGAGATCATGGGGGAGGACGTGAAGATCCTGGACACCATCCATACGCCGGAGCTGTTCCCGGAGGACAACGATTCCCTTCTGATCGCGCCCATTGAAGATCAGGAGGAGAGAGAGAAGGTAGAGGTGGTGAAGGGTCCCAACATCGCGTTCCTGCCGGTTCCGGACGCTCCTGAGCAGCATCTGGAATGCCGCGTCAGCCTGAAGGCGACGGACAACATTTCCACCGACGACATCACACCGGCCAGCGCCGAGTTTTCCAGCATGCGCTCCAACATCCCGCTGATGAGCCAGTATTGCTATCACCGCTACGATCCTACTTTTGCGGAGCGGGCGAGAGAGCTGGGCAGGAGCATCATCATCGGCGGCGAGAACTACGGTCAGGGTTCCTCCCGGGAGCACGCGGCCATCAATCCCATGTATCTGGGAGTGAAGGCGGTTATCGCCAAGAGCATGGCCCGCATCCACAAGGGCAACTTGGTGAACCACGGCGTGATCCCCATGATCTTCGAGGATCCTGCCGATTATGACAAGATCGATCAGATGGACGAGATCGTCATTGATAATCTTCGCGACCAGATGGCTGCAAGGGTGGTAGAGATTACCGACAAGACCAAGGGGATTACCTTCAGGGCTAAGCTGGAGCTTTCCGACGACGAGCTGGCGGTGATCCTCTGCGGCGGACAGCTTCGGTATCTGAAGAATGAGCTGGTGCAGAGAGGCGTGATCAAGGAAGCGTAAAATAATTGAAAAGAAATTGAAGACAGGAAAGAAGGGGCTGTTGCAGAATGGTGCAGTGAATATTTGATATCCGTTGTGCGCGCGGTTCTCTGACATCTGTCCGTCAGTGTCGGATAAAATCCGCCCCTGAACGGACATCTGTCTCGAAAGCGCGCACACTTGGATATTCAAATTTCACTGTAATACTTCTGCAACAGTCCCTTTTATGAGTATTGAATATGCGGACGTCCTGATATATAATATGAGCGGATTGCGAATGTTTTCATCGATTTTTGTGAGTGCGATGCACGGAAAAATCGATGAGAGACTCATTTGTCGGGCAACTCATAATACGTTTGATTAGGCCGGCAGGACCGGGGGAAAGGACGGAAAATGAAATTACTGCATTTGGGAGATCTGCATATTGGAAAGTATCTGTATGAATTTGATCTGATTGAGGATCAGAAGTATATCCTCTCCAAACTTCTTGACATGATGGAGGAGAAACAGGTTGACGCGGTGCTGATCGCGGGGGATGTGTACGATAAATCTATTCCCAGCGAGGCGGCGGTCCGGCTGCTGGACTGGTTTATCTGCCGCCTGGCGGAAAAGCGCGTCAAGACATTTATCATTTCCGGGAACCATGATTCCGACGAGCGGCTCCATTTCGGAAGTGAGATGTTTCGGGCAAGCGGCGTATACATTTCCGCCGGATATGACGGCAGCCTGAGGAAGGAAACCGTCACGGATGAATACGGCCCTGTCAATATCTGGCTGATGCCCTTTATCAAGGCCTCCCAGGTGAAGCATTTTTATCCGGATGATGAGATCGGCAATTATGACGGCGCGGTCCGGGCAGTGTTGAAAAAAATCTGCCTGAATCCCGAGGAAAGAAATGTTCTGGTTGCCCACCAGTTTGTTACAGGAACCTCTTCGGATCCGGCCCTGGGGGGCTCGGAGTCGCCGGCGACCCAGATGGTGGGCGCGGTGGAGAAGGTAGGGTATGACTGTTTTGATGCCTTTGACTATGTGGCTTTGGGGCATATCCACACGCCTCAGGCGGTAGGCCGGGAGCAGGTGCGTTATGCGGGATCGCCCCTTAAATATTCTCTCAGCGAGGCGGAAAAGGACAAGTTCGCGACCCTTGTCACCCTTGGAGGCAAGGGGGATGTGAAAGTTGATCTGATTCCTCTTCGTCCGAGAAGAGATCTGCGTCGCCTGAAGGGCCCTATGGCGCAGCTTTTGAATCCGGATCATGTGGCTGCGCCGGAGGACTACATATACGCCACGCTGACGGACGAAGCGCCCATTGACAACGCCATGGGGATCTTCCAGCAAGTCTATCCCAATACGCTCCGCATCGATTACGAGAATTCCCACACCCGGCAGGTGGAGAGCGGGGAGATCGCTCAGGCAGGGGAAAATAAAACCTTTGCGGAGATCGTTTCCGAATTCTACCGGACTATCTATGGCTGTGACATCAGCGAAGAAGAGATGAAGCTTATGAAAACAGTGGCCAGGGAAGCGGGGGTGACGGTATGAAGCCAGAGAAACTTATCATCAGCGCCTTCGGGCCTTACGCAGGGGAAATGCCGCCCATTGAGTTCGGGCAGTTTGAGGAAAAGGGATTGTTCCTGATTTCCGGCGATACCGGGGCGGGAAAGACCACCATATTTGACGCCATCTGCTTTGCCCTTTACGGGGAGACCAGCGGATCCTACCGGGATACGAAAAATCTGCGGTGCGAGTACGCCGGAGATGACGTGAAAAGTTATGTGGATTTTCATTTCTCCCATCAGGGAAAACAGTATCATGTATACCGCCAGCCGGAGTACGACAGGCCAAGTAAGCGCGGCGGAGGGATAGTCCATGAGGACGAGAAAGCCGTTTTCTACTGCGAGGGCGCGAAGCCGGTGGAAGGGATCAAGAATGTCAGGACGGCGGTTTCGGAGCTTCTGCGCATCGATTTTGCCCAGTTTCGGCAGATTACCATGATCGCCCAGGGAGAGTTCTGGAAGCTTCTGAACGCCAAAACCGATGAACGGACGGGGATTCTCCGGACCATTTTTATGACCGACGCCTATAAGACGATTGAATACAGGCTGAAGGATCAGATGGACGCCGCTTACGCCCGGAAGAAGACAGCCGAGAGAAGCGCCGCCATATATTTTCGGGATGTGACGGCGGATGCCGAAAGCGATTACGGGGAGGAACTGTCCCGGCTCAGGGAACGGGTCGATGAGACTGGGGGCGCCTGGTATATCGGGGAGATGACCGACATGATCGGGAAGATCCTGGAGGAGGACCGCCGGAGGGCAGACGCGGTTGACGAAAGCCTTGAGGCGGAGAAATCGGTTCTGGAGGAGCGGAATAAAGCCCTGATTACCGCGGAGGACAATAATAAAGCGGTGAATGTGCTGACCGACCTTCTGAGACAGAGGGATGAGCTGAAGGGGATGGTGGAGCAGATGGAGGCTGACGCCCGAAGGCTCCAGCGTCAAAAGGACGCCGCGTATTATGTAAAGCCCCGCTACGGAAGCTGGACGGCCAAAAGGAAGGAAGTCGGGGAAACCGAGAAAGGGATTGCGGAAAAATACGGGGAGCTGGTGTCTGCCGAGACGGCGGAGAAGCTGGCGAGGGAAACCCTGGGAAAGGCGGAATCGGAGCTGCCTCAGGCGGAGGAGCTGAGAAAGCTGGCAGATTCCATTGAGCGGGATAAGGATAAATACAGCGAAAAAGACCGCCTGGAGCAGGAAATCGCTGCTCTGTCAACCCGGAAGGAGTTTCTGGAGGAGGACGGAAGAACAATCCGGGACTCTGCAGCAGCTCTGGAGGAACGGATCAATTCTCTTAGGGAGAAAGCGGAATCTCTCTCCGACCGCCCCCTGAAGTTAGCGGGACTGGAAGCGGAACGGTCCCGCATTCAGGCGCTTCAGGCTGATGTTGAGAAGATCATAACCGCCGGTCTGCCGGAGCTGGATGGCATGGTGAAGCGCCATGAAAGCCTGGCTGCGGCTTTTGAGAGCGCGAGACGGGACTATGACAGCGCCGTCGAACAGAGGAAGCGGGCCCAGCAGATTCTGGAAAACTGCCGGGCCGGCATACTGGCCGGGGAGCTGGAGGAAGGAAAGCCCTGCCCGGTGTGCGGCTCTGTTCATCATCCGTCTCCGGCCTCCCTTCCGGAGGAGTCCGTTACGGAGGAACAGGTCAGAAAGCTGGAGAAAGCGGAGAAAACAGCCCAGACGAAAAAAGAGAAGGCGTTGACCGAGGCCGAGACGGCCAAAATCAGCCGCGGCGCCATGGAAAAGCGGCTGACGGACGACATTCGGAGGTGCCTGGCGGACGAACTGTGTCAGACGACGGCGGATGGGAAGGCCTTTTCTGAGCTGCGGGATATGATCGCGGAGGAAAGGAATCAGATTGCCGGGAAGGCTCTGAAAAATCAGGAGGAGCAGCTGACGGCGAGGTCAGAATGCGCCCAGCTGGAAGCGGCCCGGAAGGAATATCATGAGGCCGTGGAGACTGAAAAACCGGCTCTGGCCAAAAGAAAGGAAGATAATATCCGGAGCAAGGGAGAGAACGAGAAAAAGCTGGCGGAGGCCCGGGCCCGCCTGGAATCCATCGGGAAGCTCCCCTATGAGAGCGCAGAGGCGGCCCAAAAGGCCGGGGCAGAAGCGGTCCAAAAGATTGGGACCATCAACGATGGGGTTAAGACAGCCCGGCAGAATCTCGAAAATACGATGAAAGCGCTGGCGGGAATCCGCTCTTCGCTGGCTACGCTGCAGGATTCTTTGGACAGGAGCAAGGCGGATGAGAAGGACCTGCAGGAGGAGTTTTTCACCGCTCTGGCGGAAAAAGGCTTTTCGGGGGAGGACGACTTCCTCGCCTGTGCGGTCACAGAGGATCAGATCCGGGCCGGCGACGAAGCACAGAACGATTACAGGGAAAGGGTTTCCAACAACCGTGTGCTCCTGGAAAAGGCCCGGTTCGAAGCTGAGGGGAAGATTCTTGTGGATATTGACGCCATTCAGGCCGCGTTTCACGCCCAGCAGGAGCTTGTGGCGCGGCTGACGGAGAAGAAGAATGAAATTTCCGGCCGTCTCAGGGAAAACGGGAAAAAGAACGACAGCATCGAGAGTCTGAAGGGAGATCTGGAACGCGGTCAGAAGGAGTACACGGTAGCCAAGCGCCTTTATGAGCTGGTAAAAGGGACCTCCGGCAACGGCAAGATCACCCTTGAGCAGTATATTCAGGCCGCCGGCTTTGATGGTATCATCCGGGCCGCCAACCGCCGGCTGCTGCCTATGAGCGGCGGCCAGTACGAGCTGTACCGCCAGGAGAGCACCGTCGGAAAGCAGAGCAGCAATTTCCTTGATCTGGAGGTGCTGAACAACTTTTCCGGGCGGAAAAAGCCTGCCGGGAACCTTTCCGGCGGCGAGAGCTTCATGGCTTCGCTGAGTCTTGCCCTCGGTCTGTCAGATACGGTTTCTTCCGGCATGGGCGGAATTCAGATGGAAGCGCTTTTCGTGGACGAGGGCTTCGGCACCCTTGACCGGAGCCATATCGAGTCTGCCATGGAGACCCTGCGGACGCTGTCCGGCGCCGGGAAGCTGGTGGGCATCATCAGCCACCGGGAGGAGCTGAAGGAAAGCATTTCCCAGCAGATCAGGATCGAGAAGTCCAGCAGCGGAAGCAGGATTTCCGTTAACCTGGGGGTCTGATCCGGAAAAGCGGACGAGGCAGACCGGATACGCCATTGAAAAACGGACAAAATAAAGCAAAACAGGTGTGGAAAAGCGGACAAAACAAAGCAAAATAGATGTGGAAAAACGGACAAAATGAGAGAAAAATTAGTTGTAAAAACGGACAAACCGGAATATAATAAGAGGGGAATGAGGAAAGACGGGAGGTTTGTTCGGTGATTTCCAGAAAAATAGAGAGAGAATTACAGCGATTTTATGATTCAGATGAGAAGAAAGCGCTGCTTGTCACAGGAGCGAGGCAGGTAGGAAAGACATTCATCATCAGGGAATTCGGAAAAAGATATCAATCCTATATTGAAATCAATTTTCTGGAGGACGCATCGGCCAGATCTTTGTTTGACGGGGCACAAAGCAGCCAGGATTTGCTTCTTCGCCTGTCTGCTATTGCGGATTCTCCGCTGATCCCAGGGAAGACACTGATTTTCTTTGATGAGGTTCAGGAGTGCAGGGATCTTATGACAGCCATCAAGTTTCTGGTGGAGGATGGCAGCTACCGTTATATTCTCAGCGGTTCGCTTCTGGGAGTTGATATCAGGGATATCCGTTCGGTTCCGGTGGGGTATATGGATGAGATTCAGATGTATCCCTTGGATTTTGAAGAATTTGCTGCAGCGAACGGGGTGTCGCCCAGGGTGATGGAGGCTTTGCGGAAGGCCTTTCGGGATAAGACGCCGGTGGACGCAGTGGTTCATGAGAAGATGATGGAGCTGTTCCGGCTTTACCTGATTGTGGGCGGCATGCCTGCGGCAGTCGCGGATTATCTGGAGACGAATAACCTGCAGGATGTAATCCGGGAACAAAAATCCATTATTGCCATGTATAAGAGGGATATTGCCCGGTACGATCCGGAGGAGAAGCTGTATCTTGAGGATATTTTTGATTTGATCCCCAGCGAATTGAACAGCAAGAACAAGCGGTTTGTTCTGAAGAATCTCAACGAGAATTTCAAATTCTCCAGGTATAAAAACAGTTTCCTGTGGCTTAGGGACGCAGGTGTGGCGCTGCCTGTTTTTTGTGCCAGTGAACCGACAGTTCCTCTTTTGCTTTCCAAAGCCACAAATCTGTTTAAACTGTTTCTGGCGGATGTGGGACTATTGGCTTCCATGTATATGGACGGTATTCAGATTAAGATCCTGAACCGGGAAAAGGATATCAATTTCGGGGCGGTGTATGAAAATGCCGCTGCGCAGGAACTGAGAGCTCATGGATTTGATCTCTATTATTTCAACAGCAAAAAACAGGGAGAGGTAGATTTTTTGGTAGAACAGGATGGTAATGTTCTTCCTATTGAGATAAAATCAGGCAAAGATTATACAAAACACGCGGCTTTGTCCCATGTACTGAGCAATGCGGACTATGGGATTCCGAAAGCCTATGTGTTTCATAATGGAAATGTAAGTGTTTCTGGAAAAATCAGTTATTATCCCATCTATATGATTATGTTTGTGGAGCGGGAGCGGGCCCTCCCGGACATGGTTTATAAGATTGATCTCACGGCCCTGGGATAACAGGACACGGCGGCGGGTTCTCATAGCATAAAAAACAGTCAGACATAGTGCCGGCTGTTTTTTTGTGTGAAAAATTCATATAGATGTAACATTTTCAGATAATATTCTGATATAACGAGGGACTGTCCGGAAAGTACAATAAATGCAAAACGGGTATTTTTTCTGTGTGAGCGGAGGCGCCGAAATGGATCGATGTTTACTTGCGTATGACGGCTATTCTCTGGTGTTTGAGGATCGGTTTGATGGAGAAAAGCTGAACCGCGGCGACTGGAATGTGGAGCTGCATGAGCCGGGATGGGTCAATGAGGAGCTGCAGGAGTACGTGGATTCAGAGGAGAATATCCGGCTGAAAGACGGAAAACTGCTGATCCGCCCGGTTAAGACGGTTTTGAGCGACGGGACAGTCCGGTATACTTCCGGCCGCGTTACCACTCAGCATAAGCATGATTTTGTATACGGAATCTTTGAGGCGCGGCTGCGGGTGCCGGAGGGGAAAGGGTTCCTGCCCGCCTTCTGGCTTATGGCCGCGAATGAGGAACGGTACGGTTTCTGGCCGGCCTGCGGTGAGATCGATATCATGGAGATCATGGGAAGCGACACGAAGAAGAGCTACGGAACCATTCACTACGGACTTCCTCATGAGCAGAACCAGGGGGCGCTGACGCTGGCAAGCGGCTGCTTCAGCGAAGAATACCATGATTTCGCTTTGCTGTGGGAGCCGGATGTCCTGCGGTGGTATGTGGACGGGGTACCGTTTCATGAGGCGCGAAAATGGTTTTCCGCGGATCAGGAAGGCAATCGCAAGCCGTATCCAGAGCCCTTTAATCATGAAATGTACCTGATCCTGAACCTGGCTGTAGGCGGAAGCTGGGTCGGGTATCCGGATGAGACGACAGATTTTGAACGCGCCGCTCTGGAAGTTGATTATGTGAGAGTATATCAAAAGGAGTAATGCCTATGAGGAAATTAAGCTTTTTGGATGACGAGGGAACTTTCCGGTTGGAGGATCCGGAGGAAATCAGTTATCTTTATTTCCCGCTGGCGGGCGAAGCGGGGCTGAAAAGCTCCGTAACCCCCAATCTGGGCGGGGACAGCAAGCTGGATCAGGAAACCTTTCTTCTGGAGCCCGTCAGTTCCGGGGATCTGCATACGAGCCGGAGTACCAGGAATTTCTGGTGCGTCACCGGGAAGGGCTGCTGGTCCGCCACAGGAGTGTCTGCCGGACAGGAGGCGGCCCGCTTCACGCCCCGCCGGGACAAAAGCGAGCTGACCGCGGGCTTTATGTGGCAGACGGTACGCCGTGAAATGACCGGTTCCGGACTGGCCTCTGAGATCACTTCCTTTGTCCCGGTCCGGGAAAACGTGGAGATCATGCTGGTGCGGATCACCAATACGGACGAAGAGAAGCAGACGGTTACGGCGGTGGCGGCGGTCCCGATCTACGGAAGAAGCGCGGACAACATCCGAGACCACAGGAACGTGACCTCCATGCTTCACCGCCTTCGTGTCATTGAGAACGGCGTCCTGGTAAAGCCCACCATGTCCTTCGATGAAAAAGGCCATCGGGAAAATCATCATATCTATTATGTTCTCGGCTCCGAAGGAGACGGAGGCGCTCCCGTATCCTTTTATCCCACGGTGGATTCCTTTATCGGGGAGGGAGGGACCTTTCTCCGGCCCCGCGCCCTGTGCGGCGGGGAAGATGGACTATCCAAACATTTGACCTGTGAACCGGACTTCGGTGCGGTCGGCCCCGGGATCTCTGTGGATGGCCGGGAGGCTATGGGCGGCCTGGTGTTCCGGCCGGTGACGTTAAAGCCCGGGGAGAGCGCGGAATACGTCGTCCTTCTGGGAGTCTCGGATCAGGAGGAGGAGATCCGCCGGGTTCTTTCCGCCTATCGCACATCCCGGCAGGCGAGAAGAGAGCTGGAGGCCACGAAGCGGTACTGGCAGGAAAAGGTCAATATCCGCTATTACACGGGAAATCAGGATTTCGACCGTCTGATGCGCTGGATCAGCTTTCAGCCTTTCCTGAGGAGAATCTACGGCTGTTCTTTTCTGCCTCACCACGACTATGGCCGGGGCGGCCGGGGATGGCGGGATCTCTGGCAGGATTGTCTGTCCCTTCTTCTCATGGATCCGTCCGGCGTGGGGGATATGATCCGGGCCAATTTCGGAGGCGTGCGGATAGACGGGACCAATGCGACGATCATCGGAGAGGGCGATGGAAATTTTATCGCTGACCGCAACGGGATTTCCCGGGTCTGGATGGACCACGCACTCTGGCCCTTTATGACCACCCGGCTTTATGTGGATCAGACCGGCGATATGGAGATTCTTACAGCGCAGGTTCCCTACTTTAAGGATTCTCAGAACGGGCGCGGTACGGGGACGGATGAATGCTGGCGGGAGAGCAGCGGAAATGTCCAGCGGACGGAGGAGGGTGAAATCTACGTCGGAAGCGTGCTGGAACATCTTCTCGTGCAGCATTTGGCTGCCTTTTACGAGGTCGGAGCTCATAATATGTTCCGCCTGCGGGGAGCCGACTGGAACGACGCCCTGGATATGGCGGAGGAAAACGGCGAGAGCGTAGCCTTTACCTGCGCGTACGCGGGAAATTTCCGGCAGCTGGCTCTGCTGATCCGGCGGTTTGCGGAGAAAACCGGCCAAAAGACGGCGGAAGTTCTGGAGGAGCTGAATGAATTTCTGCAAGACAGGCCGGACACTTACGGGGACATTTCTCATAAGAAGACGGTTCTGGAGCGGTATGTCCGCCGGGTCGGACATACGGTAAGCGGCAGGACTGTGCAGGTATGTCTTGCGGAGCTGGCGGATCATCTGGAGGCCCGGGCAGACTGGCTGATGACCTGCGTCCGTTCCCAGGAGTGGATCGACGCCGGCGAAGGGGAAGGATGGTTTAACAGTTATTACGATAATCACGGCCGAAGCGTGGAAGGCTTTCAGGGAAACCAAGTCCGCATGATGCTGACCGGCCAGGTGTTTGCCGTTATGAGCGGCACGGCCACGGAGGAGCAGACCCGCGCCATTGTCCGCAGCGCCGACCGATACCTCTATCGGAAGGAGATCGGAGGATACCGTCTGAACACGGATTTTCATGAGCTGAAGTTTGACATGGGACGGATGTTCGGGTTTGCCTACGGGGAGAAGGAAAACGGTTCCGTGTTCTCCCACATGGCGGTGATGTACGCCAACGCCCTTTACAGCCGGGGCTTTGTCCGGGAGGGATACCGGGCCCTGCAGGCACTGGCGGAGGCGGCGCTGAATTTTGAGACCAGCCGGATCTATCCCGGTATCCCGGAATATTTCAGCAGCGACGGAAGAGGAGTCTATCACTATCTGACCGGAGCCGCCAGCTGGTATATGCTGACCATGGTGACGGAGGTGTACGGAGTCCGGGGAGAATGCGGCGATCTGGTCATTTGCCCCAGGCTGTTGGAAGAGCAGTTCGATGAGAATGGGAAGGCGTCCGTCGCACTTTCCTTTGCCGGAAAACGGTTCCGGATCACGTTTGTCAATCCGTCGGCCGGAGACCGGGATGGATGCCGTGTGGAAAAGGCGTTCCTGGACGGCCCAGGTCTGTCCCCTGTCCGGCTGTTGCCGGTGGAGGACGGAAGGGCAGTGCTTTGCCGGAAAGACATTTTGCGCCTGCCGGAGGGAGAACACCGGATCACAATAGAATTGAGATAAAGGAAGGAAACCGCAATGCGATACGGATATTTTGATGAAGACGCCAGAGAATATGTCATTACCCGGCCGGATACGCCGAAGCCCTGGGCCAATTATCTGGGCTCGCCGGACTATGGCGCTCTGATCTCCAACAACGCCGGAGGCTACAGCTTCGTGAAATCCGGCGCCAACGGGCGCGTTCTGCGCTATGTATTCAATCAGTTTGATCAGCCGGGGCGGTATCTTTACATTCGGGACGACGCGACGAAGGACTATTGGTCCGCCTCCTGGCAGCCGGTGGGAAAGGATCTGGAAACCTACAAAAATGAGTGCCGACACGGCATGGGCTACACGAAAATGGCGGCGGATTACGCCGGTATCCACAGCGAGGCCCTTTATTATGTGCCTCTCGGGGGTTCCCATGAGGTGTGGGAGCTGTCCCTGCGCAATGATTCCGGCCGGACGCGCAGGCTGACGCTGACCGGTTACGCGGAATTCACCAACAACGGAAATTATGAGCAGGATCAGGTCAATCTCCAGTATTCCCAGTTTATCACCCGGACCCTGTTTGACGGCGGGCGGATCCGCCAGCAGATCCACGGCAATCTGGACGCGGTGGCGGACGGAGAGACCATTGATCAGAAAAATGTGATAGAACGGTTTTTCGGACTGGCCGGCGCGCCGGTGGCTTCCTACTGCGGCGACAAGGCGGAATTTCTGGGGGCCTATCGGGGATACGGAAATCCCATTGGCGTGGAGAAGGGAGATCTTGGCGACAGGCTGAACTATAACGGCAACAGCTGCGGGGCTCTTTCCGCCGTTATCACCCTGAAGCCGGGGGAGCAAAAAACCGTTGCCTTTTTACTGGGAGAGAAAACCGCGGCGGAGAGCGCTTCCATCCTTGCGGCGTACCGGGAACCGGAGACCGTCTGCCTGCGGGAGTGGAGAGAACTGGCTGACAGCTGGCAGGAAAAGCTGTCCCATTTTCAGATAAAAACGCCCTGCCCCGAATTTGATGCCATGATAAACACCTGGAACGCCTATAACAGCTTTATCACCTTCACCTGGTCCCGGGCCGCCTCATTTTTCTACTGCGGACTGCGCAACGGTTACGGATACCGTGATACGGTGCAGGATATTCAGGGCATTATCCATCTGGCCCCCGAACAGGCGGCGGAGAAGCTTCGCTTTATGCTTTCCGCCCAGGCGGATCACGGCGGCGGCCTGCCTCTGGTGAAATTTACCCACAATCCCGGCCATGAGGACACGCCGGAGGACGAGTCCTATGTCCGTGAAACCGGCCACCCGGCTTACCGGGCAGACGATGCCCTCTGGCTGTTCCCGACGGTATATAAATACATAGCGGAAACGGGAAACATCGGTTTTTTGGATGAGGTGATCCCCTTTGCCAACCGGGGAACGGGAACGGTGTACGAGCATCTGGCGCGGGCGCTTCAGTTTTCCCTTGATCATTTGGGGCCGCATGGAATGCCGGCAGGGCTGTACGCGGACTGGAACGATTGCCTTCGCCTGGGGGCCGAAGGGGAATCGGCTTTTGTGGCCTTCCAGTTTTATTACGCTTTCACGATTCTCCAGTGTTTCGCCGGGGAAAAGGGAGACGTTTCTTATCTTGAGAAACTTGAAGGGCAGCAGAAGAAGTTTCGGGATAAACTGCAAAAGCTCTGCTGGAATGAGGACCGGTTCATCCGTGGCTTCACGGAATCGGGGGAGGTCATTGGAGAGCGGGAGGCTCCCGAGGCGAATCTGTGGCTGAATCCTCAGAGCTGGGCCGTGATCAGCGGACTGGCGGACCCGGGGCAGGCGGAGCAGATCATGGAACTTGTATATGAACGGCTGAACACGGAATACGGCGCGATCCTTATGGATCCGCCTTACCACACTCACGCGTTTGACGGCGCCCTGGCGGTGATCTATAACGCGGGAGTCAAGGAGAACGCCGGCGTATTTTCCCAGTCCCAGGGATGGCTGATCCTGGCGGAAGCCCTGCTGGGTCACGGGGAACGGGCCTTTGCCTATTTTCGGGAGAACGCCCCGTCCATGCAGAATGACAGGGCGGAGATCCGGGGGATCGAGCCCTATTGCTACGGTCAGTTCACGGAAGGAAATGCCAGTCCCCATGCCGGCCGTTCCCACGTCCACTGGCTGACCGGCACGGCTTCTACCGTTATGGTGGGCTGCGTGGAAGGCATCCTGGGCATGAGGCCGGACCTTCACGGAATCAAAATAGCGCCCTCCATTCCCAAGGAATGGAAGACGCTTGAGATCCATAAGGATTTCCGCGGCAAAAAGCTTCACATCCTGGTGGAAAATCCCGAAGGCAGGGAGTCAGGCTGCGCGAAGCTTACCGTAAACGGAAGAGAAATGGAAGGGGATTACGTGCCGGAGCAGGTCCTCACCGATGTGACGGAGATTGTCCTGACGATGTGACCGCAGACCGCACTGTCGGGAGCCGCCTTTCCGGCGGCGCCGGATGTAACCGCACTGTCGGGAGCCGCCTAGCTGGCGGAGTCGGATGTGACCGCTCCGTCATCTTCCTCCCCTTCGTGTTCCGCCTCCCGGTTGACGTTCCAGTTGTTCATGTAATTGCGGTCCCGGTAGACCTTGGGCGTCATGCCGGTCTGGGAGTGGAAGTGCTGGATAAAATGGCTCTGAGAGGAGTAGGACAGCATGTTGGCGATCTCTACCAGGCTGTGATCACTGAATCGGAGAAGATTCTTGGCCATATCGATTTTCCGCTGACGGATATACTCGCTGACGGAGACTCCCGTTTCCTGCTTGAAAATGCGGGACAGGTAAGTGGGAGAAATGCAGATGGCCTCCGCCAGATCGTCCACGGTGATTCGGTCCATGATGTGGACATAGATGTAATCGATGGCCTCCGCCACCTGTCGGGAGGAGGCGGCGCTTTTCCGCAGGGAGCGCATCCTTCCTGCGAAATCCAGGGCCATCTGGTCATGAAGCAGGACGATGCCGGCCAGATCGGCGCAACGGTCCATCTTCTGGATATAGGCATCGCTGAGGCCGAAGGCCTCCTCCAGGGCCATGCCGCCTTCCATGCAGAAGCGGGTGATCAGAGCTGCCGTGACCACGAAGTGGTAGCGCAGGTTGGTGACCGGATTGTCGGAGAGATGTCCGGCGCCTTCCAGATTCTCAAAAGCGCCCCGGTTGCAGTTTTCCTGCACGGCACTGATATGTCCGCCTGCCACAGCCCGGTAGAAGAGAAATTCCTCGCCGGGTTCCCGGTGGCTGATGGCTTCCCGGTCCTCATCGACTTCAATAGGTTTCCAGCCTTTCTCGGTATCCATATGTACTTCCTCCCCATATAATTTCTATCATAATAAGATAGCATGAATCTGATAGTTTTACAAGAGAAAATGATAAATCGGAAGCAGGGTTTATCTGTAAAAAAACGACACATTCACTGAAATTTCACATGAATTTGATATTTGTTTATTTAATATTATATACTTGCACGAATCGGATTTCTATAATATAGCTAACGTACAGGTTACGGGCCATATCAAAAATGAAAACTGAAAGGAGATATCATTATGAAGAAAAGTCGTATCTGTTTCGCGTTGACAGCGGCGCTGGCCATTGGCCTGCTCAGTGCCTGCGGAGGAGGAGCGTCCTCAGGCGGCGGAGCGGCGGCAGGCGGGGGGGCAGCTTCCGGCAGCGGAGAGGCGGCCGCAGACCAGAGCGGAGAAGAAGGCAAAATCATCAATATCTATGTGTGGAATGACGAGTGGCAGGGAAAGTTCAACGCCAATTATCCGGAAGTGGACAAAACCTCTAACGACAAATCCATTACCTATCTGAAGGATGGTACCGAGGTTCACTGGATCATCAATCCCAACCAGGACGGCGTCTATCAGCAGAAGCTGGATGAGGCCCTGCAGAAGCAGGACAGCGCGGCTGCCGATGACAAGATCGATATGTTCCTGGTGGAAGCGGATTACGCTCTAAAGTATATCGATCCGGACGTCAATGTGGCTGTGCCCATCTCTCAGCTGGGTATCACCGCGGAGGACATTTCCAATCAGTACAAATATACCCAGGAAGCTGTGACAACTTCCGACGGCGAGATCCGGGGCCTCAGCTATCAGGCAACTCCCGGCATGCTGGTCTACCGCCGTTCCATCGCCCAGGACGTTCTGGGAACCGATGATCCGGAGACCGTGGGCGCCGCGGTTGCTGACTGGGATAAGTTCTATGAGACTGCAGACAAGATGAAAGACGCCGGCTACTATATGTATTCCGGACGTGCCGATACCTATCGTGTATATTCCAACAACGTCTCCGCTCCCTGGGTGGACGGAAACAATGTAGTTGTAGACCCCAACATGATGAACTGGGTGGAGCGCTCCATGGAGGATACCCAGAACGGAATCAATCACAAGGTAGGCGGTCAGTGGACCGACGAGTGGAACAAGGATATGGGTCCGGACTCCAAGGTATTCTGCTTCTTCCTTCCGGCATGGGGCCTGGATGTGTGCATCAAGCCTAATGTAACCGATACCGACGCCGCTGAGGACTGGGCCGTCTGCCCCGCTCCCCAGAGCTTCTACTGGGGCGGCACCTGGCTGATCGCCTGCCAGGGAACGGACAATGCGGCTCATATCAAGGACATCATGCTGAAGATGACTGCGGATACGGATATTCTGCGCAGCCTTGCTGAGAATAACGGCGAGATGAGCAACGATCAGCCGCTGATGGATGAGCTGGCGGAGTCTCCCGATTTCGGTATCGACCTGCTGGGCGGACAGAACTACATCGGCGTGTTGTCCACAGCTGCGGCCAACATCAGTCTGGCCAACGTGTCTCCCTATGACCAGGGCTGTACCGAGGAGTTCCAGAACGCGTTCGGTGACTATTTCAACGGTGTCATTGATCTGGATACCGCCAAGGCAAACTTTGAAACTGCCATTCATGAGCGCTATCCGGAGCTGGCCGCCGGAGAGGTTGTGTGGCCGTAAACTGCGGACAGCGAATATAGGAATACAAACAATGCGTCACTGGCGCGTTGTTTGTATACTGACGTAATCGGAGGGGCGGCAGAAACCGCCTCCCTGGTTCCATAGGAAAGACTGCCGCGTTAACGGCAGTGTGATACAGCCGGTTCATGAAAGGAGGAGTTCCTTGTGAAAGAAAAGAAAAAGAACAAAGGCGTCAGTTATGCCAAATGGGGATACATTTTCATTCTGCCGTTCTTTGTGTCATACGCTGTTTTCTCGCTGATTCCGCTGGCGGACACCATCCGGAACAGCTTCTATGAGTATTACTATTCCGGGCTGAAGGTCATCGGTCCCACATGGGTAGGTTTCGACAACTATGCGGAGCTTCTTTCCGCTGACCTGCCCAAATACGCCTGGAATACTT
>CANQBN010000033.1 GCA_947588855.1 uncultured Lachnospiraceae bacterium
TAGGAGCCCTGTTCTATCTGTGGAATATTGTGGATCTGGGGCAGATTTCTTCCTTTGTGCTGTATTCCAGGAAGTTTTCCGGGCCCATCAATGAGATCGCCAATATTATCAATGAGATTTACTCGGCTCTGGCTGCAGCGGAGCGGGTTTTCCGTCTGCTGGATGAGCCGGAAGAGATCAAGGATGTCTACGGTGCGAAAGTGCTGGAGCAGGTGGAGGGCGACGTGGAGGCTCAGCATGTGTCCTTCGGTTATGTGCCGGGGAAGACGATTCTCCATGACCTGAACCTGAAGGCCAACCCGGGACAGACCATCGCCATCGTCGGTCCCACAGGAGCCGGCAAGACGACCATCATCAATCTTCTCATGCGGTTCTATGACGTGGACGATGGCGCTATACTGGTGGACGGCAACGAGATCCGCAGGGTCACAAGAGACAGCCTGCGGCGGACCTACGCCATGGTGCTTCAGGATACCTGGGTGTTCCGCGGGACCATTTATGACAATATCGCTTACGGCAAGGAGGGGGCCACCATGGAGGAAGTGGTGGCGGCGGCCAAAGCGGCCAGGATTCACGGCTATGTGATGAAGCTGCCTGACGGCTATCAGACGGTCATCAGCGAGGACGGCGGCAACATCAGCAAGGGTCAGAAGCAGCTTCTGACCATCGCCCGGGCCATGCTTTATAATACCCACATGCTGATCCTGGACGAGGCTACCAGCAACGTGGACACTTCCACGGAGCGGCAGGTGCAGCAGGCCATGCGCCGGCTGATGGCAGGCAAGACCTGTTTCGTCATCGCCCACCGTCTTTCCACTATTCAGAACGCCGACCGGATCCTGGTGGTAAATCACGGCGACGTGGTGGAGCAGGGGACTCACGAAGAGCTGATGGCGCAGAAAGGATTCTATTATAAGCTGTATGCGTCCCAGTTTGAATAAACTGTCCGGAACAGCCGCGCAGAATTAAAAAAATAAAAGAAATTTTTGATTAAGTGTATAAAATATCAGAGCGGGGAGATAATGTGATTAGTACCAAAGAGAAGATTAATACTTATCCTCCCCTTTTTAGCCGGTTCTACTGCGAAGACGCAGCGGAACCGGTGTTTTTGCCTTATTTTATGCGCTTTTTAAGATAAGAAGAATGATTGGTAAAAAGTATGAAAAGTATTTTCCACACAAATTATACACAAATTATGTGGAGGCTTCGAAATGTTAGCGAATTGATTTGATAGTGATGAATTTGAAAAATACACTAATTTGCGAATTGCATCACACAATGGTCTTTTTATGTCAGGAGGATGAAGATGAAGGGGTCCCTGTGCCATGTGACCGGGGAGTCTGGCTTGGTGAGTGACAGTATTGATTTATTCTGCTGTTGGATCATCTGAAAAAGCTATGATTTAACCATTATTTTGTAAATTCCCATTTCTGTAGCTTCCATAGAATTCATCCAGTGTTAATAATTGAATATCTACTTGAACAATCCCAATATACCGGATATAATGATTAAAGAACTCTTAAAAAGAGGATCAGAAAAAGTACGGATCAAAAAGAAAAATAAGGTTGGCTCCGATACTGATCCTGACATCCAAGCAAATTTCGATCTCATCCATAAGTGAATCTCTTTAGAATTTGTGGTTAAATCGTATAATGTAAAACCAAGCGGCGGATATCCGTATAGGTTGTTGCTGCCGGGATAATAAGCTTATTCCCGGAATGATCCGGAAAAATAAGAGGTGGAGGGACAAAATGAAGAAACGATTAACAACTGTGGGACTTGCCGCAGCGCTTGTCCTGGGCATGGTTGGCAGCGCGTTTGCTGCAGGATGGCAGAAGAATGATACCGGCTGGTGGTACGGTACGAATGCCGACAACACCACCTGGTACGCGAACGGCTGGCAGTGGATCGATGGAAACAGCGACGGCATAGCGGAGAGTTACTATTTTGACGCGAGCGGGTATCTGTACACGAACACCACGACTCCGGACGGTTATACGGTGAATGCGGATGGTGCGTGGACGGAGAACGGCGTAGTGCAGACGAAGGCAGTAAGCAGTCAGACCGGAAGCACTGTCGGTGTAGATACAAGCATATCTGAAAGATTTGTAGAGAGTGAAGCACTTCCAAATACGATTATCCCAACCAATGGATTGCAGGGAACATATCATTTATCAAGAGAAGTGTTTGAAAATTATGTGGCTCAAAGCCCAAATAAGCAACCAGATTATGTTTTGCCATTCGGAAATTGGATTGAAAACTGCTATTACACTCTTAACGGTGAGAAATTTACGTTAGGTCAAATAAATCCAATGGGAATCAGAAAAAGTGGAAAATGGATCATTGATACATCTATGCCTGATGCGATGAATGGAAAGACAAATATACGCTACCGTTATGACGATGGCACATGGGCCGGTTTGGGTTTCCATGATCCAAAGCTTGGTGAAAATGCGCAGGTTTTTCGTAGTATCAATGATTCACCAGAAGCAATGCTTTATGCCAGGGACTGGAATACGTTTTTCTTTACAGAAGATGGTTATTTAATGCGTAATTGCTATATCGATGATGATTATGCGGAAGTTCCTGTACGAGTTGGATGCGAAGGCGGATGGATTGATAGAAACTATTAATGCTACAATATCATATGTGGTGGTATTGGGATAAGTAATCAAACTATGTTCTCACAGAAGGATATGTCTGGCAGACTGAATGCCGACATTGTAAATACAAAGGGGTTGTTGCAGAATGCTGCAGTGAATATTTGATATCCGTTGTGCGCGCGGTTCTCTGACATCTGTCCGTCAGTGTCGGATAAAATCCGCCCCTGAGCGGACATCTGTCTCGAAAGCGCGCACACTTGGATTACGTCAGTATGCAAAAAACGCGCCAGTGACGCGTTTTTTGTATATTCAAAATTTCACTGTAATATTTCTGCAACAGCCCCTGGTAATAAAATTTATAGTTTAAGCCCCTGCTCATAGAGTTTATAGGGAAAACTTCCTGCAGGATTCACGGCGTCCCTGTTTATAGGTTCACCTGCCTTGATGTCTTTAAGGAGAACGGCTCCATTGAGAAGATAGAAAGGAACTGTATCTTGTGCATCCTTTGTTTCCCAGAGTTCAGGTATAAGACCGTCAATAGAGTGATGATGACCGGTAACTTTTAAAGTGGTGCCTTTGGGAATATCTCTGCAGGCGACTCCTACCATGACTGATACCTGGCGGCATTCTTTATGTGTGCCGATTCCCAGAAGGTCTCCCAGGAGGATAGAAATCGGTGTTTCGAGTCCCATATAGTGATAGGGAAGATACATGCATGCATATTTGCCGTTGCGGCTTACCACATGTCCCTTTTCGGTTAGAAGATCCCATACCGTCTTATTCTCACATTTAACGATGATGAATTCGCCTCCGGCAAAGCTCGCTTCATTCGGAGAACGAAGGTTGCAGAATACATCGATTACGCCAGTTTTATCCAGAATGCCGCCATCTTCTTTTGGAATGAAAATATCTGCCAGCTCGTTTGTTTTAGCGATGGGATAGTGCATTCTTGGGGCGGAAGGGAGCAGGCCGGTAATGTTAGATACCAAATTCATCTCGCATAAGTCGGCGGAGATTACATTCATGTACTTTTCAAGAAGCCGCCTTCGCCCCTTTAATGTTTCCAAACCGTTAAAGTACCAGAAATCTCTTATTTCTGGTATTATCTCATTAGGTCCAGAAGTTCCCTGCGCATAAGTAAATTCTCCGGTATCCGGATTCCAGACAAAATCATATTCGCTGGCTTTTCCTGCCGCGATAATTTCAAGACCAAGAACTTTACCCCAGGAATAGAGATCCAGAAGATTCCGGGGCTGGTCGCCGTTTACGAGAGAGTAGACCGTTCCATTCTGGCTGGCAATATGATTCAGCATGGGTCCGCATACGCTGTCGGTCTCTTTGGAAACCATATAGACATTAATGCCTTGCTTTAAAGCTTTTGCAGAAACTTCTGAACTTATGGCAGTATTACCGGTGCATTCCACCAGGGAGGTAATATCGCTTGCAAGAACCAGCCGGTAATCTTCTATAATGATAATTTTATCCTTAGGGGCATCCTTTACCTGTTCCGAAGTAACACATATTTCCAGGTTTTCTTCTTTGTAGCCAAGCCCGGTGAGAACTTTCACGCATTCATCCGTATGGCGGGAAGAGATGAGGCGAAGATTCATTTGCTTAACTTTTGGAATTTGGGCCAGAAGGGTATAGCCGTAGCCGCGCGTAGCGCCAATGATGCCTATAAGGGATTCTTTTTCATTACAATGTTTGAATAAACTCGTAAAATCCATAGTTAAGTGCTTCCTTTCTTAAAAATTATAAGTTAAATTAGTGCGGAATCGATATTCATACCACAGAGTGTCTAATATGCTTTTTCCAGGCTCATTGGGGTTCTTCTTTCCTGCCGGTTGTTAAAAGAAGCGCCTTCTCAAAGAAGTTTTCTTCGCCAAAGTTCCCGGATTTGAGTATTAAGCGTAGATTTGGTTTCCGTATGGGTGCCATAATAGGAATCCCGGGAGAAATACTGTCTCCTATCTCATAGGCATCAAAGCCAAGTTTTTTTGTAACAGCTCCGGAAGTTTCTCCCCCGGCGATAATCAATCGATGGCATCCCTGTGCAATTGCCCTTTCTGCAAGGCGTGCGAATAGTTCTTCCAAATCTTCGGAAATGGTCCGGGATTGCTTTTGAGCCTCTTTAACATGGTCTGTTGTATCGGAACTATAGATTAGCACAGGTGTTTCCCAATGCTGTAAAATAAAATCCCACAGGTCTTCAACCGAGGAATTCAAGGAGCTGTGTGAAAAGAGTTTAGCATCTATTTTCCTGCTTATTCCGCCATGTGCCAGAAAATATTTAATTTGAGACAGTGTAACTTTGGAGCAGCTGCCGGCAAGAAGAAGTGCTGGTCCGGATACCGGGGGCAGAGATTTCCGAAATGTATGATGCATGTTTCCGGTCATTTGATGTGCAAGGTGCATAATGAGCCCGCTGCCGCCTGTAAGAAGGGGGAGATGCCCAAAAAGACTGGCGATTCTTTCTCCATCTTTTTCTGACTGATAGTCTGGTACGACATAGAAACGGTCTGCTTCCATACTTACGGCCCGCTGAAGAAGCTGTGTCCTGATTGCGGGATACGATTGGAGCAGGTCCTGTGCCGATAAAAGGATACAGGGATATTTGCTTTGTGCCTGCATCAATGTAGGAATATTAGAACTCAACATGGGTGTCAGGGGATGATTTTTCATAGAGGTTTCATGTAAGGGAACGCCATTTACGTAAATGTTTCCATTTTTTACAGTCCGCCCATTTACTGGGAGAGAAGGGCACAAGAGAGTATATTGTGCATCTAAAAAATTTAAAGCTGCGTCTGCAATGGGACCAATATTACCCGTCGGCGTAGAGTCAAAGGTAGAGCAATATTTTATATAAAACTTATTTATTCCTTGATTTTTTAGCCATTTAAGCGCAATCAAAGAACTGAGAACTGCTTTTTTGGTTTCCATAGTGCGGGTTTTTAGCGCAATTACATAAGCCTGTGCGGTATTATGTATTACATCTGCCGAATCCGGGACTCCAGAGAAAAGCTGAGTTGAAAGCCCGCCTTTGACTAAAAAAGCTGCCGCATCCGAAGCGCCGGTAAAATCATCAGCAATACATCCTAAAATTGCCATGAAAAATCCTCCTTATCGAAAACTTGGAATAAAGCCGTTACTTTTTTATTAAGCAAAATTAATGCCAAAAATACCCCTGTATTTGGGAGAAAGTTTACGATCCCAAATCAGGGGTACAGGAAAACATAAAAAAGCCATCAAATGCATATCAGGGCCGCCGGATTCCAAGCTGTTTCATATGACGCCATAAGGTAGTGCGGTTGATTCCTAAATTTTTGGCGGTTAATGTTTGATTGTAATGAAATTCTTCCAGCTTTTGTATTAAAAAGTCCCGTTCGCTGTTTTCATAACATGAGGAAACAGCTGGTACTGGAGTATTTTGGGGAAGTTCTTCAGGATAAAGAGCTTCTCTCATATCAGCTGTGGTCAGGTTTTTTTGATCCATACATATTACTATGAGCCGTTCTGCAACATTTCTTAGTTCCCGGATATTGCCTGGGAAACGATATTCTGATAAAAGCTGCATTGCTGAGGCGTCTATGTGGGGAATGGGATATCCCTGCTGCCTGTGAAATAAATCCAGAAAATAATAAAATATCACTTTGGCATCTCCCGAACGTTTATATAAAGGCGGGAGGAACAGCTTTAAAACATCTAAGCGATACATCAGATCCTGGCGGAAATTACCTTGTTCCATAATGACTCTGAGATTACGGTTTGTGGCGGCGATAACACGTACATCTACGGAGATTACGCGGTCGTCTCCTAAACGTCTGACCTCATGTTCCTGTAATACACGCAGGAGTTTTCCCTGTATACTTAAGGGAATTTCAGAAATCTCGTCTAAAAATAAAGTTCCCTTGTGAGCAAGTTCAAATAATCCGATTTTGCCGCCTTTTGAGGCACCTGTAAATGCGCCTTCCACATATCCAAAAAGTTCGCTTTCGAGAAGATTTTCGGGAAGAGAAGCGCAATTTACAGCTACGAAAGGACCATTACACCGGTTGCTGGAATTATGAATGCTTTGTGCAAAAAGCTCTTTTCCGGTACCGGTCTCTCCTTCAATCAAAATATTGGAGGATACGGAAGCAAACTTTCGTGCTTTTTGAATTACATGATCCATTTCCTGGCTTTCGTGAATAATATCTTCGAAATGATAGTGGGCATTAAGACCTTTTTTCGCTAAATTTTTTCGTATCTGTATTTCTACCTGCTGAATCTGTGTGGCATCCTGGAATGTAATGACGGCGCCGGTTTTTCTGGTATTGATAATAACAGGATGAACAGTGACATTAAGCGTACTGTTTTTCCAGTGTATAATTTGATTTGCTAATTCTGATCCTGTTTTCAGCGCGCGAAATACAGGATCAGAAAGAAACGGGAATGCAGTTTTTAGAGGAAGTCCCAGCGGATTTTTCTTAGTACCGATATATAGCTGACAGGCGGCGGGATTGCATACTCTGATGTTTTGTGCCATATCGACATAAAGCATGCCGTCTTTTGATGTTTCAGTAATTGTAGTAAACATTTCCGCACGTTCCCGCTCAGTGCGAACGACGTTTACCGTGCGCACTGCTTCGTCTAAAGCCTGTATAATTGCCTCATTTCCTGTCTGAATGGTAACAGAGGCATAACCCTTTTGGGAACATATGAGATTGACAGAATATCCGCCAATAAAGGCAGAGCAGTTGTCTTTATGGGCTTGTTCTACTGCGTTTTCCACATCTTCAACCTTTGGCGTATGGTAGACTTCAATATCGCAGCAGACGATGTGTTCAAGTTCCTTTGCTTCTTCTAAAGCCGCAAAATTCCCAATAAAAGCAACTTTTTCAGGGGCATATAGAGAAATACATTCATTTAGCGCGCGAATTAAATCATACGCCGTGATAGGGAGTTCAATAACAGGAAGATGCGGAAACATCTTTCTAAGACTATAAGCAGTAAAACCTCTGGCTATAATGACATCACTGCCGGCATCGAATTTAAATTTATCAAGTTGGTCAGCTGTACGCATTTCAATCCGTTTTTGCAGAGATGCTCTTAAAGGGTGACTGTCAAGTATTTCAGAAACTTTTTTTTCTAATTCGGGGTACGGAACAATAAAAATTAAATTAATCATCTAAAAAACTCCTTTACAAAGCAACAGTGTTTGCAACATTGATTCAATTTTACAACAATATTGCAATAAATGCTAGAAGTAAAATTAGATATTTAAAGTATAATAATTATTGTGAAGAGCAATATTCATTACAGATGAGACTGATAAAAAAACTGGCATAAAATTTGCTTGTTATTAGATGTGGAATTGAGCCGTTTAACCAAATCAGTATTTTTAAAGGAGGAATAGTGATGAAGAAAAGAAGAATGCAGTTTTTTGCAATGACAATTGCGGCGGCGTTTGTATTGAGTGCATGTTCTGAAAAGCAGGCAGTGCAGTCAGAAACGAGCGCGGCAGCGGGGACAGAAGCATCCGAAACATCTGCTGACAAAACGACGGTATCAGAGGATACAGACGGACAGTTCACATATGTGGTGGGTACAGAACCATTAACACTGGATACGCATTTGATGAGTGATGCGAATACAGGACGTGTTTCTGTGCAGATTCATGAAAATCTTGTAAAAAGAGATTTGGAAGGTAATTTCCAGCCGGTCCTGGCAACTGAATGGAGTTCTAATGATGATGCGACAGAATGGACGTTTAAATTGCGGGAAGGCGTTACATTTCATGATGGAGAGCCATTTAATGCAGAGGCGGTAAAGTATAATATTGAGCGGCTTAAAAATCCGGAAACGGGATCTCCGAAAGCTTCGCTGGTAACTATGATAACAGATTATGAAATAGTTAATGATCACGAAATTAAGTTTTTACTTGATGCGCCGTGCGCAGTAATCCCTGCGATGCTGAGCACATATAGTTCTGGTATGATGAGTCCAAAAGCATTGGAAGAATATGGGAGCGATTATAGTACACATGCTGCCGGCACAGGACCGTTAAAATTAAAAGAATGGATTCCGGGAACTTCAATGATATTGGAGAAAAATGAAAACTATTGGGGAGAACCTGCTACAGCAGAATTAATTGATATAAAAGTAATTGCAGAAGATTCTGCCCGGGCTATGATGTTAAAGACAGGAGACGCAGACATCGCAGCCAATATTCCCAGTGTGCTTGTGGAAGAACTGGAATCAGATCCTAATGTAGCCATTCAAATGGTTCCCGGATATAGAACGATTTATTTAGGGCTTAACTTTCAGAATGAAAAACTGTCTGATTTAAAGGTAAGAGAAGCACTGGATTATGCGATCGACAGGGACGCGATTATTAGCGGTATTTTAGGCGGGTATGCGACATATCCATCGACAGGAGTCATTTCATCTGCGATTCAAAATGCCAAACCGGGAATAGGGGACGATTATAAATATGATCCTGAAAAGGCGAAACAATTACTGGCAGAGGCCGGATATCCAAATGGATTTACTATAAAGATCAGTACTCCGGAGGGAAGATATGCGATGGACCGCCAGGTGGCTGAAGCAGTGCAGGCGATGCTTTCACAAGTAGGAATAACTGCAGAAGTAAATGTTCTCGATTGGGGAGCGTATACGGAAGCAATGTCGGCAGGTAATACAGAAATTTTTCTTTTAGGAAAAGGATGTGCGACAGGAGATCTGGCGCAGGATTTGATTTATAACTATAGAACGGGCGAACTGCAGAACTATACATTTTATTCCAATCCTGAATATGATGCGATATGTGAAGAGCAGCAGAGGACCGCTGATGAGGAGAAGCGAAAAGAACTGTTGTATGAAATGCAGGATATTATACACAATGATAGAGCATCTATAATTTTGTACTACGAAAACCAGACGTTTGGTTCAGGGGCTAATGTAGAAGGATTGGTGATTTATCCGAATGAAACGATAGATTTGGCCTATTTAACACGTAAATAAAGATGGTAAATGGAGTATGCCTGTATAAAACCAGGCATACTCCAGGCAGAAAGGGGTTGGGTATATAGTGGCAAAATATGTATGTAAAAGATTACTGTCTTTAATTCCGGTATTGTTTATTGTATCTCTTTTGGTATTTATGATGGTTCATATGATGCCGGGAGATCCGGCTCGATTGATTGCGGGAGAGCAGGCAACGGCAGAAGATGTAGAACGAATACGGGTAGCATACGGTTATGATAAGCCCTTATATGTACAGTATTTTAAATATCTGGGAGGAATCTTACAGGGAGATTTTGGGATTTCTACAAGAACAGGACGGCCGGTAGTTGAAGAGTTGGCGGTACGGTACCCGAATACACTGCTTTTAGCTGCGACTTCAACAATTGTCGCTATTATTGGAGGAGTGGGTATTGGCTTGCTCTCGGCAGTGAAACGCTATTCTATCTGGGATAATTTATGTATGTTCTTCGCGTTAATCGGTCTTTCAACTCCTGCGTTTTATTTGGGATTAATGCTTATGCTGATTATATGTGTTAATTTAAAATGGCTCCCGATATCACCGCAGTCTACTGCGTTGAGTCTTATTCTTCCGACTATGACGCTGTCATCGCGGAGTTTGGCAACGATTGCGCGTATGACTCGGTCAAGTATGTTGGAAGTATTGGGACAAGATTATATTCAAACAGCGCGTGCACAGGGGTTCAGCAAACGCAAGGTGATTTTTGGCTGTGCGTTGAAAAATGCCATGAATGCGATCGTGACAGTTGCCGGTCTTCAATTTGGGCTTTTAATCGGCGGAGCGGTTATTACGGAAAAGGTTTTTGGATGGCCGGGATTAGGAGAATTGATTGTAACTTCTATTAAAGCAAGAGATTTTCAAGTGGTTCAGTCAGCAATTCTCGTAATTGCAGCGTCATTTGTAATCGTAAACCTTATTGTTGATATTTTATATGCAGTGATTAACCCAAGGATAAAACTGTCATAACAGGAGGATAAAATGCCGGATAGAACAGGAATATATCAGAATGAGGTTAAGATTTCTAAAGGATATCAAATAAAACGATTTTGGCATAATTTTAAAAAAAGGAAAATTGCGGTACTGGGTCTTATAATCGTCTTAATTTATGTAGTAGTTGCAGTTACTGCTCCATGGATTGCGCCGTATGATCCGGTTGAAGCAGATTTCAGCGCAATGTTAAAGGCTCCTGGGACGGTCGAGGGGCATATATTGGGCACTGATGAACTGGGGCGGGATATTTTAAGCCGTTTAGTATACGGTGCCAGAATTTCAATAGCTATTGGTGTAACAGTTGTTCTGGCTGCGTTTTTGATTGGGGTTCCTCTGGGTATAATATCCGGATATTATGGAGGGAAAATAGATTTTTTTCTTATGAGAGCTATGGATATTTTAATGGCGTTTCCACAGCTTCTTCTTTGTATCTTATTTGTCACAGTCCTGGGAGCAAACTTAACCAATGCGGTGGTTGCGGTAGCAATTTATACAGTTCCCAATTTTGCCCGGATGGCCCGTAGTGAAACATTATCTATAAAAAATGGAGAATATATAGAAGCGGCGAAGGCATTAGGATCAAATGACGTGAAAATTATTTTTACACATATTCTGCCCAATATTATGTCTCCGCTGATTGTACTGGCAACCTTAAACTTTGGAAATGCGGTGCTGACGACATCGGGAATGGGATTTTTAGGTATTGGTGCGCAGCCGCCTACGCCAGAGTGGGGAGCAATGCTTTCAAGCGGAAGGCAATACCTGTTAGTAGCTCCACATGTGACAACGATTATCGGACTGGCAATTTTGTTTTTGGTATTAGGGCTAAATCTATTTGGTGATGGACTGAGAGATGTTTTGGATCCGAGATTAAAAGATGATTGATTATCAGAAAGGGACAAGAATGAAAGAAATTTTTCAATATATTCAGGATAAACAGCAAGAGTATCTGGAAGAATTATTTACTTTTTTAAGATGTAAAAGCGTCAGCAGTTATAATGACGGGATAAAGGAATGTGCTCAGCTGCTGTCTGAAATCATGGAGAAAAGCGGGATTCAAACCGCCATTTACCCGACGCAGGGCAATCCGGTAGTATATGGAGAAATTATAGAGGATTCAGCGCTTCCGACAATGTTGATTTATGGGCATTATGATGTGCAGCCGCCGGAACCATTGGATGAATGGAACAGTCCGCCTTTCGAGCCCACAATTCGAGAGGGGAAAATTTATTGCAGAGGGGTATCGGATGACAAATCGCAGCTTTATACGCATATTAAGGCTGTTGAGGCCTGGAAGAAGACGAAAGGGAGATATCCGGTTAATGTAAAATTTTTATTTGAGGGCGAGGAGGAAATAGGAAGCCCTAATCTGCTCCCTTTTGTAGAGAGTCACAAAGAGCTTTTGTCATGCGATGTATGCTTTTATTCGGACAGTCATTTTCATGAAAATGGAAAGCCGCAAATTAATTTAGGAGTAAAGGGTTTATGTTATGTAGAAATAACAATAGAGAATGCTAAAACAGATATGCATTCGATGATGGCTACATCTATTCAGAATCCTGCGTGGCGTCTGGTTCAGCTTTTAAATACTATGTATGACTCGGAGGGACATATTTGTATTGAAGGATTTTATGATGATGTACGTCCGATAAGTAATCTGGAAATAGAAGCGGTAAATAAAATTCCTGTAAATGAAAAAGAGTTATGCGAAGTATACGGAGTCAGGGAATTTATACACGGTCCGCATTCTAAGAATTTTTATTACAACTTGATTTTTGAGCCGACATGTAATATTTCAGGGCTGACTTCCGGATATACAGGACCAGGGTCAAAGACGGTTTTACCGAGGCAGGCCTCTGTTAAAATTGATATGCGGCTTGTACCAGATCAGGATCCTGAAAAAATTTTAAAGGCATTACGGCTGCATTTGAATCGACATGGGTTTGAAGATGCGAAGATGACACATTACGGAATGGTAATGCCTTCCAGAACGCGCATAGATCATCTCTATGTTTCAGCGGCAGTGAATGCTGTGAAACTGGGCTTTGAAGAGGAACCAATCTTGTTCCCTGGAATAGGAGGAGTAGCGCCGGATTTTGTGTTTACAGGTCATATAAATGTTCCGACGATTGTGATACCATATGCGGCGGCAGATCAAAAAAATCATGCGCCTAATGAAAGCATGGTAATGGATGGATTTATCAAAGGTCTCCGGACATCTGCAGCGTTGCCGTATTATTTAGCGCAGATTGGCAGAAAGGGAAAGCAGGAATGAATGAAAATCTGTTAGAGATAAAAGATTTAAGTGTTGAATTTCGCACATATGATGGAGTTGTAAAGGCAATCAATCATATGACATTTAATGTTCCGGAGGGGAAAACGGTTGGTCTGGTAGGCGAAACCGGGGCTGGAAAAACGACAACGGCTCTTTCCATTATGGGGCTGATTCCCAATCCGCCCGGAGTAATTACATCCGGAAGCATTTTATTTAAAGGAAGAGATCTTTTAAAACTTAGCGAATCTGATATGTGTCAATATAGAGGAAAAAAGATCGGAATGATTTTTCAAAATCCAATGACATCTTTAAATCCTGTATATACAGTTGGACATCAAATCAGTGATGTGATAAAAGAGCATCAGGATGTAAGTGCAAAAGAAGCCTGGGATAAGGCCGGAGATATGCTGGAGATTGTAGGCATTCCCAGGGAAAGGCTGAATAATTACCCACATGAGTTTTCTGGCGGAATGAAACAGCGGGTTTGTATTGCGATGGGATTGTCCTGTAATCCGGAATTATTGATCGCGGATGAACCTACTACTGCTCTTGACGTTACAATTCAGGCTCAGATTTTGGAATTGATGAAGGGATTAAAGAAAAAATACAGGACTTCCACGATTTTTATTACGCATGCCCTGGGGGTTGTAGCTGAAATAGCAGATTATGTTGTTGTTGTGTATGCAGGAAGCGTAATTGAAATGGGAAGTATTCAAGAGGTATTTGAACATCCGTCCCATCCATATACGCAGGGCCTGTTTGGATGCCTGCCGGATATTGAATCTGAAGAATCGGCAAAGCTGCAGGTGATTCGCGGTTCTATGCCAGATCCCATGGATCTTCCCGTGGGATGTAAGTTTTGCCCGAGATGTAATGAAGCAATGGACATTTGTGAGACTATGGAACCGGAAGAAGTGATGATTGCCGGGGAACATATGGTGAAATGTCATCTATATAATGCAAGGAGGGGATGACATGGGTGATGTGATTTTGGATGTGCGGAATTTAAAAAAATATTTCAATGTCCCGAACGGTATGCTTCATGCAGTTGATGATATGAATTTTCATATCAATAGGGGAGAAACCCTGGGGCTGGTAGGAGAAAGCGGCTGTGGAAAATCTACGGTTGGAAGAGTCATACTGCGGCTGATTCCCCATACAGAGGGGCAAATCTATTATGATGGTGAGGATATTCTTGCATATGATAAACATAAAATGCAGCTTCTGAGAAGAAAAATGCAGATGATATTCCAGGATCCCTATTCTTGTTTAGATCCAAGAAAAACCATTGGCCAGATTATTGCAGAACCTTTAAAAATACACAAAACGGTGCCTGCATCAGAAATTAATGCTGCCGTTTTGAATTTGATGGTTAAAGGAGGCGTCAGCAGGAAGCTGTTTAACAGTTATCCCCATGAATTAGATGGAGGAAGAAGGCAGAGAGTGGGAATTATTCGGGCATTGGCATTAAATCCGGAATTTATTGTCTGTGATGAACCGGTTTCTTCATTGGATGTTTCCATCCAAGCGCAAATTTTAAATTTGCTTCAAGAATTACAGGATACGATGGGATTGACATACCTGTTTATTTCCCATGATCTTAGCGTGGTTCGCCATATCAGTAATCGTATTTTGGTTATGTATCTGGGGACAATGGTTGAAATATGTGAGTCTAAAGAATTGTTTAAAAATCCGGTTCATCCGTATACGAAAGCGTTGCTTTCCGCTGTGCCTGTTGCAAAATATGGGTATAAAAGAGAGCAGATTCTGTTAGAAGGAGATGTTCCAAGTCCTATCAATCCTAAACCTGGTTGTAAATTTGCGAATAGATGTTGGATGGCTAAAGATATTTGTCGTAAGGAGTCTCCGCCAGTCTGCACTGTTTCTGAAGGACATCAGGTGTGCTGTCATATGGCGACATCAAATTTATTTTAATATTTCTCAAACAAAATTCTGGTTATGGTGTGGGATATGCTGGTCTGGGGCATCGTTGCTGGCATCATTGAAATTGTCCTGCTGCTCTGCCTGGTCCCCGTGATTCAGAACTACGCGACTTTGCTCCAGAGTGCTTTTTTGCAGCCGATTCCGTCACAAGAGTGCAGCGGAATCGGTTTTTTTTATGCCGATAATCATATTTTCGATGTAAAAAATGTTTATATAAACAAAAGTTCGTTGTAATTTTTGTAAGCATATGCTATACTACATTTGCGTTATAATAATGGAGGTGCGCATATGTACCGAATTGCGATGGAAAAGCTGTTAAAATGGAAAGAGAGAAAACGCCGCAAACCTTTGATTATCGAAGGGGCGCGTCAGGTTGGGAAAACCTGGCTGATGCGGGAGTTTGGCAGACAGGCCTATGGAGATACCGTATATATCAATTTTGACTCCAATTCCAGGATGGCGGAGCTGTTTGCTTCCGATCTGGATACGGACCGCTTGATTATGGGCCTGGAACTGTATGCGGGCCGCAAAATTGACCCTGACAGGACTCTGCTGATTTTTGATGAAGTGCAGGAAGTTCCAAGAGCATTGACGTCGCTTAAGTATTTTTGTGAAAATGCGCCGCAGTATCACATTGTATGTGCAGGGTCTTTGCCTGGTATTGCTTTGCATGAGGGCACGTCTTTTCCTGTGGGTAAGGTGGACTTCTTAAAGCTGTATCCTCTTTCTTTTCGTGAATTCCTCATGGCGACCGGTAAAGAACAATTTGCGGAGCTGCTGGATAAGCAGGATTTTCAAATGATTACAAGCTTTAGGCAGACATATATTGACGCTTTGAAGCAGTATTACTTTGTTGGAGGCATGCCGGAAGCGGTACAAAATTTCGCGGAGAATACGGATTTTAATGAGGTTCGTGAAATTCAAAAGCGAATCCTCGCAGCTTATGAACAGGATTTTTCCAAGCATGTTCCCAATGAAATGGTTCCGAGGCTTCGTATGGTATGGAACAGTATTCCTTCTCAGCTGGCGAAAGAAAATAAAAAATTTATCTATGGGCTTGTTCGTGAAGGCGCTCGCGCGAAAGACTACGAAACCGCGATTATGTGGCTCAGTGATTGTGGGCTTGCCCACAGGATCAGCCGTGTGAACGCGGCAGGCATCCCGCTGAGAGCGTATGAAGATTTAAAGGCATTTAAGTTGTTTCTGGTTGATGTGGGACTTCTTGGCTGTATGGCCGGACTCCATCCCCACACCCTGCTTGACGGCAACGATCTTTTCGTTGAATTTAAGGGTGCTCTTACGGAACAGTACGTTTGTCAGCAATTAAAAACCATTGAGGACTTGGATGTTTATTATTACACCAATGACAGAGGTTCCTGTGAGGTGGATTTTGTCGTTGATACAGGCCAGCGGATTGTTCCTGTTGAAGTAAAGGCCGAGGTAAATCTCAAGGCCAAAAGCCTTAAAACTTATCGGGAAAAATTCGCGCCTGAAATTTCTGTCCGCGCGTCCATGTCGGATTATAAGAAAGAAGAATGGCTTGTTAATCTGCCGCTGTATGCCATAGATCAGGTGAACCATTTGCGGAGGAATCAGGAAGATGAGAACGGTAACGCTTCATGAAAACTGGACGATGAATCAGGCGGGGGAGGCCTGGCGGATTCCGGCCAGGGTGCCGGGATCGGTGTACGGCGACTTGTTGGCGGCGGGAAGGATGGAGGATCCTTTCTGGAAGGATAATGAGCGGAAGGCCCTCCGCCTTATGGAGGAGGATTACGAGTACCGCACGGCCTTTGACTGCGATTGTGAGCTGCTTTCTTCGGACGAGATTTTGCTTCGGTTTGAGGGACTGGATACCATTGCGGACATTTATCTGAACGATGTGCTGCTGGGACATGCGGAGAATATGCACCGGATCTGGGAGTTTTCTGTCAAGGATGTCCTGAAAGAAACGGATAACCGGCTGCGGGTGTATTTCCACTCCCCGGTGGTCTACATCAGGGAAGCTTACCGGAAGGCGCCGACCCGGGGGACGGAGGACGCCATGGACGGGTTTGTCCATATCCGGAAGGCCCACTGCATGTTCGGGTGGGACTGGGGAGCTCATCTGCCGGACGCCGGTATCTGGCGGGCGGTGACGCTGCTGGGGATCGACACGGCGCGGCTGGTAAGCGTGCAGGTGCTGCAGAACCATGAGCCGGGAAGAGTGCGCCTTGCGCTGATCCCGGAGATTGAGCGGGCTGCCGGCGTGTCTGGGAGAGAAGAAAAGCTGCGGACGGAGGTTCAGATTCTGTCGCCCTTGGGAACTGTGATTGCGGTTTCGTCCTGCGAGGAGGAGATCGTCATTGAAAATCCAGCTCTGTGGTGGCCCAACGGATACGGCCGGCAGGATCTTTACACCGTGACGGTCACGCTGAAGAAAAATGACGGAACGGTGATCGACGTCTGGGAGAGACGGATTGGCCTGCGGACTATTACCATGGACCGGACGCCGGACCAGTGGGGAGAGCGGTTCGCCACCTGCGTCAACGGCGTGAACATCTTCGCCATGGGAGCGGATTATATTCCGGAAGACCACTTGCTGGGCCGTGTGACCAGAGAGACTACGGAGGACCTTCTGAACAAGGCGGTTTTCGCTCATTTCAATTCCATCCGCGTGTGGGGCGGCGGCTATTATCCCGACGACTGGTTTTATGATCTGTGCGACGAGCTGGGGCTGGTGGTCTGGCAGGATTTCATGTTTGCCTGCGCCGTCTATGATCTGACGCCGGAGTTTGAGGCCAATATCCGGGGAGAATTCGCCGACAATCTGAGGCGGATCCGCCACCACGCCTGCCTGGGGCTGATGTGCGGGAACAATGAGATGGAGCAGTTTGTGTCGGAGGGCTGCTGGGTCAGCAAGGAAAGCGAAGTATCGGATTACCTCACCATGTATGAGCATATTCTTCCGGAGATGATGAAGAAGTATGCGCCTCAGGTATTCTACTGGCCGGCCAGCCCGTCGTCGGGAGGGGGCTTTGACAACCCCCGGGACGAGAACCGAGGCGACGTCCATTACTGGGAGGTCTGGCACGGCAATCAGCCCTTCTCCGAGTATCGGAAGTACCATTTCCGGTATCTGTCCGAGTTCGGATTCCAGTCTTTTCCGGCCAGAAAAACCGTGGAGACCTTCACCGACGATGAGCGGGACATGAATATTTTCTCCTACATTATGGAGTGGCATCAGCGAAACGGTTCCGCCAACGGGAAGATCATGAACTATATGCAGCAGACCTACCGGTATCCGTCGGATTTTGAGACGGTGATCTACGCCTCCCAGCTTCTGCAGGCGGACGCCATCCGTTACGGCGTGGAGCATTTCCGCCGGAACCGGAATGACAGCCGGTGTATGGGAACTGTATATTGGCAGCTGAACGACTGCTGGCCGGTGGCTTCCTGGTCCAGCATCGATTACTGTCACCGTCTGAAGGCGCTTCATTACTATGCCAGACGGTTCTTTGGCCCTATCCTGATTTCCTGCGAGGAGGAAGGGATGCTGGGAAGCGGGCAGGAGCTGGTGCGCCTTCCCTTTGAGTTTCCCAAATCCATCCGCCTGAACGTGCAGAACGAGACCATGCAGGATGAGGAGATACGGGTCTGCTGGCAGCTGCGGAGCGCGGACGCGGAGATTCTGGAGCAGGAAGAGACCACGGTTCTGGTGCCGGCCCTGCGAAGCGTCTGGCTTGCGCGGCGGGAGCTTCCGGAGGCGGATATCTACCGGCAGTATGTCAGCTATCAGGCTTACTGCGGGGAAAAGATTGTCTCGGAGGGAACGGTGATCTTCTCTTATCCCAAGTATTTCCGGTATGAGGATCCGGAGCTGACGGCCGTCGTGAACGGCAGTTATATCACGGTATCCGCGAAAACGTATGCGAAGAGCGTGGAGATTCAGAATGAACAGGAAAATCTGGTCCTGTCAGACAATTATTTTGATATGAACGGCGGAAGCAAAACGGTGGAGATCCTGGAAGGAACGGCGGACCACCTGAGGCTTCGCAGCGTTTATGATATTCATTAAAATCTGCGTGAAACGCAGAAGGAGGGAATACTCATGAAAGAAAAATACATCATCGATACGCCGGAGAATAAGGCCTTTCTCGGCGAACTCAGGGAGAACCTGCTGGCCTTCGGCCGGAGATTCCCGTCGGAGGGCGGCTCGTCCTATTATCTGGGAGATGACGGTACGCCCTGGACCGACCGGCCCCGGGAGACCTGGATCACCAGCCGGATGGCCCATGTGTACAGCATCGGTACTCTGATGGGACGGGAAGGCTGCGAGGCTCTGGCGGATGCCGCGGTAAAGGGGCTTCTGGGAGAGCTTTGGGATAAAGAAAACGGCGGCTGGTACGCAGGGGTTACGGCGAATGGAGGAATTCTGCCCAGTAAACAGTGCTACGCCCACGCCTTTGTGATCCTGGCGGCTTCCTCGGCTCTGCTGGCGGGAAGGCCCGGGGCGGAGAAGCTTCTTGAGGAAGCCTTGGCCCTTTACGACCTTCGGTTCTGGAACGAGGAGGAGGGCCTTGCCTGCGATACCTGGAACACGGAGTTTACGGAACTGAGCAGCTACCGGGGGCTGAACGCCAACATGCATTCCGTGGAGGCCTTTCTGGCGGCGGCCGATGTGACCGGAGACGAGAAATACCGGGCGCGGGCGGGACGGATCATCGATCACGTCATCGGCTGGGCGTCGCAAAATGAGTGGCGGATCCCGGAACATTTCACCAGCGACTGGGCGGCGGATCTGGAGTGCAATAAGGACAATCCCGCCGATCCCTTTAAGCCCTACGGGGCGACGCCGGGCCACGGCATCGAGTGGGCGCGGCTCATCACCCAGTGGGCGCTGTCTGCCTGGACGGACGGAGAAGCGGAAGCCAACCGCTGCATGGAGAAGGCGGAGGCAGATTCCGACCTGACGAAGACGGCTTCCGTGAAAGCCGAGGCCGCCCCCTATCTGGAGGCGGCGGAGCAGCTGTACCGCCGGGCCGTGGCGGACGCCTGGGACGCGGACGGCGCCCCGGGAATCGTGTACACCACGGACTGGACAGGGGCCCCGGTGGTTCACGACCGGATGCACTGGACCCTGGCGGAAGCCATCAATACCTCCGCGGTCCTGTACCGGGTGACGAAGAAAGAGCGGTACGCGGAGGATTACGCGAAATTCATGGAGTATCTGGATGAGAAGGTTGTGGATCATGTCCACGGCTCCTGGTTCCATCAGCTGGATCGTCAGAACCGTCTGATCGGTACGGTATGGCCGGGCAAATCTGACCTTTACCACGCGTTTCAGGCGACTCTGATCCCCTACGCTCCGGCGGAGATCTCCATTGCGAAGGCTGTGGCTCAGAAGAAAATCGAGGAGTGAAGCGGCTGTTACCCGGACATGGACCGCGGCTGAGGGAAAGACGCGAAAAGCGCAGATAGAAAAGCGCAGGAAACGCAGATGGAAAGACGCAAAATACGGTTGACAGACTGTTGAATTTTTGTTAAAATATTTCATGTAATCAATGGTAAATATTTAACACAACTCGATAGACGTAAACCATATAGCGTTTCACTCAGTCCCGTATGAAATGAAGGGAGTTCGCGATGAGAGGGGAATATCCGAGACCGGATTTTGTCAGAGACGAATGGATGAGTCTGAATGGCCGCTGGGATTTCTGCTGGGGAGCTGAGCAGGCGGAGATAGGGGTACCTTTTGTCTGCCAGAGCAGGCTTAGCGGAATTGGAATCCGGATCAAGGATAGTATGGTTACATATAGAAGAACGTTCATTGTTCCTGAAGCCTGGAGGGGAAGATGTGTGCTCTTCCGCTTCGGGGCGGTGGACTACCGGTGCCGGGTGTTTGTCAACGGTTCCTGTGTGGGCGGCCATACAGGCGGACAGACTCCTTTTTTCTTTGATATCACGGATTTCCTGACATGGAAGGAGGAGACTGTGACCGTGGAGGTGGAGGATCCCATCGAGGACGAGACCATCGCCAGGGGGAAGCAGTTCTGGGAGGAGAGGTCCCGCTTCATCTGGTATACTCCCAGCACCGGGATCTGGCAGAGCGTATGGCTGGAACCGGTGAGTC